>NZ_JBHZBX010000003.1:0-320991 GCF_042755165.1 Nocardia sp. NPDC059177 | reverse complement strand
CCAGCACAGCATAAAGCGCCGCCCGCCAAGTCGACTCGGCGGGCGGCGCTTTTCGCGTGGACGGATCAGACGCCGGCCAGCTCGCGCTTCTTGGCTTCGCGGGCGAGCATCTTGTCGCGCTGCTCCTCGAACTTGAGGACGTCCTGGCCGAGCTTGTCCAGGAAGCCGGCCAGCCGCTCCCGGGTGGCCTCGCCGCGGGCGGTGAAGTCGGTGCGCTCGAAGATGTTCCACTTCTTGAGCACCGGCTGCACGACCTCTTCGAGGTGCTGACGCAGGTCGTAGATGCCGTGCTTGGCCATCAGCACGCCGTTGCGACGGAAGTTCGGCATGCCAGCGCCGGGCATCTGGAAGTTCTCGACGATCAGCGAGATGGCCTCGATGGCCTGGTCGGGGCTCAGGTCGAGCGCCGCGCCGCAGAGGTTGCGGTAGAAGATCATGTGCAGGTTCTCGTCGGCGGCGACGCGCTGCAGCATGCGATCGGCGATCGGGTCGTCGCACACCCGGCCGGTGTTGCGGTGGCTCACGCGGGTGGCCAGCTCCTGGAAGGTCACGTAGGCGACCGAGTGCAGGAATCCGGCGTCGACTTCGGCGGGGGAGGCGAACCCGTTGGTCATGTGGACCATGCGCGCGTTCTCCAGGGCGACCGGGTCGACGCCGCGGGTCACCACCAGGTAGTCGCGCATCACGATGCCGTGGCGGTTCTCCTCGGCGGTCCAGCGGCCGACCCAGGTGCCCCAGGCGCCGTCCTGGGAGAAGTTCTCGGCGATCTCCCGGTGGTAGGACGGGAGGTTGTCCTCGGTGAGCAGGTTGGTGATCATGGCCGCCTTGGCGACCTCGTTGAGCTTGGACTGCTCCGGATCCCAGTCGATGCCACCCATGGCGGCGAAGTTGCGGCCCTCGTCCCACGGCACGTAGTCGTGCGGGTGCCATTCCTTGGCGAGCGACAGGTGCCGGTTGACGTTTTCCTCGGCAACCGGCTCCAACTCCGTGAGCAGTTCGAGTTGAGTCAGATCCCTTGCCATGTAAAAACCCTTCGCTGTCTGGCTTGCGGTCGAACGTCGCGATGCGGCCATACCTTACGGCACCGTAGGTGTGATGCGAAACATTCGTGCGAGGCCACATCGTCGGCTTATGCCGATTTGGTCGTGCTTACGAGTCTAGGTGCTCGGCCCGCAGCGTAGGGACTATCGCTGCGGGCCGCGCGGTGTTAGCGCTTGCCGCCGAGCAGGCCACCGAGCACGCTGCCCAGCGCGCCGCCCGAGTTCTTGGACAGCGCGTCGCCGATCATGCCACCCAGCCCGCCGGTGGAGCCCGCGCCGCCGAGCAGCCCGCCCAGCAGATCGCCGAGCCCGCCGCCGGAGGCCTGTGGTGCGGGCGCCGCCGCACCGCCACCACCGGTGACCTGCTTGGCCAGGTAGGCGAGCACGATCGGGGCCAGGATCGGCAGCAGTTTGCCGATCAGGGCGCTGCCGCCGGCCTCCCCGGTGCCGCCGAGCGCGCTGATCACCGTGTTCTTCTCGCTGCCGAAGACGTTATCGACGATCTTCTCGCCGTCGGCCACGTCGACCTGGTTCAGGTCGACCGCGCCCGCGCCCTCGACGAGGCCACCGTGATTGTCGAGCGCCCCGAGCAGTGCGGCCGCGCCCTGCGGCTGGGCCGCGTTGGCTTGCAGGCCGCCGAGCAGTGTCGGCAGTGCGGCCGTCACGGCCGTCGTAGCGGTCGCCTGGTCGACGCCGAGCTGATCGGCGATCTGGGCGATCGGGACTTGGGAGAGCAAATCATCGAATGAAGTCATCGGCTCCGCCTGGGTAGAGGGGTGCCCGGTAGGCCCGGGTCGCGGCCCAGGGTATCCGTGGTGCCCCCTGTAGGACTCGAACCTACGACCTAGTGATTAAAAGTCACCAGCTCTACCAACTGAGCTAAAGGGGCGCGCCGGAGAGTCTAGCGGACGGTGTGGCTGTGGGCCGAATACCGGTACCCGGTCGGCGTCGGGGGCGCGGATCGGAGCTGGTGGTCGCCGGTAACGGCGGCGCGGGGTCCGGCGATGTCCGGTAAACCTCTGGTGCCCACCGATGTTCGGACTTCCTGTTTCGGGCTGTCATCGAATACTGTTGTTGTGCAACATGTTTGGATCAGGAGAGGGTGTGTGCCCGATGAGGTGGAGTGGCATGGGCGCCGGTCTCGCGATCTTTCGGCGAATCGCAGGGGGTTCGCCGACGGGTAGAAGCCCTGGTCAACCGGATTGTGCCACTGTGGAATTGGTAGCCGATGTAACCACTTTTGTCGCTACCCGTTTGCTGCGGTGGATATCCGGACCGGATGTTCGGACGGGTGCCTCATTTGCCGCGTGTCGACCCGCGAATGCAGGTACGGTGATCGCCTGGTGAATCTCGGAACAATCACCGGCGCTGCGTATTGCGACATCTCGGCGCCCGGTGTGGCAGCTGGGAATTCGATGAGGGTTCGAGTGCCGGGGTGATCGCGATGGGCACGCGAACTCCTGGCAAAGGGGTAGTCGTTACCGCAGGAGGAGGCGGTTCTCACAGGTAGTGGAGCCCGAGTGTGCACCCCCTGCGGCGCACCCGGGCGGGCGAACTATAGCCGGTGGGGTACCGAAATAAAACAACTATTCGCGTCAGCGGTCGGTAATTGATCGAGGGCGACGAGAACGTTCGGAGGCGTTTCGAGCATGGCACGGCAGCAAGAGCGGGCGCGCCGGACACGCGCGGCGATAATCAAGTCCGCGGCCGTCGAGTTCGGGAAGAGCGGATACGCCGCGGCGTCGCTCAACCGCATTCTGGAAGGGTCGCGGGCGACCAAGGGCGCGATGTACTTCCACTTCGACTCCAAAGAGGATCTGGCCCGCGCGGTACTCGAGACCGCGGTCGAGCGCTACCGGTTCTGCGCGGAGCGCTGGCTGGCGCGCACCGACCTCGGTCCGCTCGACGTGCTGCACGGGATGGTCGACGAGATCGCCCTGCGCCTCGAGCACGACACCGTCGTGCAGGCCGAGTACCGCTTGGTGATCGAGCCCGACTTCCATCGCGACGCGGGCAACGGCGGCGGCCGCATCGTCGGCCGCGCCACCCGGGTACTCGCGGTGCGCGCCATCGACGACGGGCAGCTGCGCGCCGACGCCGACCCCGACCGCTTCACCCGCACGCTCGCCGCGGCGCTGGCCGGCCAGCGCTATCTGGTCGACCCGATCGCCACCGGCTCGGCCGCCGATCTGCGCGGGCGCTTCGCCGAGGTGCTCGAGGTTATCGTGGAGTCGATGGCAACCCCGTTGTGGATCCAGCACTTCCGCAACGATGGCTGGCGCGCGCAAGCACGCCTCGACGACCTCGGTTTGGGCGCCTGACCAGCCGATTTGGAAGTCTGCGCACACCTGTCATAAGCTATGCGAGCTCCCAACGGAAACGTTGAAAGCCGGTCCGGAGGAATCCGGGACGAGCCCCCTTCGTCTAGCGGCCTAGGACGCCGCCCTTTCAAGGCGGTAGCGCGGGTTCGAATCCCGTAGGGGGTACAGTCTTCGGACTGTGTAGCAGTACAGCAAGGCCCTGTGGCGCAGTTGGTTAGCGCGCCGCCCTGTCACGGCGGAGGTCGCGGGTTCGAGTCCCGTCAGGGTCGCAAGTCAGCGCCGGAGATTCTTCCGGCGCTTCGCGTTCGGCATTCAGTATGGGTGCCTGCGGCCAGGTAGCTCAGTTGGTACGAGCGTCCGCCTGAAAAGCGGAAGGTCGCCGGTTCGATCCCGGCTCTGGCCACCACAACCCCCTCACCGAAAACACCAGGTGAGGGGGCTTTTTTTGTCCAGACGACGCGGCGGGTCAGCGCATGCGGAGGGCGTTGACCCACAGGCGGGTCGCGGTGAAGACGAGGTCGTCGAGGTTCTCGGTGTCGGCGCCGAGGACGAAGTGGTGGAAGGCCAGGCGGCTGACCATGCTCGACAGGGCGCGTGCGGTCAGCAGCGGGTCGAGGTCGGGGTCGGCGATGCCGCGTTGTTGCAGGTCGGCGATGCTGCGGGCATTGCGGTGGATGAAGGCGTCGGCGCGGTTCTGGCGCAGGGTGCCGAACTCGGGGTCGATGGCGGCTACCTGTTCGAGCAGGCCCATCAGTTTCGCGTTGCGGCGGTAGGCCTCGAAGTAGGCGCGGTTGCTCGCCTCGATGATCGCCGCCGGGTCGTCCTCGGCGTCCACCCGGGCCATGCCGGGGTGCAGCATGTCCTCCTGGGCGTGCTCGAGGATGGCGGCGAAGATCTCCTCTTTCCCGGCGAAATAGGTGTAGAAGGTGCCCGACGAGCACTGGGCTTCCTGGGTGATGTCGACCAGGCGGGTGTCCAGGTAACCCATCCGCTCGAAGACGGTGCGCCCCGCGGCGATCAGTGCCGCGCGGGTGCGCAGACCGCGCGGGGTGGCCGGGAGATCGCGCAACAGCGAGGTGCGCGCCATCGAGGGCGGCGCACTCTCACTGTCGGTCTCCGCGGCACGATCCATGCAGTATTTATATCCCGCCCGCCGCTAGATTCCGGCCTCGGCGGCGACCTCGAGCGCCTTGTGCACGATCGCGTCGATCCGCGCGACGGTCGGCGTGCCCGCGGCCGCCCGGTTCTGCGGAGTGTCCTGCGCGCGCCGCAGCACGCCTTCGGCGATGACGGCCAGCTTCCACAAACCCAGCGTGTGCCAGTACCGCAGCGCGGCCGGATCGCGGCCGGTCAGCGCGAGATATTCGCGCGACATCGCCGCGCGGTCCGGGAAACCGGGTAGTGCCGAGGCGGGGAAGTCACCAGCGATGTCCTCGCCGGGCTCGGCCCAGTAGGCCAGCAGGCTGCCCATGTCGGCCAGTGGGTCGCCGAGGGTGGACAGCTCCCAGTCCAGCGCGGCCACCACCGCGCCGGTGGCGGGGGAGGTGATCACATTGCGCAGGTGGAAGTCACCGTGCACCAGGGTCACTTCGCGTTGTTCGGGGATCGCGGCGGTGAGCCGGCGGGTGAGGTCGTCGAGTGCGGGCAGTTCCCTGGTCTTGGACTGCTCCCACTGACTGCTCCAGCGTTTGAGCTGGCGCTGCGCGTAGGGCTTGTGGCTCGCCAGATCGGCCAGGCCGACCGTCTCGAGATCGACGGCGTGGATGCGGGCGAGAGTGCGTGGCAGCGAGGCCGCGATCGCACCGCGATGGGCCGGGGTGAGCGCCTCGGCCACCGGCATGGTGTCGACGACCTGCCCGTCCACGAACTCCATCAGCACCATCGCGACCTCCGACACCGCCGGATCGTCGAGGACCCCGAGTATCCGCGGCACCGGCACCTCGGTCGACGCGAGCGCGGCCATGATCCTGGCCTCGCGCACCACATCGTGCGCCGAGGCCAGCAGGTGCCCGAGCGGCGGCCGGCGCAGTACCCAGCGGCGCTCGCCGCCGTCTCGCACCAGGTAGGTCAGATTCGATTGGCCGAGGCCGATCCGGTCGAAGCGCAACGGTGCCGTGTGCTCGATGCCGAGCGCGGTGAACCACCGGCCGATCGCCGGCGGATCGACGCCGGCCACGGGTAGTTCAGCCACCGATCGACACCCCGCCACGGAACTGGGCCGCGTCACCGAGCCGCTGACCGCCGTCGATCACCATGGTCTCGCCGGTCACCCAGCTCGCCGCGTCGGAGACCAGGAACGCCACGGCGGCGGCGATATCGGCGGGCTCGCCGATCCGGTCCAGCGCGGTCGCGCCGGCGACGGCCTGCTCGTGTTCGCGCCACAGCGCCTCGGCCAGTTTGGTCCGCACCACACCGGGCGCGACGGCGTTGACCCGCACGGCGGGCGCGAGCTCCAGCGCCAGCTGCTTGGTGAGGTGGGTCAGCGCGGCCTTGGAGGCGTTGTAGAGGCCGATGTTCGGTTCCAGGGTGAACCCGCCGATGGAGGTGGTGTTGACGATCGCGCCGCCGTGCTCGCCCATCCAGGCCTTGGTGACCAGCGAGGTCCACAGCACCGGCGCCCACAGGTTCACGTCGAAGATCTTGGCGAAGCGGGCGTGGTCCTGGTCGATCACCGGGCCGAAGGCCGGATTGGTGCCCGCGTTGTTGACCAGGATGTCGATGCGGCCGAAGCGTTCCATGGTCAGCTCGACGCAACGGCGCGCGGCGTCTTCGTCGACGGCATGCGCGGCGACACCGAGCGCGGTGCCGCCGACCTGCGCGGCGGCCGCGTCGGCGGATTCCTGGGTGCGCGAGGTCAGCACCACCTCGGCGCCCGCGGCGGCCAGCGCCTGGGCGATGGCGAGGCCGATGCCGCGCGAGGCGCCGGTGACGATGGCCACGCGGCCGGTCAGATCCAGTCCGGTCATCTACTTGCTCTCCTTGTATTTGCGCAGTTCCTGGTGCGCGATGCTGCGCTTGTGCACTTCGTCGGGGCCGTCGGCCAGGCGCAGGGTGCGCAGGTGCGCCCAGGCCATGGCCAGCGGGAAATCGTCGGTGACGCCGGCGGCGCCGTGCACCTGGATGGCCCGGTCGACGATCTTGAGCGCGATGCTCGGCGCGGCCACCTTGATGGCGGCGATCTCTGTGCGCGCGGCCTTGTTGCCGACGGTGTCCATCAGATGCGCGGCCTTGAGCGTGAGCAGCCGGATCATCTCGATCTCGATGCGCGCCTCGGCGATCCAGTCCTGGATATTGGCGTTGTCGGCGATCGGGCGGCCGAAGGTCACCCGCGACAGCGCCCGCTTGCACAGCAGTTCCAGCGCGCGTTCGGCCATGCCGATGCTGCGCATGCAGTGGTGGATGCGGCCGGGGCCGAGCCGCGCCTGACTGATCGCGAAACCCTCGCCCTCGCCTTTGAGCACGTCGGTGACCGGCACCCGCACATCGGTGAAGTCGATCTCGGCGTGGCCTTCGCGGTCCTGGTAGCCGAAGACCGGCAGCCCGCGCAGCACGGTGACACCGGGTGCGTCGATCGGGACGACCATCATGGTCTGCTGACGGTGCGGGGCGGCGGCCGGATCGGTTTTGCCCATCACGATCAGCACCCGGCAGTTCTGGTGCAGGGCGTTGCTGGCGAACCACTTGCGGCCGTTGAGCACGTATTCGTCGCTGTCGCGCACCATCGACAGCTCGATATTGGTGGCGTCGGCACTGGCGACGGCGGGTTCGGTCATCGCGAACGCCGAGGCCATGGTGCCGTCGAGCAGTGGTTGCAGGTATTTGCGCTTGTGCTCGTCGGTGCCGAAGAGCTCGAGCACCTCCATATTGCCGGTGTCGGGGGCGTTGCAGTTGCAGGCCTCCGAGGCGAGGTGGCTGCGGCCCATGATCTCGGCCAGCGGCGCGTATTCGAGGTTGGTCAGGCCGGGGCCGCGACCGGGGTGTGGGTGGAACAGATTCCACAGGCCGCGGCGCTTGGCCTCGGCCTTGAGCTCTTCGAGGATCGGTGGCTGGAAGTGCGGGTCGCCGGATTCGCGCATCTGCGCGTCGTAGACCGGCTCGGCCGGATAGACCTGGCTGTCCATGAATTCGAGCAGGTCAGCCCGGTACTTCTCGGCCCGTTCGGACAGTTCGAAGAGTGACATGACCCGAACTTATTTGAAGTTGACGTCAACGTCAACTATCGGACCAGTGTGGCGATCCAGGCGCGGGTGTCGGCCGGATCGATCACATCGTCGAGCTCGAACCCGGTCGCGGCGGTGAGTGCCTTGCCCTGCTGATAGGCCAGCGCCAGCAGCTGCCCGAACAGCGTCTCGCGCTCCTCCGGATCGGTGACCGCCTCGAGTTCCTTGCGGAAACCGAGCCGCACCGCGCCCTCCAGCCCCATCGGGCCGATCTCCCCGGTCGGCCAGGCCACGGTGAAGTTCGGCGCGCGCAGGTGCCCGGCGGCCATCGCCATCGCGCCGAGCCCGTAGCCCTTGCGCAGGATGACCATCCCGAACGGCACACTGAGCTGCGCGCCGAGCACGAACAACTGGCTGAACCGGCGCACCGTCGCGGTCTTCTCCGCCTCGGGCCCGACCATGAATCCCGGTGTGTCGCACAGGGAGACGACCGGCAGCCCGAACGACTGGCACAGCGTGAGGAAATCGCCCATTTTGTCGGCGGCCTCGGCGTCGATGGCACCGCCCAGGTGATGACTGCTGTTGGCGACCAGGCCGAACGGCTCGCCCTGCACCCGCACCAGCGCGGTGACGATCCCGACCCCGTAGTCCGCCCGCAGCTCGAGCACCGAGCCGAGATCGGCGATCGCCTCGATCGCGCGATGGATGTCGTAGGCGCGCAACCGGTTCTCCGGCACCACCTGGCGGGCCAGGCGCGGGTCCGGCGCCTCGAAATCGGTGACGCGGCCCTGGAAGTAGCTCAGGTACTGCTTGGCCAGCGCCACCGCGTGCGCCTCGTCGCGGGCGACCAGGTCGACCACCCCGTTGCGCCGCTGCACCTCGATCGGGCCGATGTCCTCCGGCCGCCACACACCGAGCCCGCCACCCTCGATCATCGCCGGTCCGCCCATACCGATATTGGCGTCGGGGGTCGCGATGATCACGTCGCAGGACCCGGCCAGTGCCGCATTGCCGGCGAAGCAGCGGCCCGACACGATCGTCACCAGCGGTACCCGCCCGCGCAGCGCGCCCAGTGCGCGGAAGGTAGGCACGTCCAGGCCCATGCCGGTCCAGTCGGTGTCGCCGGGGCGGCCGCCACCGCCTTCGGCGAAGAGCACCACCGGAATCCGTTTGCGCGCGGCCAGCTCGAAGGCGCGGTCGGTCTTGGCGTGGTTGACCTTGCCCTGGGTGCCGGCGAGCACGGTGTAGTCGTAGGAGACCACCACCGCCTCGGCCGCCGCCCGGCCGACCCGGTCGGCGCCGATGGTGGCCAGGCCGGTGACCAGGCCGTCGGCCGGGGTGTTGGCGATCAGGTCGTCCTCGCTGCGCCTGCTGCGCTGCGCGGCGACGGCGAGCGCGCCGTATTCGACGAAGCTGCCCGGGTCGACCAGGTCGGCGATGTTCTCGCGGGCGGTGCGGCGGCCGAGTCCGTGTCGTTTGGCGATCGCGGCGGGGCGCGCGTCGTCGAGGGTCACCCGGTGCCTGGCGGCGATCTCCTCGACATCGGCGCGCGGGCGATCGAGGTCGAGTTCGGTGCGCGCGTCACCGGTTTCGCCCGCGCCGGTGCGGGCGATGATCACCAGCGGGTCGCCGGGGGAGACGACCTGGCCCGGCCGCACCAGCACCCGCACGGTCGTGGCGGCCGCGGGCGCGGTGAGCACGTGCTGCATCTTCATCGCCTCGAGCACGGCGAGCTGCGCGCCCGCGCCGAGTTCGTCGCCCTCGGCGGCCACCTCGACCACGGTCCCCGCCAGCTGCGCGCGCACGGCCTCCTGGCCCGGATACAGCTCGACCGCGCCGACCGCGATCTCCGGCCTGCCTGCCGCCGCCACGAACGCGGGCAGGCGTTCGGCGAGGAAATCGGTGGTGACGGCGCCCGCGCGAAAAGCGCTGTCGGCCAGAATCTCCCGCAGGAAGGCGATATTGGTGCCGAGCCCGCCGACGGTGAACTCGGCCAGCGCCGTCTCGGCCTTGCGGGCGGCGGCGGGAAAGGATCCACCGCGGGTGCGGGTGATCACCTTGGCCAGCAGCGAGTCGTAGCGGGGGCTCGGGGTCAGGCCGGGGCGACCGAAGGTGTCGACGCGGACGCCGGGGCCGGTGGGCGGGGCGAAGGAGGTGAGGGTGCCCGCGGTCGGCACGGTCGAGCCGTCGGCGGCCATCGTTTCCATATTGACCCGGGTCTGGATGGCGATACCGTCGGCGGTGGCCGGGTCGCCGGTGCAGGTCGCTTCGTCGGCGCGGATGCCGTCGGGGAGGTCGAGGTCGTCGAGGGCGGTGCCGCGCGCGAGGGCGAGCTGGGTGGCGACGAGATCGAGGCCGGTGACCTCCTCGGTGACCGTGTGCTCCACCTGGATTCGCGGATTGACCTCCAGGAACACGAATTCGTCGGAGGAGACAAGGAATTCGACGGTGGCGAGCCCGCGATAGCGCACGCCCGCGCACAGCCGGGCCGCCGCCGCGTGCAGGTCCCGGCGCAGCGTGTCCGGCAGGTCCTGGGCCGGGGCGATCTCGATCAGCTTCTGATGCCTGCGCTGCACGCTGCAATCACGATCGCCGATGGCCAGGGCGAGGCCGTCCGCCGCGACGATCTGCACTTCGATGTGGCGGGCGCGCTCGAACAGCGCCTCGGCGAACACGGCGGGATCGCCGAACCCGAGCTGCGCTTCGGCCGCGCACTGCCGGAAGGCGTCGTCGAGTTCGGTCGCCGCGCGCACCACCCGCATCCCGCGCCCGCCGCCACCGGCGAGCGCCTTGATCATGATGGCGCCGGGCGTTGCGTCGAAGAAGGCGCGTACGGCGGCCAGGTCGCCGGGCCCGTCGGTCGCGGGCAGGACCGGGACGCCGGCTGCCGTGGCGGCGCGCCGGGCCGCGGACTTGTCGCCGAACAAGTCGAGTACGGCGGCGTCGGGGCCGACGAAGGTGTATCCGGCTGCCGCGCAAGTACGCGCGAATTCGGCGTTCTCGCTGAGGAATCCGTAGCCGGGATGGATCAGCTCGGCGCCGGACTCCTTGACGGCGGCGAGGATCGCGGCGTGGTCGAGGTAGGCGGGCGCGCCGGTGCCGGTCAGTGCGATGGCCTCGTCGGCCAGGTGGACGTGGGGACTGTCGGCGTCGTCCTCGGCGTACACCGCCACCGTCGGCAGGCCGAGTTCGGCGGCGGTCCGGATGATGCGCAGGGCGATCTCGCCACGATTGGCGATGAGCAGTTTCCCGTGGCTACCTGTGGTCACGATCACAGTGTTGTTAAAGTTGACGTCAGTGTCAACTATGTCACCGGGACCCTGCCGACCTGCTCGATTACGCCCGGACCCGGTCTCTGACGTACGCTGCTCCAGCGAAGTACAGCAAGGCCCTGTGGCGCAGTTGGTTAGCGCGCCGCCCTGTCACGGCGGAGGTCGCGGGTTCGAGTCCCGTCAGGGTCGCCACGAAGAAGTCCCCCACACCAGCCCGGTGCGGGGGACTTCTTCAGTTCCGGTGGTCGATGCTGGTGATCCGATAGCGCCCGGCCGACACCTCGGTGGTCCGCATCGTCTGGTTGATCTTCTCGATGGCCGTGTCGCCGGGCCACTGCTGCTGCACGGTGACATTCCACAGGCTGGGATCGGTGGAATCGGCGCGGGTGATGTGGATGCAGTACTTCACGCCGATCGGGAACGTCGCGATACCCGCGGCCAGGGCGGCCTCGTCGCCGACATACGCGTCATCGGTGACATAGGTGCGGGCCTTGGCGGCGTCGCGGTCGACGTAATAGCTGTACTCGAAGCCCAGGATCGCGCCCTGCGGGCTGGCGGTGTCACCCCGGTCGGCGCTGATGGTGATCGACGGGCTGCGGAAGGATTCGCAACCGTCGACGGCGTGCGCGGGCGCGGGCGCGACCAGGGTGGGGGCCGACTCGGTGGTCGGCGCCCCGGCCAGGGCCGCTTGTTTCGCCTCGTCGGCCCGGTCGCCCGGCCCGAGGAAGATATTGGCCGCCAGACCCAGCGCGACGACGAACACGAGCGCGCCGACCACACCCTTGATCACCGCCGCGGCCTTTGTCCGCCCGTGCGGGTCGTCGTAGCGCTCGTCGTCGTAGGACTTGCGCGGACGCCGGCTGATCGTGCCGCCACCGCCGAAGTCCTTGAGCCGTGGCAGGACCGGCATCTCCACGTGGTCACCGCTCTGCTCGGTGGCGGTGGTGGTGGCCCAGTCGTTCCAGTCCACGTCGTCGCGGCGCACCGGCTCGGTGGTGGCGGCGGTCTCGTCGTGCCAGTCGTTCCAGTCGCCGGTGAACCCGTCGTCGTCCTCGTCGTCGGTGCGATAGACCGGCTCGACATAGGCGGGCGGCGCGGCGGGACGGTCGTCGAAGGGCTCCGGCTCCGGCGGCGGCCAGACCTCCGGATTCGTGCCGATGGTCTGCGGTTCGGCCTCGCGCCGCCGCCTGCGCCGCCGCTTGCCCTGCGGTCGTCGCCGGGCAGGCGTGGCGCCGTCCGGCGACGAGAAGTAGGCCCCGAACGGATTGTCCATGCGCGCGGCCTAGGCGGGCGCCGGGACTACCCCCGGCTGACCGTGTTTGGGTGCGGTGGATGGTTTTTCGGTCTCCTGGTCCTGCTGCGGGCGCGCGGCGGGCGGGATCACCCCGCCCTGCATCGGCTGCTGGGTCGACGGCGTGTTCGGCGCGGACTGCACCGGCTGTTCGGTCTTGGGCGCCTGGAACGCCGGCTCCGGCGTGGTCGGCGCGAGCGTCGTCTCCGGCTTGCTCGGGGTGCTCGGCGCGGTGGTGGCCGGCTTGTCGGAGGTGCCGCCCAGCCCACCGAACAGCGTGTTCGAGTTGCCGCCGTTGGTGGACGGCGCCGTGGGCGTGGTCCCGGCCGGGATGGTCGAGGTGCCGTCGGTGCCGGTCACCCCGGCGGCCAGGGTGTCGATGCCGGTGGTCGCCAGCTCGGTCCCGGAGTCGATGCCGTACATGGCGACCTCGGCGATCTTGTCGATCAGATGCGTGCCGAACTCGACACCCGCGTCGATGGCGGCGCTGCCGAGCGAGACACCGCCACTGATCAGCGCCTTCTGCAATGCGAGCTGGGCGTCGGTCGCCGGATCGCCGGTCGATTCGTCGTCGTCATCGTTGAAGCTGTAGGTGCTGTAATCGCTGCCGCCGGTGCCCAGGACGTAGACCCCCGGCGCGACCTCGGTGGCGCCGGGCGGCACGGTCACCCCATTGGTGCCGCCGAGATCGCTGGTGAGGTCTTTGGTGTCGCGGGTGTACTGGTCCATCTCGGTGCTCGCGGTGCCGACCACCCCGACCGCCTCGGTGATGGCCTCTTCGGCGAGTTCGACGATCGCATCCAGATTGCTGCTGTTCACCGCGGGTGCGGCGGCTTTGGCCTTGCGCCGGAAGTCGGCGATGATCGCGTCGACCTTGGCCGCCGCGGTGGCCTGGGTCGAATGTGCCTGGCCGAGCAGGGTACTCAGCCGCTGCCCACGATCGGCCGCCGCCGAGACCTCGGTCGCGGTCTGGCGCAGCGCCGGGGTGGCGGGCGCGGCGGTCTCGGTGGACTCCAGCGCGTACAACCCGAGCCGGTGCGGGTCCTCGGTGGCGGTGGTCGCGGTCGACGCCGAGGTCAGCGCCGCGACCACGTCGGCAGCGGGGTCGGTGGAGGTGTTGGTGCCCAGCGAATTCCGCAGTTCCAGCAGCGGCACCTCGAGCAAGGCGATCACCGGCGCGATCTTGGCCTCGGCCTCGGCGGGGGTGATCGTGCTCAGCGTGGTCTCGGTGACCAGCGATTTCGTGCGCATCACGCCACCTCGCTCGCGGCCGCGTCCAGCCCGCCGGCCAGCCCGGTATCGATCCCGACGACGGTGTCGCCGAACTGATCCAGGATCGTTTGATAGGCGGTGACCAGATTTCCCGCGGTGCTCAGGGTTGCGGCGTGATCGCCGGCGGCCTGGGTCCAGGCGGCGGCGAATTCGCGTCCGAGCGCGCCCAATCCGGATAGATCGACCCCGGCCGCGGTCGCTGTGTCGGTGGCCGCTGTGCCGAGTAGTTCGGAAACCCGGGCTGCCGCACGCTGATACGCGTCGAGCGCTGCCGGGTCGAAGGACATTTCTGCCACGAGGTCTTCCCCTTCACGATCGCGGGTGCTCCCAGAAAAGCGTAACCAGCTCCGGGCCATTGCGGGTGGCTCTGACTGTTACCGCAGGTCGGCCGCTTGGTGACCGGCGGGTAAGGTCGCGGAAGTCATGGGAGTTCTGCTGGTCACGCTGCTCGGGTTCGCCGTGCTGGACGCGCTCGACGTGCTGTTGGTGGCGATCACCACGGCCGTGGTCGCCGACAGCAGGCTGAGCCGTCGATCGCCGCTGGTCGGTGTGCTCAGTTTCATCGGCGGGGTGTTCGCCGTCTCCTTCGCCTTCGGGCTGTGCACGGTGCTCGGCATCGACTTCCTGGTCCGGTTGCTGGACTTCGAGCTGACGCCGACCCTGCGGTACTGGGGTGAGCTGCTGATCGGCGTGGTGCTGATCGCGGTCGCCGCGCTGCCGGTCGGCACCTCGATGAACACCGGCGGCCGCTGGGTGCGGCCGGTGCGGGAGCGGCCCTGGCTGATGGGCGTGGTCGGTTTCACCCTGGGCCTGGCGAAGGTGCCCACCTCGGTGCCGTACCTGGCCGCGCTGGCGCTGCTGTCCGCGCAGCGCCCGCTGCCGCTGGGCTGGCCGCTCATCGTGGCCGCCTACTGCGCCGTCGCGCTGGTGCTCCCGCTGGTCGTGCTGGCGCTCGCGCTGCGCCGCACCCCGCGCACGCGCCGGGTGTACCGGGTGCTCGTGCGCGGGCTGACCCGCTACGGACCGCCGGTGGTGCGGGTGCTTTTCGTGGTGTTCGGCGTCGCGCTGGTGGTGGACGCGCTGGTCCACGGCGGGCAGCTCTGGTGAGGGCCCCGCACGGCCGCTCAGTTTCGTGTCAGGTGGATCGAGTACCGTCATCACGAATCGATGACAGTCGCGGTGCCCGTTTCGCTGGGTCGCCGGGCGTGACCAGGTGAGCAGGGAGGGCGACCCTTGAGGGTTACCGTTGTTGTGCCGACCTACAACGAGCGGGAGAATCTGCCGGTGGCGGTGGAGCGGCTGACGGCGCTGCCGGTCCCCGATCTGCACGTGCTGGTGGTGGACGACAACTCACCCGACGGCACCGGCGACGTGGCCGACAAGCTGGCCGCCGACCTGCCGAACGTGGTGAGCGTGCTGCACCGCACCGAGAAGGACGGCCTCGGCCGCGCCTACATCGCGGGCATCACCCAGGCCCTCGACGAGGGCGCCGACGTGGTGATCCAGATGGACGCCGACCTCTCGCACCCCGCCGAGGTCATCCCGGCCATGCTGGAGAAGCTGAGCTCGCCCGATACCGGGGTCGTCCTCGGCTCGCGCTACGTGCCCGGCGGCTCGACCGCCGCGGAGTGGAAGTGGTACCGCAAGGCGCTCTCGGCGTGGGCCAACTTCTACGTCAACCTGCTCCTTCGCCTCGGCGTCAAAGACGCCACCGCCGGTTTCAAGGCGTGGCAGGCCGACACCCTGCGCGCGATCGACGTGGCCTCGATCCGCAGCAACGGGTACTCGTTCCAGGTCGAGATGAACTACCGCGCGATCAAGAAGGGCTACACGATCGCGGAGGTGCCGATCCGGTTCGAGGAGCGCACCATCGGTGCCTCGAAGATGAGCTTCAAGGTCCAGCTCGAGTCGGCGCTCATGCCGTGGAAGCTGCTGTTCGGCCGCTCGGTCTAGCCCCGCGCCGAAAGGACCCCGCCGGGATCGGCGGGGTCCTTCGCGTTTTCCGGGTCACCGGGTGATGCCGCGCCGCACGCCTTCCAGGGCGATCACGATGACCGGTACCAGCACCACGTGCATGACCGAGAGCGCGATGGTGGAGGCGGTGTCGAAGTCCGCGTCGACGGTCAGCGCGATGGTCGCGATCGTCAGCACCGAGCCGATGACCGCGGCGACGCGCAGCACGCCGGTCCACAGGTAGGAGATCAGCACGGCCAGGGTCAGGCCGATCAGCAGCGGCACCGCCGACATGAGCACGACGCCGCCGGGTGCGACGTCCATGAGCTTGTCGCCGTCGGTGGTCACGAATTCCCCGCCCGCGGCCTCGCCGATACCCCAGACGATCAGGTTGAGCACGACGGCGGCGACGACGCCACCCAGTACGGCGACGGCCCGGTTCAGGACGGGAACTGTGCGGTCGATGGTGGCGGCGATGGTGGTGGTCATGATGTTCTCCCTCACTCGGTGGTGAGACCATCATCAAACCTAAACAATGATTCAGGTCAAGTGTTGGGTGTGAATTATTTTCCGCGAGAACGGAAGACGCAGGTGAGGGCCGTTGACCCGCTTCAGTCCTGCGGCCAGTTGAGCAGCGTGTGCTCATACAGCCGCCGCACCTGCTCGACCTCGTCGTCCATGTCGGCCGGGTCCCACCCGGAGACATCGATCGGCGCCAGCACCGCCACATCCACCACGCCCGAACGCGCGATCGGCGAATCCCGCCAGGCGATCTCCCCGGCATTGCGGATCACCACCGGGATCACCGGGACACCGGCCTGATGCGCGATGTGGAAGGCGCCCTTCTTGAACGGGGCGACACCCGGGGTGTAGGACCGGGTGCCCTCGGGCGCGACCGCGATGGACAGGCCGTTGCGCAGCGTCGAGACCACCGGGGCGAGCGCGGCACGGGCGGCCGCGGAGTCGGCACGGTCGATGAAGGTGACTCCGACGAAGCGCATCAGCGGCCCGAACAGTGGATGGTTGGCCAGTTCCTTCTTGCCGATGCCGGTCACCGCGCCGTCGAGGACCTTCGGCACGATGATCACGTCGAACTGGCTCTGGTGGTTGAACAGGAACACCGCGGGCCGTGGCGCACGGGCATTCTCGATGCCGACCACCTGTAGCCGTACGTCGATCGCGCGCAGGGTGGCGGTGGTGGCGTCGTGCATGAGCCCGTCGGCCATGGCCTGGCGCTTGCGGGTGTAGGACTTGCGCAGGACGCCGGTGAGCGCGCCGCCGATCAGCACGACGAAACCGGCCACGGTGCGCAGATAGTCGACCGGCCGGGGCGCGCGGCGCGGGCGGAAGATGAGCACGGGCCAGCTGTTGGTGATGGCGGCCGCGGCCAGCGGCGGATCGGGGTCGATCGCGACGGGGTGGGCGGCCAGTTCGAGCAGCGGCAGGTCGGTGGCGCTGTCGGCGTAGGCGTAGCCGATCTCGGCGCCTGCCCGTTCGGCGAATTCCCGGACAGCACCGGCCTTTCCGGTGCGCCACAGCGGTGGCCCGTCGGGGTGGCCGGTGAGGACGCCGTCGTCGGTGGCCAGGCGGGTACACAGCACGTCGTCGATGCCGAGACGCTCCGCGGCAGGGGTCACCTGGAAGCTCGTCAGCTCGCTGACCAGCACCACCGTGTGCCCGGCCAGCTGATGTTCGCGCACCAGCCGCCACGCCTCGGGATACAGCCGCCCGTAGATCTCGCTGCGAAATGCCTTGCGCCCCAGCTCCATCAGCTCGGTCTCGGGCACACCGGACCACGTTCGCTCGACGGCTTGCAAGAAGCGCCCATAGTCGCCGTCGCCGCCACCGCGCCGGATGCCGCCGAGCAGTGCGGCCCGTCGTGCGTCACCGCGACGAAACAGCTTGCGTAACAGTCCGTGTCGCGGCAAACCGTCGACCACCGTCCCGCCGAAATCGAAGGCGGCGACCACCTGCGCACCCTGCGGACCCGACCGGATCGCGGCCACCGCCGCGTCGAGTGTGCTCATCAGAACGCGGTCCGGTTGGACGGGTCGAGGGTCGCGGCCCGCGCGATACGCTCGCCGAGATCACGCAACTGCTGCGCGAATTCCACTCGCCGCTCCAGCAATTCGGCCTCGGCGCCCTCGGCGGCGGGCGCGATCAACCCGTGGTTGTCGGCGAGTTTCCACGCGCTGGTGAACAATTCCGACGACACCGACTCGGGGCTGTGCAGCCGCTGCTGCAACAGCATCTGCCTGCCCACCGCCACACATTCGTCGATGAACTCCTTGCGATCGATGACCACATCGGCGGGCCGGGCGACCAGCCGTTCGGCCACCACCAGCTGCGCGTCGAAGAACGAGCGCAGCACACGATGCGCCATCACGAACCCGGAATCGGTGAGCGCGCCGAGGAATTGGCGATCGAGCCGGTCATCGGGGGTGTGTTCGTCCCATTCGGGCACGATCAGCCGGACCTCATTGATGATCTGTTCGGCGAACTCCTGCCGCTCGGGGAAGAAGAACTCGAACTTGAGCAGATCCCGCAGCGCGAACGCCGCTTTCCAGGCCGCGCGCAGCGGATCATCGCCGGGCGCTTCCACTGCGGTCAGCGCGGCCAGTTCGAGAATGGCGCGGTTGACGAACCAGTGCACCGCGCTGTTGCGATAGAACGCCGCCTCCAGATGCGCGCCTGCCTCGATGGCGTAAACAGGTTCCAGCCCACCGCGATACACGGTGACCACTCCCGCCAGCGCGAGCTGTTCGAGCACCACTCGCAGACCCTGCTGGTCGCGCAGGGCGGTCATCTCCCCGGCGGGCAGGCCGCGCGCGTCGATGTAGCCGAGCACGGGGTCGAGCACCGTGCGCACCTCGCCCAGGGTCAGTGCGCGCTCGTGCACGCCGAGCAGGGCCAGCGTGACCAGCGCGTTCACCGTGATCGGAGTGACCTCGTTGATGCCGACGGCCACGTCGAAAGCCAACCGCTGCACCGCTTTCCGCTCGACCTCGGCCAGCGCCGACTCGTCGGGCACGCTGGTCACGCCGGAGTCGGTGCCGCGCAAGGGGATCGTCATCGGGCGCTCGTCGAGCGGGTCACCGTGCGTGGACAGCCCGGCCCGCGCCGAAATCGGTTCCCCGAAACGCACATACACCCGCCCGGCCGAATGCTGCTGGCTGCGCACATATCTGGCCAGCCAGCCGATACCCTCCGCCTTCTTGGTACCACCGGACTGTTCGCTGGCGATGGCGCCCAGCTCGTTGAGCCGCTCGTAGGTGATCGACACCGGCACCAGCATCACGTCCTCGACCCGGCGCGAACGTACCGCGGCGGCAAGGTAATTGAGCAGGCCGTAGCGCGGCGGCCTGAGCTTCCCGGTCCTGGTCCGTCCGCCCTCGAAGTACCACTCCATATTGAAGCGCTTGGCCAGCAGATAGGCGAAGTACTCCTCTACGACCGCCTTGTACACCTCGTCGTCGCCGAAGCTGCGCCGGATGAACACCGTGCCGGTGCGCCGCGCGATCGGGCCCATCGGCCAGAAGCTCAGGTTCGCGCCGCCGATCACGTGATTGGGCGGGAAGTCGTTGCGCGCGAGCACATCACCGAGGACGAAGGCGTCCACATAGGACCGGTGCGAGGGCAGGAACACCAGCGGGTACTTGCGGTTGAGCGTGCGCAGGGCGTCCAGGCCGCCCAGATCGGTGTCGACCTTCCAGGTCGAGGCGTGCACCGGGCGCATGGCCTGGGTGAACAGGTCAGAGACCAGCCGGCTCTGCGCGGCGACCAGTTCGCGCAGCGCCTTCTCGGCATTGCGATAGACCTGGTCGGGCTCGGAACCGATCTCGTCGGCGATGTAGTCGAGTTTGCGCTGGAATTCGGGGGAGTCCAGGATCTCCTCGGCCACCAGCTGCGGCACCTTGTAGCGATCGCCGATGACGGTGCGTTCGGCGCGTTCCAGCGCGACCACGGCGGCCCGCACCACCGCGCGCGCGAACGGTTCCGCGGTCCCGGCGCGCAGCAGCGCGGCGGCCTCGGGATTGTTGGCGCGCAGCTCGCTGAGCCGGGCGGGCGCGCCGACGAGGACCCGATGCCGGTCCGGCTCGGTGCGCAGCAGTCGGCGCTGGACCAGCCGGTTGGGTTTGCGCGGGTTGGTCATCATCACCAGGTCGGCGAAGGTGACGCGGCGGACGCCGTCGCGTTCGGGTGGCAGCCACAGCACCCGCACCGGCACCACGAGCGGGTCGTCGTGCCTGCCTACCAGGCGTTTGATGAGTGCCTTGGCGTCCAGGTCGAGCTGGGTCACCGGCGCGGCGGAGTCGATCTCCCGGCTCAGCCCACCCTCGGCGATCCAGGCGCCGATCACTTCGCGTTCGACGCCGGAGGCCGCGTCGACCAGGGCGACCACCGAGTCCGCCGCCGGTCCGGAACGCCGGCCACGCCGCCTGCCGTTGTCGATCATTCCTCCATTGAAGCCGCAGATCGGCCTCGGCGCACCGAACTTCGGATACCGCGCGTTGCCGCGTCGCGGAGTGGCGAAGAATACCCATTTCGAACGTTCGCAATCCGCGAGGTAATGCTAACCTAACTCGGCTAAGTTAGGTCAGCATTACCTTGGAGGATCGGTGTCGTCGACGGAACAACCCGTACGGGTGGAGTATGTGACCGATCCAGCGGCGGCGATGGCCTCCCTGGCCGCGGCCGACCGATTCGGTGAGTATGTCGTCTACGAGCAACCCGGCGAGTGGGTGTTCGCGGCCGATCCGCTGGGCACCGTCGAACTCGATGCCGGTGAACTGCGCGTGCGCTGGGGTGAGGAGACCACCGCCCGCGCCTGGACCGGCAGCCCCGCCCAGGTCGTCGACGCCGCGCTGGCCGAACTCCCGCTCGACGGCCGCACCGCCTACGGCTGGATCGGCTTCGAATTCTGCGCCTACGCCCTGGCCGCCACCCGCTACCTCAACCAGCGCACGCCCCTGGCCGATCTGATGATCCCGCGGATCGAGGTGCGCATCGACGCCTCCGGTGTGCGGATCAGTGGCGCCACCCCGAACGAAACCTGCGATATCCACGACCTGATCGCCGCGTCGCAGGGCGCCGAGCTGCCCGTCGCCACCCCCGTCGACGTGCGGTCCGACCCCACCGGCTACCAGGACCGGGTCGCCACCGCGGTCGCCGAGATCCGTTCCGGCGGCTATCAGAAGGTGATTCTGTCGCGCAAGGTCGAGCTGCCCTTCGCCGTCGACGTGCCCGCCACCTACCGGCTCGGCCGGGCAGCCAACACCCCGGCACGCTCGTTCCTGCTGCGCCTGGGCGGTCTGGAGGCAGCCGGATTCAGTCCCGAACTGGTGGTCTCGGTCGACGAGGATCGCGTCGTCACCACCGAGCCGCTCGCCGGTACCCGCGCCTTCGGTCTCGGGGTCGAAGCCGACAACGCGGCGCGCGCCGAGCTGCTCGCCGATCCGAAGGAGATCGTGGAGCACGCGATCTCGGTGCAGACCTCCTTCGCCGAGATCACCGCGGTCGCCACGCCCGGCACTCCCGCCGTCTCCGACTTCATGGCCGTGCGCGAACGCGGCAGCGTGCAGCACCTGGCCTCCACCGTGCGCGGCACTCTCGCCCCCGGCCGCACCAGCTGGGACGCGCTCGAGGTGCTGTTCCCCTCGGTGACCGCCTCCGGCATCCCCAAGCAGGCCGGCGTCGACTCGGTCTTCCGCAACGACCACGACCCGCGCGGCCTGTATTCCGGTGCGGTGGTACGCATCTCGCCGTCCGGTGCGCTCGAGGCCACACTGGTGCTGCGCGCGGTCTACCAGACCGGTGAGGGTGCCTGGCTGCGCGCGGGCGCCGGAGTTGTCGGGCAGTCGCGCCCCGAGCGCGAATTCGAGGAGACCTGCGAAAAGCTCGGCAGCGTAGCGCCTTACGTCGTCCGAGCTTGACCGCCTCCCCGCGATTTCTGCCGGACGTGGGGTGCGCTGGACTCGGTCGCCGGGCCGGCGGTCATGACCGTCGGCCCGGGCCGGGCGTTCCCGACGAGTTACCCATGTTCATGCGAAATCAGTGCGCAAGGCTTTCTTGTCGATCTTGCCGACGGCGGTGATGGGTAGGGAGTCGGCCTGGCGGACCAGGTCGGGGAGTTTGTAGGTGGCCAGGCCGCGGTCGGTGAGGAAGGTCTTGAGTTCGACCAGGGTGGGGAGTTCGCCGGTGACCACCAGGACGACGCACACCTTCTCGCCGAGGGTGGCGTCGGGCAGGCCGACCGCGGCCGCGTGCCGGACGGCGGGGTGGGCGAGCAGGTGCTCCTCGAGTTCGTCGCAGGAGATGTTCTCGCCGCCGCGGTTGATCACGTCCTTGATCCGGCCGCTCACCACCAGGTGCCCGCTGGGCAGCTGACGCACCAGGTCGCCGCTGCGGTAGTAGCCGTCGGGGGTGAAGGCGCGCGCATTGTGTTCCGGCGCACGGTAATACCCGCGCAGGGTGTAGGGCCCACGGGTGAGCAGTTCGCCCTCCTCGCCGGGCGCGACATCGTTGCCCTCGCTGTCGACGACGCGCAGTTCGTCGGCGGGGGACAGTGGGCGGCCCTGGGTGGTGCACACCAGCTCGGTGGAGTCGTCGAGGCGGGTGAAGTTGAGCAGGCCCTCGGCCATCCCGAACACCTGCTGCAACGTGCACTTCAGCGCCGGCTCGACCTCACGGGCGTTGACCTCGGCCAGCCGCGCGCCACCGACCTGCAGCAGCCGCAGCGAACTCAGGTCGGCGTCCTCCCATTCCACTGCGGCACTCCACAATTGGGCCAGCGGCGGGACGACGGCGGTGACGGTGACGCGGTGCCGCTCGATCGCGGCGAAGGCCGACTCCGGGCTCGGGTCCAGGGTGAAGGCCAGCGCGCCGCCGGTGGCCACGGTGCCCAGGATGCCGGGGCAGGCCAGTGGGAAGTTGTGCGCGGCGGGCAGGGTCGCCAGGTAGACGTCCGCGGCGGTGAGGCCGCAGACCTCGGCGCTGGCGGTGGCGTTGTAGGCGTAGTCGTCGTGGGTGCGCGCGATCAGCTTCGGCAGGCCGGTGGTGCCACCGGAGACCAGCATCACCGCGATCTCGGCCGGATCGATGACCGGCAGCGAATCGCCATCGGCGGCAACCGAATCCAGGGCGGTGAAGGCACCGGGGTCACCGGCGACGAGGACGTGGCGCAGGCTCGGTACCGCCGCGCGCACCGTGGCGGCCAGCTCGCGGTAGTCGAAATCGCCGAGCCGATCCGGGATCAGGTAGGCCACCGCGCCCGAGAGCGCGGCCAGGTGTTCGATCTCGGCGCGGCGGTGCGCGGGCAGGGTGAGTACCGGGATGATGCCGGCCCGCAGCAGGCCGAACAGCACGGTCGCGAATTCGGGGATGTTCGGCAGCTGCACGATCACCCGGTCGCCGGGGGCGATGCCGAGGGCGAGCAGACCGTGGGCGGTCCGGTCGGCGGCGGCGTCGAGGTCGGCGTAGGTCATCGGGGTGGCGGCGCCGAGGACGGCGGGGCGCTCGGGATGGGCGCGGGCCGAGTCGCGCAGCAGGTCACCGAGGGTGCGACCGGCCCAGTAGCCGGCGGCGCGGTACTGCTGGGCGGCGTCGTCGGGGAACGGGACATAGCCCTCGCGGTGGTCTGCCGAAGCCGAGGTCGACGTCATGAGCTGCCCTCACTGTGTTGCCGTAGTAGGTTAGGCAACCCTATCTCACCAGGTGGGGCCCGCGTCGCACAAAGCGCCGACCGGGTGAACTACCCACCGGCTCTTGCCGATTCGCTCTTTCGCCTGCGATAACTAGACTTTCACAAGTGAGTAAGTGGACTTCCGCGAATATTCCCGACCAGACCGGTCGCACGATCGTCGTCACCGGCGCCAACAGCGGCCTCGGCGCCGCCACCGCCAGGGCGCTCAGTGGTGCGGGGGCGCGGGTGGTCCTGGCCTGCCGGAATATCGCCAAAGCCGAGCAGGTCGCGGCCGGTCTGCCCGGTGACACCGAGGTCCGCCGGCTCGATCTGGCCAACCTCGAGTCGGTGCGCGCCTGCGCCGACTCCCTCGAGCGCGTCGACGTGCTGATCAACAACGCCGGGGTGATGGCGCTGCCGCTGCGGCGCACCGCCGACGGCTTCGAGATGCAGTTCGGCACCAACTACCTGGGGCACTTCGCGCTGACCAACCTGCTGCTGGACCGGATCACCGACCGGGTGGTCACGGTGTCGAGCAACGCGCACCGCATCGGCAAGATCAACCTCGACGACCCGAACTGGGAGCAGCGCCGCTACGACCGCTGGCTCGCCTACGGCCAAGCCAAACTGGCCGACCTGATCTTCGCCTACGAACTGCAGCGCCGCCTCGCCGGTGAGGGCTCGGCGGTCGTCTCGGTGGCCGCCCATCCCGGCTACGCGGCGACCGAGCTCATGTCACACACCGAGTCCATCCAGGACCTGTTCATGTCGCTGGGCAACCGCACGCTGGCCCAGAGTGCCGAGCAGGGCGCGCTGCCCTCGCTCTTCGCCGCCACCGCCGATATCGAGCCGGGCGCGTTCTACGGCCCCGACGGGCTGTTCGAGCTGCGCGGGTACCCGAAGCGGGTGTCGAGTTCGGCCGCCTCGCGGGACCGCGCGGTCGCCGAGGCGCTGTGGGAGCTGTCCGAAAAGCTCTGCGGTCTACTGTGATCATCCACACTCCCGGCGACCTGGCTCGGGACCGCGACGATTCGCCGGTGGTACAGTCCTGAGCATGCAGCGCGCATATTTCTGGTTTAGCGACCCGGCCCTGGGTGGGCCGGTCTGCGACCCTGCGCGCTGACGTCCTCCACCCGAGCCGGATATCTGACCGGCTCGACGGGTAGCGAACTCCGTGGGTCGGCCTTCCAACGAAAAGGACCCACATCTCATGACCACCGCAGCTGATGTCGACTCGCGGCATTCCGATCTCGACGACCAGCGCACCCTCAGCGTAAGCCCGCTGCGCTCGCCGGCCGAGGTCCGCCTCGTCAACCCCATCACCGACGAGCTCGCCGACACCGTGCGCGCCGGCCGCAAGGCCACCGTCGACGTGCTCAACGGCGACGACGACCGCCTGATGGTGATCGTCGGCCCGTGCTCGGTGCACGACCCGGCCGCCGCGCTGGACTACGCCCGCAAGCTGGCCGCCAAGGCCGCGGAGCTCAGCGACCGGCTGCACGTGGTGATGCGGGTGTACTTCGAGAAGCCGCGCACCACGCTGGGCTGGAAGGGCCTGATCAACGATCCGCACCTGGACGGCTCGTTCGACGTCAACACCGGCCTCGGCATCGGCCGCAAGGTGCTCGTCGACATCACCGCGCTCGGGCTGCCGGTCGCCTGTGAGTTCCTCGACCCGATCACCCCGCAGTACATCGCGGACCTGGTCTCCTACGGCGCGATCGGTGCCCGCACCGCCGCCAGTCAGGTGCACCGCCAGCTGTCCTCGGCGCTGTCGATGCCGGTCGGCATCAAGAACGGCACCGACGGTGACGTGCAGGTCGCGGTCGACGGCGTGCGCGCCGCCGCGGCCAGCCACGTCTTCCCCGGCACGGACCTCGACGGCCGCTCCGCGCTGATCCGCACCTCGGGCAACCCCGACTGCCACGTCATCCTGCGCGGCGGCAGCAACGGCACCAACTACGACGCCGCCTCCGTCGCCGAGACCAAGCTGCGCCTGGAGAAGTCCGCGCTGCCCGAGCGGGTGGTGATCGACGCCAGCCACGGCAACAGCAACAAGGACCACAACCGCCAGGTCGACGTGGTCACCGATATCGCCGACCGGCTCGCCGCAGGCGAACAGGGTGTCGTCGGCCTGATGCTGGAGTCCTTCCTCGTCGCGGGCCGCCAGGACCTGACCCTCGGCCGGGCCGCCGACCTCACCTACGGCCAGTCCATCACCGACGCCTGCATCGACTGGACCACCACCGCCGCCCAGCTCGACCGCCTCGCCGCCGCCATCGAGACCCGGCGCGGCTGAATCGGCGAAAAGCACTGTGGCCCCGGCGAAATCCGGGGCCACAGTGCTGTTCTCAGGTCAGTGGATCGTGTAGGCCCAGGTGCCGTTGCATTCGCCGCCCCAGTTCTGTTCGACGTTGTAGCGCCAGGTGCCCGCGGGCGCCACGATGTGCCAGGTGCCCTCGCGCGTCACGATCTTCCGGCCGTCGGGGAGATTGGTGAAGGCGTGCGTGAAGGCGGGGATGTCCCAGCTCGAGCCGTAGTACTCGTAGTTCTGCACCACGATGTGGACGGAGTTGGGGCTGTTGTTCTCGATGACCAGGCACGCGCCCGGCGTCGAGGCCTGGGCCGGTGCGGCGAGCAGCACCGACGTGGACGCGGCGACGGCGGCGACGGCGAGACCGAGACGAGTGGTTGTCGACATGGGGTTGCCTCCTGTGGCTGTCGGTGCGATTCCGGTTGGGCCGCACCGCTTCTGGTTCTATTGACCAATTTACGGGCGGTGACTTGGCGGGCGCTGAGCAAAAACTTGTGGTGCCATTGGCCGGGTGTTCGCCGGTGGCGGCAGACTGATCGGTAATGAAACTTCCTGAACTACCCGATCTGCCCGTGCGGCCCGCGCTCGGCGAGATCGTCGAGACGCTGGCCGGTCACGGGGTGGCGGTGCTGGTCGCGCCGCCGGGGACCGGGAAGACGACCCTGGTGCCGTTGGCGCTGGCCGCCGGGACGAGCGGGCGGGTAGTGGTGGCCGAGCCGCGCCGGCTGGCCGCACGGGCGGCGGCGGCACGAATGGCCGCGTTGCTGGGCGAGCGCGTCGGGGAAACCGTCGGATATTCGGTGCGCGGCGATCGGAAGGTGGGGGCGCGCACGCGGATCGAGGTGGTGACCTCGGGGCTGCTGGTGCGGCGCTTGCAGAGCGATCCTGAGCTGACCGGGGTCGGCACGGTCGTGCTCGACGAGTGTCACGAGCGGCACCTCGACGCCGACCTGCTGCTGGCGCTGCTGCTCGACGCGAGATCTGGTCTACGTCCTGACCTGCACGTACTCGCAACCTCGGCGACAGTCGCGGCGGGACGACTCGCTGCGCTGCTCGGGTCGGGGGAGAGTGGTGTCGCGGGTGGGGGGCTTGCGGTGCTGCCGGGGTCTGATGGGAGTGGGGTCGCGGCCGGGCCGGGTTCGGTAGTGCCCGGGTCTGGTGAGAGTGGGGTAGCGGGGCGGGGTGCGGTGCTGCCGGGGTCTGGTGGGAGTGGGGTCGCGGTCGGGCGGGGTTCGGTGGTGCCGGGGCGGGGTGCGGTGCTGCCGGGGTCTGGTGGGAGTGGGGTCGCGGCCGGGCGGGGTTCGGTGGTGCCGGGGCGGGGTGCGGTGCTGCCGGGGTCTGGTGGGAGTGGGGTCGCGGCCGGGCCGGGTTCGGTGGTGCCGGGGTCGGGGGAGAGTGCGGTGGCGGGCGAGTGGGTGTTGTCGGGCTTCGACGGTGCCGCGCCGGTGTTGGAGGTGCGTGGGCGGGCGTTTCCGGTCGAGGTGGGTTATGTGCCTGCGCTGGCTCGGGAGCGGGTTGAGCAGCAGGTCGCGCGGGCGACCCGGCGGGCGTTGGGCGAGACAGAGGGGGATGTGCTGGTTTTTCTGCCTGGTGTCGGTGAGATCAACCGGGTCGCCGGGTTGCTCGGTGATATCGATGAGGTCGATGTGGTGCCGTTGCACGGTCGGCTGGGTGCGTCGGCTCAGGATGTCGCACTGCGGCAAGGGGTTCGGCGGCGGGTCGTGTTGTCCACGTCGGTGGCCGAATCCAGTCTCACCGTGCCCGGTGTGCGTGCGGTCGTCGACTCGGGGCTGTCCCGGGTGCCGCGTATCGATCATCGTCGTGGACTCTCCGGCCTTGCGACAGTGCGTGTTTCGGCCGCCGTCGCCGAACAGCGGGCCGGTCGCGCGGGTCGCGAGGGCCCCGGCCACGCCTGGCGCTGCTGGCCCGAATACGAGCACCACACCCTGCCCGCCTATCCCGAACCTGAGATCCGCACCGCCGAACTCACCCGTCTCGCACTGGAATTGGCCTGCTGGGGTACACCGGACGGCACCGGCCTGGCCTGGTGGGACGCCCCACCGGCCGGCCCGCTCGCCGTCGCCCGCACCGTCCTGCGTGCCCTCGGCGCCCTCGACGCCGACGACCACATCACCCCGCGTGGCCGCGCCATGGCCGGCCTCGGCCTGCACCCGCGCCTGGCCCGCGCACTCCTCGACGGCGCCGCTGTCCTCGGCCCGAAGGCCGCCGCCGAAATGGTCGTCCTCCTCGACGACGACTCCCTCACCTCGAACACCGACGCCGCCACCGCCCTCCGTACGCTGCGCGCCGAACGCCCACCCCGCTGGACCCGCGAAGTCCAGCGCCTGACCCGCCAGGTCACCGAGGCGACACGCTCTCCGGCCGCGCTGGACCTCGCCGCCGTGCATGACTCCGCGCCCGACACCGCGGCGAGCACGCGCGCTGCGGTCCCTGATCGGGCGGACCCTGCGCCCCCAACCCGATCTGCGGATGCTGCGGCGTTGATGATTGCGCTGGCGCAGCCGGAGCGGTTGGCGCGGCGGCGGGGCGAGGGGTCGGCGTCGTATCTGATGGCGGGTGGGACCGCGGTGACCTTGCCTGCCGGGTCGGGGCTCGGGGCGGCGGAGTGGCTGGCGGTGGCGGTGGCGGATCGGGATCCGGGGCGGGCCGAGGGGCGAATTCGGTTGGCGGCCATCGCCGATGAGGAGCTGGCGTTGGCCGCGGCGCCCGGGCTGGTGGTGTCGGGGGACGAGGTGGGGTGGGACGGGGATGTCGTCGCGCGACGGGTGCGGCGGCTGGGGGCGATCGTGCTGGCCGAGAAGCCGTTGCGTGAGCCGGACCCGGTCGCGCTGGAAGCGGCTGTGCGGCAAGGACTTCGGTCGGATGGTCTGGGGTTGCTGCGATGGGACGATGACGCCCGCACCCTGCGGCAACGTCTCGGTTTCCTGCACCGTGTCCTCGGCTCGCCCTGGCCCGATGTCACCGACGAAGCCCTCCTCGACGACCTGGATCACTGGCTCGCCCCCGACCTCACCACCGTCCGCCGCCGAGCCGACCTCGCCCGCATCGACGCGGGCACCGCCCTGCGCCGGCTGCTGCCCTGGCCTGCGGCCGCCCGTCTCGACGAACTCGCGCCCGAACGCCTCGAAGTCCCCTCCGGCAGCCGCATCCGCCTCGACTACAGCACCGACCAGCCGATCCTCGCGGTGAAAGTCCAGGAGATCCTCGGCTGGACCACCCCACCCACCCTCGCCGACGGCCGCGCCACGATCCTGCTGCACCTGCTCTCCCCAGCCCAGCGCCCCGTCGCCGTCACCGCCGACCTCCCCTCCTTCTGGCAGCACGGCTGGCCCCAGGTCCGCGCCGACCTCCGCGGCCGCTACCCCAAACACGCCTGGCCCGAAGACCCCACCACCGTCGTCCCCCACCGTGGCACCGCCCGCCGAGCCCGCGACCACTGACCCAACGGCCGTCGTCCCCCGCCGCGGCACCGCCCGCCGAGCCCGCGACCACTGACCTACCGGCCGGCCAGTGTCGATGTCGGCGTGGCCTGCGCTGGACTGACCGGCGTCATCGTGCAATCGGCGTCCTGCCAGTCAGTATTCTGACTGAGCGCGTCCGAATTGCACGATGACGCCGGTTGTCGGCCAGGCACTCCCGTCTGCCGTTGTGATCGCCGATTGGAGCGGTCGTCGCGGAATCGGATTTGGACAGGTGATCACCAGGCACTGAGGTACGGGTTTGGCGGCGAATCTCCGCCATCAGAGCCTGGTGATCTTGGTTTATGGCTTGGCACGAACGGCGAGGAGGTCGCCCGCGGTGGTGAGAGTAGGGGTGAAGCCGGCGGTGGTGAGGCGGGAAGTGAGCTGGGCGGGAGTGGGTTTGGCGCTGGTGGGTGGGTCGGTGGGGGAGCCGTAGCCGTAGCAGAGCCAGAGGGTGCCGGTGGGGGCGAGACAGTGGCGGACGAGGTTCCATTCGGCGGTGGCTGGGCCGGTCCAGAAGGCGTTCACGTTGCTCGCGAAGACCAGGTCGAAACCGGTGGCCGGATCGTCCAATTCGCTGAGCAGCCGGTCGGGGGCGATCGCGCCGATCGCGCCGTCGACGATCCTGACCCGGCCCGCGGTGATCTCGGCGGCACAGCGTTCGCGGGCGCGAGTGGTCGCCGTGGTGGATCGGTCGAGGCCGACGATACGGCCGGTGGTCAGGCGCCTGGCGATGTGGGCCAGCGATGCGCCGGGGCCCGGTCCCAGTTCCAGGAGTTGGGTGCCGGGTCGCACGTCCATGAGGTCGGCGAGCCAGTCGAAGCGCGCGTCGTCCACCATCAGCAGACTGCCTCGGTCATCTCCCCATAGTGGCACCGTCGACGCGCGGAGATCGTCGGCGGACGCACCGTGTCGGCCGTGCTGATCGGGCGTCCACGCGCCCTTGCGCCGGCTGGCGTCTACGCGTCAGTGCGCACCGGGCGGCCGGGCCGCGATTCGGGTCGCCGGTGGCCTCGGTCAAGTCGGTCGGCAGGATGCGGATCTTCTTTCGCCGCACCACGCACCCAGCTCGCCGCGATCTGTGACGTCGGCTGACCGCGATCGGCGAGTGTGCTCCTACTGCGGCCACCCGTCGACCGGACCCGGGGGATCGGTGGCGAGCCGGGCGCCCATCCACTCGTCGACCCGCACGCCGCGCTGCACGCCACCCGAGCGGGCAAGTCCCTCGTAGTGGAAACCGTTGCGGCGCACGGCGGCCGCCGATGGGTAGTTGCCGACCACCGCGCGCCAGGTGATGCGCGCCAGGCCGAGTCCTTCCGGGGCGAAACCGAATTCGCAGACCAGCCGGATGACGCGCGACATCAGGCCGCGCCCGCGGATTTCGGGTGCCAGCCAGAAGCCGATCTCGCGGGTGCGCACGCCGCGGTCGACCAGGCCGACCATGCCGTCGACCCGGCCCTCCGCCGCGGTGCGGATCGCCCAGACGGGGGCATTGTCGGCCCAGCCCGGTGCGACGGACCGGTCGAGGAAGTTCTCGGCGTCGGCGCGCGCGTAGGGAACGGGGATGGATGTCCAGCGCTGCACTTCGGGGTCCTGGCAGCACTCGACGATGCGATCGATATCGGCGCCGGTCGGGCGGGTGAGCCAGACGGTCCCATCGGTGAGCGGGTGCTCGTACATCACCCCATCCTGACAGCCCCCGCCCGGATTTTCCGCTGGATTTCCGGCTCCGTAGGATCGATACCGATGGTTTCCCCGCTGCTCACCGACCTGTTCGAATCGCATCGACCGCACCTGCTTTCGGTCGCCTACCGGCTCACCGGCAGCGTCGCGGACGCCGAGGACGCGGTGCAGGAGAGCTGGCTGCGCATGGCGGGTGTGCACCAGTCCGAGATCGACGACCTGCGCGCCTGGCTCACCACCGTGGTCGGCCGGATCTGCCTCGACCATCTGCGCAGCTCCGCGAAGCGCCGGGAAACTTATGTGGGGCAATGGCTTCCGGAGCCGATCGTCAGCAGGCCGGGTTCCGGTGGCGATCCGCTGGAGCTGGTCGTCCGCGATCAGGACAGCCGGCTGGCGGCCATGGTGATACTCGACGCGTTGACCCCGCAGCAACGGGTGGCGCTGGTGCTGCACGATGGAGTCGCGGTGCCGTTCGCCGAGATCGCCGAGATCCTCGATGTCACAGCGGAGGCGGCGCGGCAGTTGGCGGCACGTGCGCGCAAGGCGCTGGTCAGGGCGCCCGAGCCGGTCGCCGACGACGTTCACGACGCGGCCGTGCGGCGGTTTCTCGCCGCGCTGGCCACCGGGGATGTCGCCGCGGTCGCGGCCACGCTGCATCCGGAGGTCACCTTCACCGCGGATGCGGGCGGAACCACCGGTACCGCACTGAATGTTGTCGCGGGAGTAGAGAAATTCGCGCGGCTCGCGGTGAGCTGGTGGCTCGAGCACCTCGGCGAATCGCTGCTGGAGCTGGAATCTGTTGCGGTGAACGGGCAATCGGGGCTGGTACTCACCGATCCGAACTCGCCGTTCGGGCGGCCGGTGCGTGTACTCGCGTTCACGGTGCGTGACGGAAAGATCTGGGCTGCTTACGATTTCGCCAATGTGGCGAAGCTTTCGGGTGCGCGGACGCGCTGACGGGGAGCACCGGACCGGACCCGCGCGATCCGGTCCGATGCGCTCACCGGCCTACGGGTAGGTGGAACCCCAGTTGTGGTTCCCCGTGGACGAACCGAGGTTGAAATCCCCGGTCGAGGAACCCATGTTGTTGTCCGGGGTGGCCGAACCGGTGAAGTAATCGACGATCGGGTTGGCGACGAGGTGATCGTGGATGAACTGCAGTGCCGAACCGGCGACCTCCGACGCAGCCGGGTGCACGATGAAGTCGAGCAGAGGTGAGGCCATGTGAGCCCCTTTCGATATACCACCACGACGTGGTGTGTGAGGTAGAACACGGCGAGGCTAGCTGAGGTTGGAGCAACGCACAATAGCGCAGGTCAATGCGGAAAAACATTTGTGAAACATAGGTGTTCGCTATCGCTCGGCAACGCTCGCTGAAAGTGGGATACGCTGCGGAGATGCCGCCGGAATCGCCCACTGTCGCCCGTTTGCGCCCCTTCGGCTCGACGATCTTCGCCGAAATGACCGAGTTGGCCGTCCGCCATGACGCGGTCAATCTGGGGCAGGGATTCCCGGACACCGACGGGCCGGCGGGAATGCTCGAGGTGGCACGCGCGGCGATCGCCGACGGGCTCAACCAGTACCCGCCCGGGCGCGGGATGCCGGTACTGCGCCGGGCCGTCGCCGACGATCGCGCCCGTCGCTACGGGACCGCCTACGACCCGGCCACCGAGGTGCTGGTGACCGTCGGCGCCACCGAGGCGATCAGCGCCGCCGTGCTCGGGCTGGTCGAACCCGGGCAGGAGGTGGTCCTCATCGAGCCGTACTACGACTCCTACGCCGCGTCGGTCGCGCTCGCCGGAGCGCAGCGGCGCACCGCCCGCCTGGTCGCCGACGGCGACCGATTCGTGCTGGATCTGGACAGTCTGCGCGCCGCGATCACCCCGAAAACCCGCATGGTGGTGGTGAATTCGCCGCACAACCCCACCGGATCCGTGCTCGATCGCGCCGACCTGACCGCCATCGCTGAGCTGGCCCGCGAGCACGATCTGCTGGTGCTGGCCGACGAGGTGTACGAGCATCTGGTCTACGACGGCGTCGAACACGTCAGCATCTCCACGCTGCCCGGTATGCGTGAGCGAACGATCGTAATATCGAGTGCCGCAAAGACATTCAATGTGACCGGCTGGAAGATCGGCTGGGTGTGCGCGCCCGCGCCACTGCTCGACGGCGTGCTCGCGGCCAAGCAGTTCCTCACCTTCGTCGGTGGCGGACCGTTCCAGCCCGCCGTCGCCCACGCGCTCGACGCGGAACGCGACTGGATCGTCTCCCTGCGCGCCGGACTCTCCGACAAGCGGCTGCGTCTCTCGGCGGCCCTGCGCGACACCGGATTCGGTGTGCGCGCCAGCTCCGGCGGCTACTTCGTCTGCGCCGATATCCGTCCCCTCGGTGCCACCGACGGACTCACCTTCTGCCGCGAACTTCCAGCCAGGCTCGGTGTCGCGGCAGTTCCGGTGAGTGTCTTCGCCGACCACGCCGACGACTGGAAACACTTGGTGCGCTTCACTTTCAGTAAACGCGACGAGACGATCGACGAGGGTGTCCGAAGGTTGCGCGCTGGTATCGCGGTGAGCTGACCGTCGGCGGGACAGCCCCGTCGGTCGCCCATCGGCTGTGGTGCGAATATTGCCGATTCCGCGTCGCTTTATGGCCTCGTCGGCCGCGCCGCGCCGCGCCGCGTCGCGTCGGGTCGGGTCGCGTCGGGTCGCGCCGCGTCACGTCGGGTCGCGTCGGGTCGCGCCGCGTCACGTCGGGTCGCGCCGCGTCGGGTCGCGCCGCGTCGGGTCGCGCTGCGTCGGGTCGCGCCGCGTCGGGTCGCGCCGCGTCGCGTCGGGCCGGGCCGGGTCGCGCCGGGTCGGGCCGGGTCGGGTTGCGGTGGCCGGATGGTCGGCTATCTGCTCGCCCACATCTCTGGCCAGACCGAAATCGGTTGTGGCTGCGCGAACCTTGTTGATCTTTCGCTGATCACCGGCGGTCGGCAGGGTCGATTCGGCGGAGTGCTGGTCGCTGCCCGGCGATGACGGGTGCGGGCGCGGGGTGGGCGGATCAGTCGCGGGCGTGGCGGGCCAGGGGAGCGTGCCACTGGTAGTGGCGGGCCAGCAGGCGGAAGCCGATGGCGCCGGTGGCGGCGAGCAGGCCGGTCCAGGCGTGGTAGAGGTCGAAGTGCAGGAGGGTGGCGGTGGCGGCGGCGCCGAAGAGGGCGGGGACGGCGTAGAGGTCCTGGTCGGGGCGCAGGACGCGGGGGACCTCGCCGGAGAGGACATCGCGCAGGACGCCGCCGCCGATGGCCGTGGTCATGCCGAGCAGGGCGGCGGTGGGGGCGCCGACGTCGGCCGAGTAGGCGATCACCGTGCCGGTCACGCAGAACAGGCCGAGGCCGACCGCGTCGGCGACCTCCAGCGGCCCCTTGGTCAGGCGCGGTGACGGCGCGATGAAGAACAGCAGCAGCGCGGTCAGCAGCGACGCGCACAGGTAGGTGAGGTCGGTGAACGCCGCCGGCGGGGTGCGCCCGATCAGCAGATCGCGCACGATGCCGCCACCGAGCGCCGTCGCGGTCGCGAGCACCGCCATCCCGAACAGGTCCAGGCGTTTGCGCACCGCCACCAGCGCCCCGGACGCGGCGAAGGAGATCACGCCCATGAGCTCGCCACTGCGATGCACCGCCGTCACCGCCGAATCCAGCTCCGACACCGAGGGCCCGGCCATGATCACCGCCACCACACCGCTCACCACTGTCTCCTTCACTCCGACATCCCCAGCAGAGTGACACGCCTCCCCACCCACCACCGCCCCGGCCGCACCCGGCGCGTCGCTACGTCATCGCGACCCACCACTGTCTTGGCCGGTCCCGGCGCGTCGCTACGTCATCGCGACCCACACTGCCTTGGCCGCACTCGGCGTCGCTACGTCATCCCGGCGCCCGCCGATGTCCTGGCGGCTGGTGCACGCCTCGGGCGATTCCTGCGGAACTGGTCAGGTTCGACCGCGCCTGGGTGGTCGCGGTGTCGTCCCGGTTCGCTGATGTCTTGGCAGGTGGTGCGCGGATGGTTCCCGAGGGAACTCGTCCAGGCCGAGCCGGGCCGCGGATCGGGTCAGGCCGGGGTGGGGCGGGTGCGGTCGGTGGCGAGGAGGATTGCGATGGTGCCGAGGGCGGTGCCCATCAGGTAGCGCTGGGTGCGCAGCCAGCGGGGGCGGGTGGTGAGGAAGGTCGCGAGGGTGGCGGCGGTGAGCACGATCAGGGCGTTGACGGTCAGGGCGACGGTGATCTGGACGGCGCCGAGGGACAGGCTCTGTAGCCAGAGGGTGCCGCGGGCCGGGTCGACGAACTGGGGGATCAGGGCCATGTACATGATCGCGATCTTGGGGTTGAGCAGGTTGGTGACCAGGCCCATCGTGAACAGCCTGCGGGTCGGATCGTGCGAGAGTTCGGCGGGGGCGAACACCGAGACCCCGCCCGGGCGCAGCGCCTGCCAGGCCAGCCACAGCAGGTAGGCCGCACCCGCCAGCTTGACGGCCAGGTACAGGCCGGGGACCACGGCGAACACGGCGGTGATCCCGGCCGTCGCGGCCAGCAGGTACACCCCGAACCCCGCCGCCACCCCGGCCAGCGAGATCAGCCCGGCCCGCCGCCCCTGCGCGACGGTCCGCGACACCAGATACATCATGTTCGGCCCGGGCGTGAGCACCATGCCGAGCGCGGCCACCGCGACCCCGAGAACCGCCGTTGTCTGCAACATGCACCGAGTCTGACCTGGTCGAGACCCCATTGTCGCGGTCCAGTCGCGACCCGCTGGCCTCGCCGGCCCAGACAAGCGCGACGGTGCGGAGACCCGCGTCACGCATGCCGCCAACTGCTTCACCCCAGGTCGTGTCGGTGCAGGTCCGTACAATCGACAAAGGCCGCCCGGGGAGGAGGTCGTACAGGTGACGTCCCGACCACCCGCGGGGGCGAGTCTTCGAATACGCGCGCGAACCGCGCCTCTTCAGTACAGGAGCAAGGTGTGACCGACGGTCCGCTGATCGTGCAGAGCGACAAGACCCTGCTGCTCGAGGTCGACCACGAGCTGGCAGGCAACGCGCGGCAGGCCATCGCGCCCTTCGCGGAGCTGGAACGTGCGCCCGAACATGTGCACACCTACCGGATCACCCCGCTGGCGCTGTGGAACGCGCGCGCGGCCGGGCACGATGCCGAGCAGGTGGTCGACGCGCTGGTGAGTTTCTCCCGGTACGCGGTGCCGCAGCCGCTGCTTGTCGACATCGTCGACACCATGGGCCGCTACGGCCGTCTGCAGCTGGTCAAGCATCCCGCGCACGGGTTGAGCCTGGTCAGCCTGGACCGCGCGGTCCTCGAGGAAGTGCTGCGGCACAAGAAGATCGCCCCGATGCTGGGCGCGCGCATCGACGACGACACGGTGATCGTGCACCCGTCCGAACGCGGCCACATCAAGCAGATGCTGCTGAAGATCGGCTGGCCCGCCGAGGACCTGGCCGGCTATGTCGACGGCGAGGCGCACGAGATCGGCCTGGACTACACCGAGGGCAAGTGGCACCTGCGCGACTACCAGGAGATGGCCGCCGACTCGTTCTGGGCAGGCGGCTCCGGTGTCGTCGTGCTGCCCTGTGGCGCGGGCAAGACCATGGTCGGCGCCGCCGCGATGGCCAAGGCCAAGGCGACCACGCTGATCCTGGTCACCAATACCGTCGCGGGCAGGCAGTGGCGACGTGAGCTGCTGGCACGCACCACGCTGACCGAGGACGAGATCGGCGAGTACTCCGGTGAGCGCAAGGAGATCCGCCCGGTCACCATCGCCACCTACCAGGTCATCACCCGCAAATCCAAGGGCGAGTACAAGCATCTGGAACTGTTCGACAGCCGCGACTGGGGCCTGGTGATCTACGACGAGGTGCACCTGCTGCCCGCGCCCGTCTTCCGGATGACCGCCGACCTGCAGTCCCGGCGCAGGCTCGGCCTCACCGCCACTCTGGTCCGTGAGGACGGCCGCGAGGGCGATGTGTTCTCGCTGATCGGCCCCAAGCGCTACGACGCGCCGTGGAAGGACATCGAGGCGCAGGGCTGGATCGCCCCCGCCGACTGCGTGGAGGTGCGGGTCACCCTCACCGACGCCGAGCGGATGGCCTACGCCACGGCCGAGCCGGAGGAGCGCTACAAGCTGTGTTCGACCGCGCGCACCAAGATCCCGGTGGTCGAGTCCATCCTCGACCGGCACAAGGGCGCGCCGACCCTGGTGATCGGCGCCTATCTCGACCAGCTCGACGAACTCGGCGTCGACCTGAACGCCCCGGTCATCACCGGTGCGACCAAGAACAAGGAGCGCGAGGCGCTCTTCGACGCGTTCCGGTCCGGGGAGATCCCGGTCCTGGTGGTGAGCAAGGTCGCCAATTTCTCCATCGACCTGCCGGAAGCCTCGGTGGCGGTGCAGGTTTCGGGCACCTTCGGCTCCCGGCAGGAGGAGGCGCAGCGCCTCGGCAGGCTGTTGCGGCCCAAACAGGATGGGGGACAGGCGCATTTCTATTCGGTCGTCGCCCGCGACACTCTCGACGCCGAGTACGCCGCGCACCGGCAGCGTTTCCTGGCCGAACAGGGCTACGCGTACCGCATCACCGATGCCGACGATCTGCTCGGACCGCCGATCGGTGACGGCGCGTAGCCCTCATCCCCAGGTCGGGACGCGGTACGGTGCGTTGAGCTGAACCCATCGAGAGCTAAGTGGAGGCAACTCCTCCGCAACCTGTGCTAGGAAGGAATTGTGCGCCGCTTCGAATTCGTGGTCGACCGTGAACACGCTCATGCGGTCAACGAGACCTTCACCGGATTGCGCCGACTACGCCTGGTGGCCCTGCTCGTGGCCGCGCTCGCCGTCGCGGCGACGGCCGCGCTGCTGTGGAGCGGGCAGGCGTGGGGATACCTGCTGGCCGTGGTGTGCGTGCTCGCCGCGGCCATCGCGCTGTGGGTCGCGCTGTGGACGCCACACCGCTCCAGCATCGAAAAACTCTACCAGGACGGGCCTTTGGTGCCCGCCGTGGTCTCCGAGTCCGAGCCGTCGGGCATCGTGCTGCTCGCCCTGGTCGACATCGCCGAACCCACCGCGCCGACCCGCAGCTGGGCCCTGATCACCCGCAAGGTGCGCGCCCTGCCCGGCCACGCGCCCCAGCGTGGGGAGCGCGTGCCCGCCGTCGCGGTCCGCACCGACCGCGCACCCCGCCAGGTGGGTGAGCGCTGGCAGCTGGTCACCGCGATGCCGATCTCCTGGGGCACCCGCGACCAGGCCGTCATCGACCGCGCCGCCGCCGCCATCACCGAACTCGAGTGGCGCCTGCTCGCCGAAAACCTCGCCCTGGCCGCCCGGGTCAAACGCACCGCGACCAAACGCCTGCTGCTCGACCCACACCAACTCCCCGCCGGCCTCGACTGAGCGGTACATGCGCCGGTCCGGCGTCGCAGACCCGGACCTCTCCGAGCCCAGCGTGCGGATCTGCCAGGTGTGGTGTGCCGGATCACTGGGCCCAGGCGCGGACCCCTCCGGCCCAGCGTGTGAGCCTGCCGGGCTGGCGGCGTAGGTGCGGATCTCTCTGGTCCAGCGTGTGAGCGTGCCGGGCTGGCGGCGTAGGTGCGGATCTCTCTGGTCCAGCGTGTGAGCGTGCCGGGCTGGCGGCGTAGGTGCGGATCTCTCTGGGTGTTGTGTGCCGATGCTGGACCTGCGACCACCGCCGGGTGATCGACTCTCGGGTCGCGCCGAGGGTGATCCGGGGTGGGCGTGGGGACGTTCGGCTGGGACGATGGACCGGTCCGTCTCCGGGGAAAGGGCGTGCGTGACATGCGATGGTCGGCCGGAGTGTGCGCGGCACTCGCGCTGCTGGTGCTGGGAATCGGCCCTGCGGTCGCGGATCCGGCGCTGATCGGGGCGCCTGGTCTCGGCGACCCGTACTACCCGCTCGACGGCAACGGCGGCTACGACGTGCGCCACTACGACATCGGCGTCGCCTACGACCCGCCCACCCACCACCTGCGCGGCACCGCCCGCATCGACGCGCTCGCCACCCAGCCGCTGGCCCAGTTCAACCTGGACTTCCGCGGGCCCGAGGTGGCGATGGTGACCGTCAACGGGCAGCCCGCCGGCTTCACCCGCGACGGTGAACACGAACTGGTGGTGACCCCGCTGCTGCCGCTGCCGGCCGGCCTGCCGATGCGGATCGTCGTCGACTACGCGGGCACGGCGGCCGACACCGAGGGCAAGGGCTGGACGCACGCGCCGAGCGGCGGCGCGTTCGCGGTCGGCCAACCACACAGCGCGAGCACCTGGTACCCACTCAACGACACGCCCCTGGACAAGGCGACCTTCACCCTGCACGCCTCGGTGCCCGCCGGCTGGGAGGTCATGTCCACCGGGGAGCGCACCAGGCACGAGATGCGCGACGGCCGGCTCGAAACCACCTGGGAGACCAGGCATCCCGTCATCGGCTACCTGACCACCATGGCCGTCGACCACTTCACCTTCCTGGAGAACCGGCGCGCGGACGGCACCCCCGTTCTCAGCGCCTTCGCCCCGGAATCCGAGCACAACCGCGACGACGAGCAGCGGGTACCGGAGATTCTCGACTTCCTCGAAAACCTCTACGGGCCCTACCCGTTCGATGTCGCCGGCGGCATCTACGTCGACGCCGAGATCCCGTTCTCCCTGGAAACCCAGACCCGTCCCACCTACGCGCCCTGGACCGACCTCAACACCGTGGTGCACGAACTGGCCCACCAGTGGTGGGGCGACACCATGTCGGTGCGGCAGTGGTCCGACATCTGCCTCAACGAATGCTTCGCCAGCTACACCGCCGACTACCTGTGGATCGAGCGGATCGACGGCGCCGACGTCGACACCAAGTACCGCGAGGAGATCGCGGAATACCTCGACGACGCCGAGTTCTGGGACATCGCCCTGGCGAATCCCGGTGCGGGCGACGAGTTCACCTCCGTCTATTACCGCGGCCCACTGTTCCTGCACGCCCTGCGCAAACTGATCGGCGAGGACGTCTTCTTCACCGCGCTGAAGGATTTCGTGCACGCCCACCGCGACGGCCACGCCTCCATGCCGGAGTTCCGGGAGTTCCTGCAGACCCGCACCTCGATGCCGCTGGGCGAGTTCCTGGCCGAATGGCTCGACGGAACACGCGCACCACGCGACGCCTTCCTGTATCCGGGCACGCTCGGCGGCTGACCACTGGCGTAATCGTGCAATTCGCCGCCGCGTAATCGGAATACTGACTGCGAACGGCCGAATTGCACGAATACGCCGGCCTGATCGGCGTCAGTCCGCCGAGGACCGGGCGCGCGCCCGCTCCGCCCACCGCTGCATACGGTCGAATTGGCTACGCGCGGCGGTCAGTTCGCCGCGGGCGCGATGGTCGGCGGTCTGGGCGAAATGGCGTTGCTGTTCGGCGTGTTCGAGCTCGGTGCGCAGCTGGTCGATGCGGGCTTCGGCGGCGGTCAGCTCGGATTTCGTCTGCGCGGCAGCGGCCTCGGCCTCGTCGCGGGCCGTGCGGGCCGAGGCGAGACCGGCTTCGGCGTCGGCGAGTTCCTCGGCGCGGCGGGCCGCCTCGGAATCCTGCTTCGACGCCTTGGGGCGGGGCGCTGACTTGCCCGACGGCGCGCTCGCTTTACCGCCGGTGATCGCCACCAGACCGGCCGGTCCGAAACCGTCGTAGGTGACCGTGGCCGCCAGCACACCCGCGCGGACCTGATCGGCGACGCCGGCATCGGCCAGGGCGGCGGTGAGGGTCTGGCCGACCTCCCGCAGGGTCTGTGCGGACGCGACCCGGCCGTGCTCGGCGGACAACTCGCCCGCGCGCTTGGTCATCGCGTTCACCACCTGCTGACGTTGCGTGCCGAGCGCGCGCAGCTTGTCGCCGGAGAGCTGACGTTGCGCCGCACGCAGGGCGTCACCCAGATCGAGCAGTGCGGCGATCTCGCGCGGTGCGTGCCGGGCGAGCAGGTTCACCGTCCAGGCGGCGACCGTCGGTTTGCGCAGCGCGGTGACGGCGGCGGCGAGCTCGCGGTCGCCGTCGGCGCGGGCCGCGGCGGCGCGCTCGGTACGAGCCTGCACGAACTCGCCGGGGTCGAGGCCGTACAGCTCGCCCGCGACATCGTCGATGCTCATCTCCCCGATGGTAGCCAGCCGACGGGGCCGAGCGCGGCAGGCGCGGTCTTGGGTATCGTCACCGGCGGTCATGTATGCCTGAACCGTTCGGTGAGTGAGGTTTTCAGTGTTTTTCCCAGGAAAGCGACTGCTGGCACGGCTCGTGTTCGCGCCCGTAGCCACGGTCGCGCTGGTCGGAGCGGTAGTCGCCTGCTCCTCCGGTGAGGAATCGGCTGCGTCGGTGTCGGCGGGGTCGTGTGTCGAGATCACCGACAACTCCGCCGACGCGATGACGGCCAGTCTCGGCGACTGCGGCTCGGCGGCCACCGACTACCGGATCGCCCAGGTCGTGAGCGCGCCGGCGGACTGCGCCGTCGACACGGCCATCTTCACCGGCACGGTCGGCGATACCGAGACCACCCTGTGCCTGACACCGAACTTCGCCGAGGGCAAGTGCTACGCCGATGCCGGGACGCGGCCTGCCGAGTCGGTCGAGTGTTCGGCACCGGAGGCCACGTTCAAGGTCGTGCAGCGGATCGACGGCGCGACCGACGAACTGCAGTGTGGCGCCGGCGCGACCCAGTTCCGGTTCGCGAAGGACCCCGAGGCCACGTTCTGCCTGGCCAAGCCGTAATTCAGTCCAGCAGGGCCACCGACGCGATGCGGTGCAGCGTGAAGTGGCGGGTGGCGCCGGTGACGGGGTCGATGGCGTCGAGCTGGCCGTTGCCGACTCGCAGTGGCTCCACCACGCGCTGGGTGGCGACGCCCTGGGCGTCCACGTAACCGATATTGACCGGTCGGCCGACCCGCGCGGCCAGCTGTAGCAGCGCGAGCGTGGCGGCGGTGCCGGTCCGGGTGCCGTCGGCGCGCACGGATCGGCTGCTGCGCGCGCCTGCCGCGCGTTCGCCCGCGCGCAGTTCGGTGACGAGCAGGGCGAGTTGTTCGTCGCTGGGTGGCGTCGGCCGGTAGGGCTTGCGGGCGAGGGGGCGCACGGCGATGCGGGCGCCGCGGGGCCGCAGGTCGACGATCGCGCCGCCGGAGTCCTCGCCCGCGGGCGCGAACCCGGCAGCGCGGAGCTGATCGAGCAGTTCGCCCAGCGGGGCCAGCGCGATCGCCACCGTGGGGGCGATGGCGCGCAGGGCCAGCGTCTCGGCGACGGGGGCGGCGAGAACCTGGGCCAGCAGGGCCGGGTCGTCGCTGCGCAGGAAGGACTGGGCCATGCCGGCGCGGAGCTGTCCGTGTCGGCGGGCGACGTCGTCGATGAGGTAGGTCAGCGACTGCGGGACGGGGGTGCGGGAGTGGTTGGCGAACAGGGCGTGCAGTTCGGCGGCGGTCATGCCCGCGTCGAGCGCGCGCCGCACCGAGGCATCGCCGACGCGGTAGACGGTGGCCGCGCCCGCGGACTCCACATCGGCGACCAGGGCGATCCGGCCACGCAGTTCGGGAACCAGCGGGCCGGGCGCGATCACCGTCAGATCGGCCTGCACCAGCACGTGGTCGACCGGTTCGGGCAGGGCGGTGGCCATCTCGGCCTCGGCGACGCCGCTGCCTGCGCCGTGCAGCAGCGCCCTGGCCGCGGAGTCCAGCGCGCCGCGACCGAGCAGGCCGACCGTGGCGGCCTCGGCCAGCGTCGCGGTCACCGCGTCGAGCCGGAAGTGTCTGCGCCGTCGCGGCATCCGCCAGGCCAGCAGCTTGCCGATGTCGGCCGGGGTCAGCGCGGTGCCGCTGGGGAATTCGGCGAGCAGGCCGAGCACGGCGTGCCGGTCGCGCACAGCGTGCGGAATGCGTAGTTCGGCCGACAGCGCGGCGATCGGCTTGTCGGCGGCATCGCGCAGGCCGATCATCCACGGCATCCGGTCCAGCTCCAGCCAGGCCTGGGCGAGCAGCACCCAGCGGGTCGCGGGCGGGGCGTCGAGCCAGGCGTCGGCGGCGGGGGTGGGCGCCCAGAAGTCGTCGGTGGAATCGAGATCGGGCGCGGGTTCGGGCAGGCCCTTCTCGACCAGTTTCGCCGCGGTGAGCAGCTCCAGCAGGAGTCCGGTGCGCTGCTCGTCGATGCCGGTCTGCTTGGCCAGCCTGCGTAATTCGCGGACTCCGAGACCGCCTGCGCGCAGGGCGGGGGCGGGCAGCTTGCCCAGTGCGTCGAGCAGATCGGCGCAGTCGCGCAGCAGCTCGCCGACCTCGCCCGCGCCGACCGCGTTCACCTCGGCGGGCGCGTTCTTGGTCAGGGCCGGCTTCGGCGGAGCGAGCGCGTGCGGGTCGGTGACGGGTTCGCCACGAAGTAGCTGACCGACCGTCACCGGCAGTTCCACGGTCTCGTCATCGATCCGGTGCAGCAGCCGCGCCGCCAGCAGGCGCTGCACGGGCCGGTCGGCGGGCGTGCCGGGCGCGGCGTCGCGGGTGCGCCCGCGCGGGCCGGTGGTGGCGAGTTTGTCGAGCAGGGCGCGCTCGGCCGGACTCGCCTGCGTCAGCGCGGTGGTCACCTCGGGCTCGGTGAGTGCGTCGGGCAGCGCGGTGGTGGCGCCGAGCGGCCAGGGCAGCGCCTCGACGGCCGACGGGGTGACGTGCAGGTCGTCGCCGGTCTGCCAGACCAGCGCGCGGTCGAGCAGGCGGGTCAGCGCGGCGGTGACGGCGGTCTTGGTGACGCGATCCTTCAGCTGCGCGTGCAGGGTGGCGCGGGTCAGCGGGGTGAGGGTGGTGCCGATCGTGCGGGCGTCTTCGTTGGCGACGAGTGCTTCGATGACGGCGAACTCGAGGGTGTCCAGCTCGTCGGCGGCACGCAACACCGACGCGCGCTGCTGGGCGCGCACCGCGAGCACCGACATCGACGCCGGTAGCGGCACCGCCAGATCGGGCCGCAACTGCAGCAGTTTCACCAGTTGGGCGTCGGTGCGCGCACCGAGCCAATCGGCGAGGGAGTCCGTCGCGATCATCGAGGAAAGCCTACCGTTTCGGCGCCCGCGAACTCACGGCACCAGCCGCCGCCGGACACCTCTGTGTCAGAATGAGCCGGTGGTGAACAAATCGAAGAAACCCTACGTCGACAACGGGTGGCCGCAGGTGGCCGACGGCGAGCACGCCGTGACCGAGCTGTCGTCGACCCGCGCCGGTAACCTCTCGCCCTTCGGCGAGGAGACCGAGTTTCCCGTCCCGGCTGCCAAGCTGCCCTACGTGCACCCGCAGACCGTGATCAACCGGGTGTAGTCCGACGGGAAAAGCAAGAGCCCGCATCCGGTGAGGATGCGGGCTCTTGTTGTCTGCGTGGGCGATCAGGAGGGCAGCAGGCCCTTGTTCGCCTGGAAGAAGTCGATGACGGCCGGGTCCAGCTGCGTACCCTTGGCGTTGTTGACGAAGTCGATGGCCTGCTGCGGCACGGCGATGCCCTGCTGCTGCACGACGGTGAGGGCGCGGTCCACGGCCTGGAAGACTTCCTGGCTCGGGTCCTGCACCTGCGGGACGCTGACCTCGGGGACCCAGCTCGGGGCCGACGGCGCGATGCGCTCGGTCGGGCCGCTGCTCAGGCCCAGTTTGGCCGAGCAGGAAGGCCACGCGCCCCAACCCTGGGAAGCGAGCACCTTTTCGGCGATGACGATCTGCTCTTCACGGGTGGCCTGGTTGGCGGTCGCGGCGTACTCGCCGCCGCCGTGGGCGTTCCAGGTCGAGGGCGAGAACTGCAGCCCGCCCTGGTAGCCGTTCCCGGTGTTGATACCCCAGTTGCCGCCGGCTTCACACTGTGCGAGGCGATCCCAGTCGGAGTCGGGGGCCGCGCTGGCGTTTCCTGCGAGGGCAGCGGTTGCGGTGCCGAAGATCGCGCCGGTGACGGCGACCTTGGCAGCAGTGCGCCCGGTGGAAGTCGGCTTGCGGTGGCGTCCACTCATATCGGGTTTCTTCCTCTCGTGCGCACCTGCATGTGGTCCGGACTGAGAGGTCTCCCGGTCCGCCCTCACCCCTGATTCCAATCGGGGTCCGGTACCCGCGGGGTGAGGTTCGGTGCGGCGGGCCGGTGGTTCCGGGGTTTGCCCCGGCTGAGAGAAACGGTACGACGGTCAGCGGCGAAAGTCACTATTTGGTAACCGGCGGGTCTACGGGGGTCTCGGGGTGGTCTCAGGGTGATCCCTGAGGTGTCCGCGCAGGTAGTCGGCACGCTGGGTGTGCGCGACGGTTGCACGCTCAGTTCGTTATCTCGTCGTGATGTGATGAGGATCACATGTTTAGTCAGCGGGCACGGCGGCCGGACCACAGCGCGAACCCGAGTCCGAGCAGGAATCCGACGGGGACGAGCATCGCGAGCAGATACAGCCACAGGCCCGGTTCGCTGTCGGACACGATCGGGGTGAGGAAGATGCCGACCACCGCCAGGATGCCGATCCCGAACAGTGCGACGGCCAGGTGCAGCAGGCGATCGCTGCGACGCCGAGGTGAGTTGGTCACTGATGCACCGTAAAACTGATGTGCTCGCGGTATAGCCACCGGGGTAGACTCTGGGCACATCGCGTCCTGCATGTTGCGGGGCGCGTTCTTCTCGCGACAACGCAGAACTAACCGGGACCACAAGGGTTCTGGTGTCGAATGATGAACGGGTGAGCGCAGTGCCGACCGGCCGGGTGAAGTGGTACGACGTCGAAAAGGGCTTCGGCTTCCTTTCCCAAGACGAGGGCGAGGACGTCTACGTCCGTTCCTCCGCGCTACCCGAGGGCGTCGAAGGGCTCAAGCCCGGACAGCGCGTCGAATTCGGCATGGCCGCGGGCCGCCGTGGCCCGCAGGCGCTGAGCCTGAAGCTGCTCGAGGCGCCGCCGAGTGTGCGCGGCGACCGCTCCGCCGCCCCGGCCCGCAAGGACGCGGGGCCGCGCAAGTCGCCCGACGAGCTGCACGGGCTGGTCGAGGACATGATCACGCTGCTCGAGACGAAGGTCCAGCCGGACCTGCGCCGCGGCAAGTACCCGGATCGCAAACTCTCCCAGCGCATCTCCGAGGTGGTCCGGGCCGTTGCCCGCGAACTCGACCACTGAGCCGAATCGGCCCCCGCACACCGTGTGTCCGGGGGCCGAGCTGTATCAGGGTGCCGTGGTGTCGGGCTCCGGAGTGACGATTGACCAGGCCGCGTGGGGGATGTAGGACTCGCGGCCGGTGGCGGTGTCGCGGGCCAGGATCGGGAGCTGGACCTCGATGCCGATCAGGCGCAGGTCGGGTTCGGGCTGTGACTCGATGGTGAGGGCGCGGGCGCGCTCCGGGTAGTCGGCGAAGCTCAGGACGCGGTCGACCTGTTCGCCGGTCGGGCGCTGGTAGATGAGCTGGATCAGCCACGGGGACTCGGCGATCTTGTCCGGCAGCGAGAGCTGGACCGGCAAGCCGGAGGGGACCGCCAGCTCGGTGGTCTCGCCGTAGCGGCAGTCCTGCATGGTGACGGTGCAGAACATGAACGGGTCGACGGTGACGGCCTCGCCGTGCGCGTAGGCGGTGATCCGCGGATCGTGTTCGGTCGCCTTCGAGACGGCGACGCCGACCCAGATCGCGGTGATCAGGGCGACGGCAGCTAGGCCGGCCGCGACCAAGGCCAGGGGCGTGCGAACGTTGAGCTTGTTCACCGGATGGGGTCTCCTGTCCCTCGCGGAACCGAACCGGGGCCTGCCCGGAACGGATGGGTGGTGGTCGGTACTTCCTGCTCGGCGTGCTGCGGGCGGTTGCCACCCAGACCGGGCAGCAGCGAATGCCCGGTGTAGCTGGCGAACGTCTGGATCAGGCCGACCAGCAGGATCGCACTGATCACCGCGAAACCCTTCCAGAATTCGATCGGCAGCAGCACACCGGCCGCCCCGCCGATGACCCAGCTCAATTGCAGCACCGTCTCCGAACGGCCGAAACCGGACGCGATCGACTCCGGCGGCAAGTCGTCCTGGATCGCCGCGTCGAGCGAGACCTTCGCCAGCGCGCTGGCCGCCGAAGCCACCAGCGCGGCGAAGACGGCGCCGAACAGATTGCCGGTGAACGCGGCGAACAGCGCCACCACCGCACACGAGGCGGTGCAGCCGAGCACCACCAGCGACGGCCTGCCCAGTTGCAGGCGGGCACCGGAGGCATTGCCGCCGAAGTTGCCGATGCCCGCCGCCGCGCCTGCCGCGGCCAGCATGGCCGCCTGCTCGGTGGGACTGCCGCCGGAGCCCTTGGCGACGAAGGCGATGTAGAAGGTCAGAAAGCCGGTGAGCACCCGGATGGCGCTGTTGCCCCACAGTCCGGTGACCACCGCGCGGCCCAGCGGCTGACGCCGTTTCCGGGCGGGCACGGTCGACTCCTGACCCGGTTCGAGCACCTCGGTGTGCGCGTCGGAGCCGTGGTAGCTCAGCGTCGCGGGCACCTCGCCCTCGGTCACCTCCACCCAGGACGGAATCCGCAGACTCAGATACGCGCCGGCCACCGAGAGACCGATGGCGAACACCAGCGCGCCGGTCGACCCGGCGATCAGCGCCGCCAGCGCGGCCAGCGCACCGGCCCCGATGGTGCCGCCGACCAGGCCGAACACCGTCAGCCGGGAGTTGGTGCGGACCAGATCGATATCGGGCGGCAGCACGCGCGGGGTGACCGCGCTCTTGAGCACCGCGAACGATTTCGAGCCGACCATCATGCACAGGGCCAGCGGATACAGGCCCCAGGTGTCGATATTGAAGATCAACAGCACCGCGAAGGCCGTGCGCAGGCCGAAAGTCGTCGCCAGTGCCAGCCTGCGACCCCGCTGCAACCGGTCCAGCAGCGGTCCGATCAGCGGCGCGATCACCGCGAACGGCGCGATCGTGATCAGCAGATACAGCGCCACCTTCACCTTGGACTCGGCCGTCGCGCTCGCGAAGAACAGCGTGTTGGCCAGGGCGACGGCGATCGCGGCGTCGAGGGCGAAGTTGGCCATCGTGGCGTAGGTGAGCGCGGTCAGGCCGGACTGATCGGCGCCGTCGGCCTTCGCGGCCCGCTGGAAGGTGGCGAAACCGCGTTCGGTGAGTTCGCGGCTGCGCATGGCGGCGACGCGGGTGACGGTCAGCTTGCGGGGCACGCGTTGCGGGATCTCGTCGACGGGTTCGCCGGCGCGGGGGAACGGGCGGGTGCCCGCCGGGCCGTGGCCGGGCGGGTGCGTGCTCGGCTCGGCACGATTGCCGTGACCCGGCTTGCGGGCGGTCAGGTCCCTGGTCGGGGTGTCGTCGCCGAGGGGCGCGTTGCCGGGGGTGTGGCGAGGGTCACCGGTGGACTGATGGGGATCGCGCCGCGGGTCGTCGGTGGACTGGCGGGGATCGCGCCGCGGGTCACCGGTGGACTGGCGGGGATCGCGCCGCGCCGGGGGGTCGGTGCGGCTCGTGGGCTCGACGGGTCGCGGGTCGGTGGTGGACTGGCGGGGATCGCGCGGGTCGGTGCGGCTGGTGGGCTCGGCAGATCGGCCGGTTCGATCCTGAGGCGGCGTGTCGTTCGGCGAGTCGGGGCGGTTGCGCCGGAACAGGCCGCGTGAACGGGTCGTCGGCGGATCGGGTCGGGGGAAGACCTTGCGTGGCTGGCGTGGCTCCTCGCTCGCGCGCGGCGGGTACTGCCCGAAGCCGGGGTGTCGGCCGGGTGGGGCGCCCGCGGCGGTGCCGTCCCGGCGACCACGGTCGGGACCGGACGGTTCGCGGGGCGTAGTCACAGTCCAATTCTGTCGCACGCGGGGATTGCGCGTTCACTCGCGGCGCGGCAGTGTCGGCCACATCTCGCTATTTCGGGACGAACCGGACTTCGAACAGGCGCGGCCAGTACTTGCCGGTGAGCAGGAAGTGGTCGGTGCCGGGCAGGTTCGCGATGCCGTTGAGGACATCGGTGCCCGCGCGCTCGTCGTCGGTGAGCAGTCCGCTGGCATCGATCACCCCGGTCACCCGGCCGGTGTCCGGGTCGATTCGCAGGATGTCGTCGGTTTGGTAGTTGTTGGCGTAGACGGTGCCGTCGGGTGCGCAGTCGAGTTCGTTGGGTTTGGGATTGCGGTAGCCGGACAGGGTCACCGAGCCGGTCTCGGCGAAGGTCACCGGGTCGCGGAAGGTGAGGGTCGGCGTGCCGTCGCTCATCACCAGCCGGTCGGGTTGCGCGCACAGGCCCCAGCCCTCGCCCGAGTAGCCGACCCGGCCGGTCTCGGCCAGGGTGACCGGGTCGCGGGCGATGGCGATCTCGTTCTTCCAGGTCAGCTGCCAGACGATGGCGCCCGCCCTGGTCATCCCCTCACCGAACAGCTGCGCGGGCAACTCGACGCGCGCGGTCTCGGCGCCGGTCCGCTGGTCGGCGGCCCGCGCGCTCGACACGCCCCACATGCCGGTGCTTTCGTAGCGGACGCCGTCGACCACCTCCAGACCCTGGGTGAAGGCCCGCGGATCGTGCGGTGACGAGCCGATCACCGCCACCCGCAGGCGGTCCGGTCCGGCGTCGTCGGGACTGCTACAGGCCCCCACGCCGAGCAGGCTGACCAGCACTGTGACGGCCAACGAACTCCGATTGCGCTTCATACGGCAAAATGTATGCCGTGAGCGCAGTATCTGTTTCGGAGTCCGGCGTGCGTCCCGTTCTGGCCGATGCGGCCGAAGTCGCACGTCGTGCGCTCGTCGAGTTGGAACCCGACGGGGTAGGAGCCCATCTGGGGGTGAGCGCCGAGGACGACACGGCGGCCACCCACCGGTTCGAGGCGACCCTGGCGGGTTACCGCGGCTGGCAGTGGGCCGTGGTCGTGGCCGCGCCGCCGGGTGCGGAGGCGGCGACGGTCAGCGAGTCGGCGTTGCTGCCCGGCCCCGACGCCCTGATCGCCCCCGATTTCATCCCGTGGGAGCAGCGCGTGCGCCCCGGCGATCTGGGTCCCGGCGATCTGCTCGCTCCGCCCGCCGACGACCCCCGCCTGGTCCCCGGCTATGTCGCCACCGGCGACCCGGTCATCGACGAGGTGGCCCGCGAGGTCGGCCTCGGCCGTGTCCAGGTGCTCAGCCTCGAGGGCCGTGTCGATGCGGCCCAGCGCTGGTATACCGAGTTCGGCCCCGACACCGAGATGGCCAAGGCGGCCCCCTCCACCTGCGGTTTATGTGGCTTCTACGTGCCACTGGCCGGCGCCCTGCGCGAATCGTTCGGTGTCTGCGCCAACGCGATGGGCGCCGACGGCCACGTCGTCCACATCGAATACGGCTGCGGCGCCCACTCCGACGTCGTCGCCCCCAGCGGCAACGGCTCCCCCCGCTACGAAGCCTTCGACGACCACGCCGTCGACTACGTGAACATCCCCCGCACCACCCAGGAAACCGCCGAAGCCGAAGCAGTCGAAGCCACGACCGCCGAAGCCACCGCCCACACCACAGGCACCCAGCCGGAGCCGGCCGCCGAGGTGATCGCCGCCGAGTCCGCTGCGGAGGCAGCGACCACCGTTGAGTCCGTGTCACCGGCCGACGCGGGCGCGTCGAACGCCGAAACCACTTCCACCGTGGACCCCGAGACAGCCGCGAACCCCGCGTCACCTGCCGAAGCAGCCGCCACGACTGCCGAGCCCGCCACCGAAATCGCTGCGGACGCCGAACCAACCCTTGCTGCGGAGCCGGTGCCGGCCACCGAGCCTGCGGCAGAGTCCCGGTCCGCGAAGGCATCGCCCGAGCCCGACGCGGCGGACGTAGCCGCTGCTGCGGAGCCGGTGCCGGCTGTCGAGGGCGTGGCAGAGTCCCGGTCCGTGGATGCGTCGCCCGAGCCCGACGCGGCGGACGTAGCCGCTGCTGCGGAGCCGGTGCCGGCTGTCGAGGGCGTGGCAGAGTCCCGGTCCGTGGATGCGTCGCCCGAGCCCGACGCGGCGGACGTAGCCGCTGCCGCGGAGCCGGTGCCGGCTGCAGAGGCCGTGGCAGAGTCCCAGTCCGTGGATCCGTCGCCCGAGCCCGACGTGGCGGTCGAGGTCTCCTCGGCGACGTCGGAGCCCGCAGTGTCGGCCACCGATGCGGCCGCCGGTCCGGACGAGAGCGCCGCCGTCACCGAGCCGGTCGCCGCCGAACCTGTGGCGACTCCTGCGGCAACCGACACCGCTGCCGTGGCAGCCGAGCCCACTGCCGACGCGGCGACCGAATCATCCGCCGAGGACAGCGCTGCCGATCAGGCCACGGCGGAGACCCCCGCCGCTGAGGGTGCTCCCGCCGAGCCGGCTGTTATCGAGACGTCCGCCGGTGCGGATGTTGCCGCACAAGAGGGGCCCGAGACCGTGGCTGACCAGGTGGCACGCACCGAGCCCGCGGGTGACGACGCCGACGGCCAGGTAGCCGGGGACACCGCCCCCGGTTCGGCTGGCGTGGTGAATGGGCACGGATCGCCGGTGGCGCGCTGAACGGAGTGGCGGATTGCTTCGGGACCGCGGAGTTGCGGGCCGGAGTGCTTGCCGCCTGGCGGGATTCGCCGACCCGGTTGCGGGAGGACAGTGCCAGTGAGGCCGATCTGGTGGCCGCGGGGTATCGGGATCGGTTGCTCACCGAGCTCGCGCAGAACGCGGCCGACGCGGCGGCGAAGGGCGGGGTCGGCGGGGAGCTGACCGTCCGGGTGCTGGACGGGCGGTTGCACATCGCGAATACGGGTGCGCCGCTGGATGTCCCGGGGGTGCACGCGCTGACGGCGCTGCGGGCTTCGGGGAAGAGCGAGGCCGCGCAGGTCGGCCGGTTCGGGGTCGGGTTCACCGCGGTGCGGACCGTGGGTGACGAGATCGAGGTGCGGTCGACCACGGGTTCGATCCGCTTCTCGCGGGCCGCGACCCTGAATGCTTTGCACGACATCGGAATCACGATCCCGGACGATCTCGCCACCATCGTGCCGCCGGTCCTGCGCCTGGCCTGGCCGGTGCCGACCACCCCGCCCGCCGGCTCCGACACCGAGATCGTCATCCACCTGCGCGAGGACATCGACGCCGAAGCCCTCCTCGACACCATGCGTGCCGAGGCCCCCGACCTGCTGTTGGAACTGCCTGCCCTGCACCGCATCCGGATCGGCACCGACGAATTCACCAGCACCGTCACCGATCTCGGCGACCTCACCGAACTCGCCATCACTCTCCCCTCCGGAATCACCCGCCGCTGGTGGCAATTCCGCACCGAGCGCGCCCGCTGGCTGCTCCCGCTGCGCGACGGCCGCCCCGTCCCGGCGGCCCCGGATGTCCTGCGCGCCCCCACCCGCTCCGACGAGGAACTCTCCCTCCCCGCGATCCTGGTCGCCGATCTCCCCATGCAACCCGACCGCCGCCGCCTGCTCCCCGGCGCCCACCTGACCGAAACCGTCACCGGCTACGCCGATTTCGCCCGCGCCCTCCCGCCACGCGACCGGCTCACCCTCGTCCCACCCCCCGGCTTCGCCCGCAGCGAGACCGACGCCCTGCTCCGCGAAGCCGTCATCACCGAACTCCGCACCAACACCTGGCTTCCTGTCTGCCCCACCCCCGCCGCCGCACCGCCGGACCTCCTGGCTCCGGATGCCGCCAGTGCCACGGCAGACCCATCCGAGTCCGCTACTCGCGCCGTCGAATCATCCAGCGGCGCAGGCGAACCGCGAGGCAGGCGGACTGATGATGTGGCGTCTGGAATCCCCACCCGCACCACCGTCTTCCCCGACCTCACCCCGGAACTCGCCGATCACCTCGCCGAAATCACCGGCCCCCTGGTCGTCCCCGAACTCTCCGGCCGCGAGCACCAAGAACGCCTCTCCGTCCTCGACGTTCACCGCCTCGGCCCGGCCGCCCTCGCCGAGTCCACCAGCGGCCTGGATCGCGAACCCCGCTGGTGGCAGCGCTTCTATGCCGCCCTGGAACCCTTCGTCACCGATTCCCGCATCGCCGAGGAACTGGGTGCGCTCGCGGTCCCGCTGGCCGACGGCCGCGTGGTGACCGGTCCGCGCACCGTCGTGCTCGACGATCAGCTCACCGTCGCCGTCCCGGTGCACTGGGCCCGCCTGGTGCATCCGGACGCCACCCACGCCCTGCTGGCCCGGCTGGGCGCCCGCAGCGCCTCGGCCGACGACCTGCTCGCCGACCCCGGTCTGCGCGACCTGCTCGACCAGGACCCCGCCGACCCGGACACCGTCGCCGCCGTCCTGCGGCTGGCTCCGTTCGCCGCACCGCACGAACTGCCCAGCTGGCTCGGCCTGCTCGAATTGCCCGACGACACCGGCGAATTGCGCCCGGCCGACGAACTGCTGCTCCCGGATGCCCCGTTGGCCGAGGTCCTGGCCGACGATTCATCGTTCGGTACCGTCGCCGACGCCACCGTGGCCGAGTACGGCGAACAGGCCCTGCGCGCGATCGGCGTCGGCTGGGATTTCGCGGTGCTCACCGACCCGGACCCGGTCGGCCCCGACCACGATCTCGACGATGAGAACACCTGGTGGGACAGCCTTTCCGAGGATCCACGCACCCTCACCGCGGTCCGCGACCTCGACCTGGTCGACGACCGCCGCTGGGCGAACGCGCTGCAACACCTGCTCGCCGAACCCCGCACCCGCGCCCTGCTCGCCGATCGCGACGGCTACACCGCGTGGTGGTTGCACCAGCATGCCCACCTCGACGATGTCCCGCTCGGCCGCCTGCGCCATCCCGACGACGCCGAATTCGCCGGTCTGCTCCCGGCTTTCCCCGCCGCGGGCTTCGACCCGCGCGACCTGGACGCCCTGCGCCCGCTGCTGGTCCGCCCCGAGGTGATGACCGCGGCGTTGGCCGAGGAACTTCTCGACGCCCTCGCCGATCCCGCGCGCACCCCGGCCACCGATGTCGTCGCCCGCACCCACACCCGCCTGGCCGCCGCGGTCGCCGACGGCGCGCTCGACCCGCGCGATCTCGACCTCCCCGAGCAGGTTCGCGCGCTGTCCGGTGCGGTCGTCGCGGCGAGCACGGCCATGGTGCTCGACCAGCCCTGCTTCGGTCTGGTGGTCCCGCCGCAGCGTCTGGTGGCTGGTGCGCACGCCGAGGCGCTGGCCGCGCTGCTGGATCTGCCGCTGGTCTCCGAGGAGGTCAGCGCCGAAGTCCTCGGCGCGGGCAGGCGGACCACCTGGGCCGCCGACCCGCTGGGTGTGGTGTTGGCGCAGCTGTGGTCCCCGCCGGACACCGCCGGCGATCTGGTGCTGCACGAGACCCTGGAGGTGCATCTGCGCGGTGCGCTGACCGGCACCGTGCGGGTGCCGTGGTGGTGCACCGACGACGCGGTGCACGTGCAGGTGCCGCGCGGCTGAATCAGGCCGCGTGCGAGGTGATCATCGCGGCGAGCAGGTCGAGCTGGGTCTGCACCGACTCGCTGTCGTCGTCGACCAGCCAGCGCAGCACGATGCCGTCGATGACCGACAGCGCGAAGCGGCTCAGGTCGGTGACGGGGGTGGTCCAGGTGGTCTGGGTGGTATCGCGGCAGTGGTCGAGCACGTCGGCGACGGTGCTGTCGTTGAACCCGTACTGTTCGCGCGCGATGGCGATCTTGGCGGGGGTCGCCTCGCCCTCACGCAGCGCGTAGGTGGTGGTCTCGTAGGTGAGCAGCTGACGTTCCGGAGTGGCTTCGATGTTGCGCCACATCAGTTCCAATGTGTCGCGCACCAATTTCTGAAGCGCTTCTTTTCCGGTTCCCGTGTCGGCCCATACCGACTCTTCGGCGTCGACGGAATCGCGCAATTCGATCGACAGCGCTTTGACCAGCTCGGTCATCAGCGCGTCCTTGTTTTCGAAACAGTAATGCACCACTCCGAGCGAGACGCCGGCCGCTTGGGCGACATCACGCGTGGTCACGCCCGCCACGCCCTTTTTCTCGGCGAGACCGATCGCTGCCTCGATCAGGTGGGCTCGTCGTTCTTCGACGCTCAATCGGGAGGACACGTGAGCGAGTTAAGCGCTCGCGTCGCAAACAGTCAATTCGCCGGACCGCGGGAAAATCCTGGACATATGACCAGTTGATGTGGTTGTCTCCGTACCGGAAGTTGCGAAGGAGTCGCCTGATGCCCGTGTCCCGCCGCACCGTACTCACCGCCTCGGCGCTGAGTGCCGCCGTCGCGCCCCTGCTGCCCACGCTGGGAGCGGCTGTCGCGCAGGCGAATCCCCTAGCAGAAGAATTCGAATTCGGAATGGGAATCGGCGATCTCACCGGTCCCGCCGCGGAATGCGGCATGATGGGCTACTCGCAACTCGACCAGGCCACGGCGGGAATTCATCTGCGCCCCCGCGCCAGGGCCTTCGTCATCGGCGCGGGCGACAATCGCGTCGCCTACGTCGCGGTGGAGAACGGCGCGGTGTTCGGGTCGGTGCATCGCGGCGTGCTGCTCGCGCTCGCCGAACGTTTCGGCGACCGATACACCGAGCGCAATGTCGTGCTCACCTCCACGCATACCCACGCCAGTTGCGGCGGTTCGGCGCACGACTACGCCTACACGCTGGCGACGCTGGGCTTCCAGCAGCAGGTCTACGACGCCGAGGTGGCCGGGATCGTGGAGGCGATCGTCGCCGCCGACGCCGATGTCGCGCCGGGCAGTATCGCGCTGGGGCGCGCGGAATTGCACGATGCCAGCGTCAACCGCTCGCGCGTCGCCTTCGAGCGCAACCCGGCCGCCGATCGCGCGGTCTTCCCCGACGCCGTCGACCCGGCGGTCACCACCCTGGTCTTCCGGCGCGGCGGCCGCGAGGTGGGCGCGCTGACCTGGTTCGCCACCCACAACACCTCGATGACCAATGCCAACCGCCTGATCAGCTCGGACAACAAGGGCTACGCCAGCTACGCCGCCGAGCAGCTCGAACACGGTGTGCGCCACCTCGACGGCCCGCCCGGCTATGTCGCCGCGTTCGCGCAGACCAACGCCGGTGACATGTCACCCAACCTCGGCCTCACCCCGGGCAACGGCCCGACCACCGACGAGTTCGACAACACCAGGATCATCGGCGAACGCCAGTACAGCGCGTCGAAAACAGCAGCGCGCCAAGCGGTCACGATGCCGGGCCGGGTCGGCGCGATGCTGTGCTACGTCGACCTCGCCGATCTCGCGATCGACGGACGCTACACCCCCGACGGTGCACCCCGGCGCACCGCACCGGCGGCCGCTGGTGTCTCACTGGCGGCGGGCAGCGTCGAGGACGGACCCGGTCTGCCGGGCGGCCCGATCCCCGAGGGTGTGCGCAATCCGATGATCGATTTCCTCGGCGGCATCGACCATCCGCACCCGGCCTGGCTGGCCGACGCACAGGCGCCCAAGGCGATCTTCGCACCGCTGGGCCTGCTGCCGCCGGTGCCGTGGGTGCCGAATGTGGTTCCGGTGCAGCTGGTTCGGCTCGGCGAGCTGTATCTGGCCGCGGCCGGCGCGGAATTCACCATCGTCGCCGGGCTGCGGGTGCGGCGCGCGGTGGCCGAGGTGCTCGGCGTCGGGGTCGAGCAGGTCCTGCTGCAGGGTTATGCGAACGGCTACCACGAGTACGTGACGACGCCGGAGGAGTACGACGCGCAGCAGTACGAAGGCGCCTCGACCCTGTTCGGGCGCTACACCCTGTGCGGCTATGTGCAGGAATTCACCAGGGTGGCACAGGCATTCGTCGCCGGGGCGGCCATCGGCCGTGGGCCGGCGCCGCGCGATGTCTCCGGCTTGCAACCGAACTTCGCCACCGTGCCCGGCCCGGACGCGACGCCACCGGGGCGCGGCTTCGGTGACGTCATCGAACAGCCGGTCGCCACGGCGCGCGGACACCGGGTGGCCGCCGAATTCGTCTCGGCGCACCCCAAACACAATCCACGCCGCGGCGACACCTTCCTGACGGTGGAACGGCGCACGGGCGCGGGCGCGTGGGTGCGGGTGGCCAACGAGGGGGAGTGGGATGTGCGCTTCCACTGGCGCTCGGGCGGCGCCGCGGTCTCGATCGCCCGGTTCACCTGGGACATCCCGGCCGCCGCCGAGCCGGGCACGCACCGTTTCGTGCACTACGTCGACGTGCTGGGGACCGACGGTGCCCTGCGTCCGGTCGTCGGAACGAGCGCGGAGTTCGAAGTCAGCGCCTAATCGGTCTGCAGACCCACCTGGGCGCCCTTGTCGCCGCGGCGGGCCGAGCGTCGCTGGAGCAGGAAGATCGACGACCCGAGCGCACCGACCACCAGGCCCATCACGCACACCGGCCGGGCCTCCGCCAGGGCCGGGACCAGCCACGACAGTGCGGTAGCGAGGATCCATGCGGCGAAACCGATCAGCACCACCGGCCGCGGATCGACCAGGAAACGAGGCAGCTGCGGAATCTCAGAGGTGACAGGTCCGGCTTCCATACCCAAACAGTAGCCGCGTGAAACCCATTCCGGGAGCCGCACGTACCGTAGAGTTCTGCACTGTGACGATGCCCTCCGACGTCCGCGCCCTGGCCGGTGACCTCTCACTGGCCGTCGTGCGGCTCACGCGACACCTGCGCGGTCGGCGTACCGACGCGCAGATCTCGCTCACCCAGCTGTCGGCCCTGGCCACGCTGGCCCGAGATGGCGCGATGACGCCCGGTGCGCTGGCCGGCCGCGAACGAGTCCAACCGCCGTCGATGACCCGCGTCATCGCCTCGCTCTCCGAACTCGACCTGGTGCACCGCCGCCCGCATCCGACCGACGGCAGACAGATCATCGTCTCGCTCACCTCCGCCGGTCGCGCCCTGATCGACGACGAGACCCACGCCCGCGAGGCCTGGATGACCGCACAGCTGTCCGGGCTGAACCCCGAGCAGCTCGCGGTGCTGGATCAGGCCGTGGAGATCATGAACCAGATCGTCGCCGGGTCGGAGTGATCAACCCTGCGCTCGCGCGTCGTCGGCCGGTACCACCTCGTGCCCGAGCGGGAACAGCGACAGCGGAACCAGTTTGAGATTTGCCCACGCGAACGGCAGCCCGATGATGGTGACCGCCAGCGCGAGACTGGTCGCGATATGCCCGATCGCCAGCCAGATCCCCGCGACGACGAACCAGATCACATTGCCGATCAGCGAACCGGCGCCCGCGCTCGGCTTGTCGACCACGGTGCGCCCGAACGGCCACAGCACATAGCCAGCCAGGCGCAGCGAGGCGATGCCGAACGGGATGGTGATGATCAGGACGAAGCAGATCAGCGCCGCCAGCAGGTAGCCCAGGGCCATCCAGAAGCCGCACAGCACCACCCAGAGAATGTTCAAGATCAACTGTACGAACTTCATGCTTCCAGCATGCCAGGATGAGCGCGTGGCCGCTGTGATAGACATCGACGATCCCGCCGACCCCAGGGTCGACGATTTCCGTGATCTGTCCTCCGCCGACCGCAGGCCCGACCTGCCCGGCCGCAAAGGGCTGGTGATCGCGGAAGGCGTCGTGGTGGTGCAGCGGATGCTCGGCTCCCGATTCGCCCCGACCGCCCTGCTCGGCGTCGCCAAACGCTACGAGGCCCTCGCCGACGACCTCGCCGGCCGCGACATCCCGTACTACCGCGCCACCGCCGAGGTGATGGCGCAGGTGGTCGGCTTCCACCTCAACCGCGGCGTGCTCGCCGTCGCGCCGCGACCGGCCGAACTCACCCCCGCCGCGGTACTCGCCGGCGCGCGCACGGTAGCCGTGCTCGAAGGCGTCAACGACCACGAGAACCTGGGCTCGATGTTCCGCAACGCCGCCGGACTCGGCGCCGACGCGGTGTTGTTCGGTGACCGGGTGGCCGATCCGCTCTATCGTCGGGCGGTGCGGGTGTCGATGGGACATGTGTTGCGGGTGCCGTTCGCGAGCCTGCCGTCCTGGCCGGACGGGCTGGAACTGCTGCGCGAGCGCGGTTTCCAGATCATCGCGCTCACCCCGGATCCGGCGGCGGTGAACCTGGCGACCGCCATGACAGGGGAACGGGTGGCGCTGCTGCTCGGCGCCGAAGGACCCGGACTCACCGAGGAGGCCATGCGCGCCACCGATGTCCGGGCGCGCATCCCGATGTCACCGGGCACCGATTCACTCAATGTCGCCACCGCGGCCGCGATGGCGTTCTACGAACGGGTGCGGACCTCGTGAAGCCCGACGGTCCCTATCGCGCGCAACCGGATTCGGTGCCCTGGGCGGCGGGCGGCACCGTCACGGTGCTGGTCGCAGTGCTCGCCGCGGTCGCGGTATACGCCTTCGGGTCCGCGCTGGCCGCCATCCATCCGCTGCTCGCCATCGTGGTCAACGTGGTGGCGGCGGTCGGTGTGGCGCCGACGGCGTGGCGGTGGCGGTACACACCGGTGGTGCGCTGGGTCCTGGCCGGGGCCGCGGCCGGGCTGGTCCTGGGGTGGCTTGCCGTGCTCGTCGACGGGCTCAGCGGCTGGCTGTGATCACCGCCCGCGCAACCAGCCGAACAGCCCGCGCCGCGGCGCCGCATCCGGGCGCGGGGCGGGTTCCGGCGCGCGGCCTTTCGGATACAGCGTGAACCCGCAGACCGCCAGCGAACCGGGCGACAGCTCGGCGTGCCCGGCGCCGCGATAGCGGAAACCGAGCCATTCGTCATTGGCCGCGTCGGCGAAATCCGGCGGATCGAACGGCAGCGACTGCGGTTCCGGATGATCCCCACCGAGCCACGGCACCGGATGATCACCCGCCCAATACGGCCGCTCCCACACCATCGGCAGCCCCTCGTTCTCCAGGATGTCGACTCTGGTCGAACTGAACGAGCGCCGGAATTCGCCACGCTCCCAATGCGCGAACGCACCCCAGTGCACCGTCGCATCGAACGACACCAGGAACGTGTGCTCGGAAGCCAGCGGCCGCACCAGCAGATCCGGCAGCTTGGTCGGCTCGACCAGCGCGGCCTCGGCCGTGCACACCACGGTGAGTCCCGGATAGCAGCCGATGTAGACCTCGTTCCGGTCCGGCGCCGCGCACCCGTCCAAGGTGCCGATCATGATCGGCCGGACATCGTGCTCGCAGTACAGCTGCCCCGCGAGCGCGGCGGCGGCCGCCGGGTCGGGATCGGGACGTTCCTTCAACACCGCGACAGGATCCGCGGTATCGACATACCAAATTGAAGAAACCACTGCGCAGTTCCGCCTCTCCGCGTTTTTTGGCCAGACTTGGGTGCGGGGGGCTTTGGGTCGGCGGCCGGCGGAGTCGAGTCGGCTGGTTAGCCCGTTCCCGGTGAGTTACCCATGTGCTTGCGTGCTGCTGTGCCCGCGTGCGCGGTGGCCTTTCAGTGGCCGGAGCTGCGGACGCCGAGGAGGACGTCTTCCCAGGAGGGCATGGGGGCCTTGCCGCGCTTCGGGCGGGTGGGCTTCGGGGTCGGCTTTTCTGCTGCCGGCTCTTCCGGGGTCGGTCGTTCCTGCTGGGCCGCCGGCTGAGGCTGGGGCGCGGGGGTAGGGGTGGCCGGGATCGGGGCCGCTGGGACGGCAGGGATCGGGGCCGTGGGGACGGCGGCGGCCGGGATCGCCGCGGCGCCACCGCCTGCCGCGACCTGGCGCTGCTCGTAGTACTCGTCGAGCGTGGGCTGCGGGCGGGCGGTCGGGCGCGCGGTCGGCGTGAGCTGTTCGCGCGGACGCGGTTCCACCGGGATCGGCTGTTCGACGACCGGCGCGGCCGGCTCGGCGGGCAGGATGGTGGCCAGCCCGCGCAGCGCGCGCCCGAAATCGGGATCGATCAGGTCGGTGGCCGGATCGTCGAGCGGGGAGACCGAACCGCCGTGCGCGTCGGGCTGGTAGCGCCAGTGCGCGGCGATCTCGGAATGACCGTGCCGCCACTGCAATTGCGCGACCCAGAAACCCTTTTCGTCTTTCCAGGCGTCCCACTCGGCCTGTTCGATGGTGTGGCCGCGCTCGGCGAAGGCCGCGGTGACGATCTCGTGCAGCGTCTCCACCGCGGGCCCGTCGGGGCGGACCGGATGCGCCTTCTGCGCCAATTCGGCGGCGCGAGCACGCTCGAGCAGCACCGGGTAGGCGAAACGTTCGACTTTGGTGGCGGGCATGCCGGATTCCGCCTGGACCTGCTCGACGGACGCCCCGGCTCGGATACGGGCCTGGATATCGCGAGGACGCATGGACGCCTCCGTTTCGATCTCGATCTGGCCGAATCGTGCGAGGTCGCCGCGCGCCGCTGCGCGGAGCTTGTCGTCGGCGGGCAGCCGGAACTTGGTACCGGACTCGATGTCGCTGCACACGATGTGCGTGGAGTCGGGCGTCACCCCGATCACTCGAAGTTCACGCACCGTTACCTCCTTATCGCGTCGGCTACGACACCGCCCACTTTCCTAGACAGTAGTGCACATTACTTGCCCGCGGCAGCAGACACGCACGCCGAAATCGCGCACGGGGGCTCCCGGTCCGGCTAATCTGAGCGGCTCCCCACCCGAATTCCGGTCCTGTGCAGGCATTTTGGTGATGGATCAACATCATTTAGCAATGCTCGCGAATGCAAATTTTGCGAACTCACACAAAGGGCCGGTGTGTCGGCGAACGTAAAAGTTCGCCGGCACACCGGCGGAGATTGCGGTCTTATCTCAGAGCTGGCCGACGACCCAGTCGATCGAACGGGTCAGCTGCGAAACATCTTCCGGATCGATCGCCGGGAACATGCCGACGCGCAGCTGGTTGCGGCCCAGCTTGCGGTAGGGCTCGGTGTCGACGATGCCGTTGGCGCGCAGGACCTTGGCGACCTGGGCGGCGTCGACCGCGTCGTCGAAGTCGATCGTGCCGACGACCTGCGAGCGGTGCGCCGGATCGGTGACATACGGGGTGGCGAACGAGCTCGACTCGGCCCAGGTGTAAAGGCGCGAGGACGAGTCGAGGGTGCGCTTGACGGTCCAGTCCAGGCCGCCGTTGGCGTTCATCCACTCGATCTGGTCGGCGAACAGCAGCAGGGTGGCCAGCGCCGGGGTGTTGTAGGTCTGGTCCTTGCTGGAGTTGTCCACAGCCACCGGCAGCGACAGGAACTCCGGCGTCCAGCGACCCGATTCCTTGATCTCGGCGACACGAGCGAGCGCGGCCGGGCTCATGATCGCGATCCACAGGCCACCGTCGGCGGCGAAGCACTTCTGCGGGGCGAAGTAGTAGACATCGGCGTCGGCGATGTTCACCGGCAGGCCGCCCGCGCCGGAGGTGGCGTCGATGGCGATCAGCGCGTTCTCCGAACCGGCCGGACGCGACACCGGGATGGACACACCGGTCGAGGTCTCGTTGTGGGCCCAGCCGATGAGGTCGACGCTCGGGTCCGACACGGGCTCGGGCGCGCTGCCCGGCTCCGACGACACCACGATCGGGTCACCGATGAACGGGTTGCCCTTGGCGACCGAGGCGAACTTCGAGGAGAACTCGCCATTGGTCAGGTGCAGCGAACGCTCGCGGATCAGGCCGAACGCGGCAGCGTCCCAGAACGCGGTGGTGCCACCGTTGCCGAGCACGACCTCGTAGCCCTCGGGCAGCGAGAACAGCTCACGCAGGCCGTTGCGAACGCGCGCGACCACGTCCTTGACCGGCTTCTGGCGATGGGAGGTGCCGAACACCGAGGCGCCCACAGTCACCAGGGACTGCAGCTGCTCCGGGCGGACCTTGGAAGGGCCGCAACCGAACCGTCCGTCGGCGGGCAGAAGGTCGGCGGGAATCGTCGGGAAGGCACTGGTCATGCGGGCGAGTTTAGTGGTCGCGGGATCGCCGTGGTGGTGGTGGGTCAGCGCCTGTGAGGCGCACCACGCGCCACCGGTTACCGGCGGGTCGGGGCTGGGCGCGCTCGACGGTTCGCGGAGTGCGGGGAATTTGCCTCTGTGAGCTGGCCGATCGGTCTACTCTTCCGGGATGAGCCTTGTAGTGGCCGACTCGGGGTGGGGCCTGGTCGACCGGATCGCGTGGGCGTTGGGGCGGCGACCGGGGTTGTTGTCGGAGGGGGCGCGGCGGGAACTGCTGATGAGAGGGTTGCCCGCGGTGGCGACGGTGCTGTCGGTGCGGTCGCGGCGCGGTGAGGGCGGGCATCGCTTCTCGCTGCGGGTGCAGGTACCCGACGAACTCGCCTACGACGCCCGGGTGCGGCAGCGGGTGCGTAGCCAGGACCTGGAGTGGATGCAACCCGGCGACTCGGTGGGCTGCCGCGTCGACCCTGGCGACCGCGACCGCGTAGTGCTGTTCGTCCCCGAGACCCCCGAGACCGGCCGCAAAGCCGCCGCCAAGATCCTCGCCAACGGCCGCCGAGCCGAGGCCACAGTCCTCGCGGTCGCCCCGATCGCCGCCGACTACACCGGCCGCGACGACCCGGTCCTGCGCCTCGACCTCGAACTACGCGCCTGGGACGAACCGACCCCATGGCGAGTCCGCCTGATCCAGCCGGTCCCCCTGGCCGCGATCGGCTACCTCGAACTAGGCACCCGCCTCCAGGCCGCCTTCTTCACCGTCGACCGCGGCCACTCCGTCGCAATCGATTTCTCCGCACTGTCCTGAGCCGCGGCCCTTGGTATCATTCGAATGAATCGATCGATGTTTCGAAACGTTCGAATCGCTGAAGGAGGTGCCATGGTCGCGCAACCGCTCGAAGAGCGCACGTTCTTACCTGACGACGGCGGAAGTCTGGCGCCTGTCATGAGCTTCCTGGAAGCGCATGAGCGCCGGTGGGGTGCCGCGGCGAAGCCGAGCTATGCGTTGGTGGGCGCGGACGAGGGCGATCGGATCGAACTTCCCGCCGATGTTCATCAGGCCCTGAAGCAGGTGGTCGCGGCATTGTTGGCAGGTCGGGCCGTCACCATCGCGCCGCACAGTATGACCTTGACATCGCAGCAGGCAGCCGATCTGCTCGGCGTCAGCAGGCCCACTGTGAAACGGCTCATCGAAAAAGGCGAGCTGCCCGCGCAACGGATCGGCACCCGGCACCGGCTACAACTCGACGACGTTCTCGACTACCGCGAGGTCCGCCGTCGCCGCCAATACGACGCGCTCGCCGAAACAGCCGTCGACATCTCCATCGAAGACGACCCTGCCGACATCGAGCGCCACCTACGCGAGGCACGACGCCTGGCGGCGGAACGGCACAGGGGCAAGCGCAACGACTGAGGGGGAGCGGCGGTGTTCGCGGTACTCGAGTCGCGTTTCGACGATGCCCTGGTGGTGAATTGGGAGCCGCACGAAGGCACTTTCGGGCTTCCCGACCCTGATGACGAGCATGTAGTTGCGGCCGCGGTCGTCGGTGGAGCCGACACGATCGTTACCCAGAATCTGCGAGATTTCCCGGCCGACCACCTGCCGGACGGGCTATCTGTGCGCTCGGCAGCACAATTCGCCGCCGACACGGTCGCGGTCTCGCCGGAAACTGCGGTGTTTGCGCTGCGCACCATGCTCAGTCGATACCGGAACCCAGTTGTTGCGGAGGAAGACGCGCTGAAGATCCTGGTGTCGCGCTACCGGGTGTGGGCCAGTGCTCCGCCCTTCAGGGCGGGGGTGAAGGCCCACGCGGGAGGCTCCCGGGGCCGAGCGTGCCCGAGACCGGACTATCCTGTCGGACTCTTCGGGTAGGCTCGAAACGTGCAGCTCCGGTACAACTTCCGCGTCTACCCGACGCCTGGCCAGCGGATCGCGTTGGCGCGGGCGTTCGGGTGCGCGCGGGTCGTGTACAACGACGCGCTCGCGGCACGAATGCACGCCTACCGGTCCGGTGCGCCGCGTCTGTCGGCCGGTGAGCTGTCGAAGCGGTTGACCGAGTCGAAGAAGTCGCCGGAGCGTGCGTGGCTTGCCGAGGTGTCGTCGGTGGTGTTGCAGCAAGCCCTCGCCGATCTCGATACCGCGTACCGCAACTTCTTTGCCTCGGTGACCGGAAAGCGGAAGGGCGCGCGGGTGGCGCCGCCGAGGTTTCGTTCCCGCAAGGACAATCGGCAGTCGATCCGGTTCACCCGCAACGCGCGTTTCGCGGTCACCGACGGCGGGAAGCTGCGTTTGCCGAAGGTCGGGGACGTGGCGGTCCGTTGGTCGCGGGTACTGCCGTCGGAGCCGTCGAGCGTGTCGGTCGTCAAGGATGCGGCGGGCCGCTATTTCGCGTCGTTCGTGGTCGAGGTGAACCCGGAGTCGTTGCCCGGCATCGACGCCGAGGTGGGTATCGATCTGGGACTGGCGACGTTCGCGGTCTGCTCGGACGGCAAGGTCATCACCTCCCCGAAGTTCTTCCGCCGTGCCGAACGACGGTTGCGGAAAGCGCAACAGGGCTTGTCCCGCAAGGACAAGGGTTCGAAGAACCGGGCAAAGGCACGCCTGCGGGTCGCCAAGGTCCACGCGAAGGTGGCCGACGCCCGGCGCGACTTCGCGCATAAACAGTCCACGGCCCTGATTCGTGAGAACCAAGCGGTCTATGTCGAGGACTTGTGTGTGAAAGGTTTGGCGCGGACCCGGTTGGCGAAGTCGGTGCATGATGCCGGGTGGGGCATGTTCACCCGCATGTTGGAGGAGAAAGCCGCCCGGTATGGGCGGGTAGTGGTGAAGGTGGACCGGTTCTTCCCATCGACGCGCACATGCTCGACGTGCGGTGTGGTCGGGGAGAAGAAGCCGCTGCATGTCCGCATGTGGGCCTGCCCGTGTGGGGCGGTCCACGATCGTGATCTGAACGCTGCCAAGAATATCCTCGCCGCTGGACGGGCGGAGAGGTTAAACGCTTGCGGAGGGATGGTAAGTCCTGCCGCGTAGCGGGAGGCATGTCCCTATGAAACAGGAACCCACCGAGAGCGCCCGTGCGGGTGCTGGTAAGAATCCTCGGCCCTAGGCCGGGAAGGACGTCAAGGGATGGATGCTGCCGTCGACCTTCTACAGTCAGCGAATTGAGCGGACGACTGCACCACTGCCCGAGCGCAACGAGGGGTCAGCGGGTGCCGGGGTGCGTCACGGTGCGGACGTCGAGAAGGCCTGGCAAACCGGAGAAGTCCTTGGGGTTCACCGTGTAGAGCGGCAGCCGGTGCACCGACGCGATGGCGGCGATCATCAGATCGATGCGGCGCGGCTTGGGATTGCGCCCTGCGGTGAGTACCGCCGCGATGATGTGCCCGTAACGCCGCGCTGCCCGGGTGTCGAAGGGGAGAGGATCGAACAGGGCCTCGGCGTTCTGGAGCCGCTCGATCCTGGCCGCCCGCTCGGTCGCGTCGGCGGCGTAGTGCGGGCCCGCTGCCAGCTCGGCCATGGTGACCGCGCTGATCACCAGTTCGGCGGGCAGTTCGGACGGCTCCAATTCGTCCAGCAGAATCACCACATTCGTATCGACGAGGCCGCGCGATTCCGCATCCATCACTCGCCCTCCTGGGCGAATTCGCCGCGCCGGTAGGCGCGATCGTAAGGGTCGTACAGTGAGTCGTCGATGGTGCTCTCCGCGTCGGCGGACCATGTTTCGCTCGAGGCAGGCAGGCCGGCGAAAGCCGCCAGTACTTCGTCGCGGGGCACAGCGATGCGCCGTCGCTGATGCCGATGCGGAATCAGATCGGCGACCGGTGTTCCGTCCACGGTGATCGTGTAAGACTGGCCGCTGCGAACATCACGGAGCACCCTGCTCGCGTCATTGCGCAACTCCCGCTGCGGAATCTCTGGCAACTCGGCCGGTGTGCTCATTTCTCCAGGTTAGCCGGTGTGCTACAGCAAAGCTACGGTGTCGCTACATGCGGTCATTTCTCCAGCGTCGCCACAAGGAAGTCGGTCTGGTCGCGGACCACGCGGTCGAAATCCGCTCCGGCGCTGAGTGCGTCGAGATGGTCGATCGGGTAGTGGCGCAGCGTCGCTCGGGGTGCGCGTTCGGCGGCTCGCAGGATCGGTCGCTGGGGAACGAGGGTGTCGTTGTCGGCGACACAGACCAGCAGGGGACAGCGGACCTTGCCGGCGACCCGGACCGGGCGGAACGAGCTCGCACGCAGGAACGGGCCTGCGCAGACTTCGTTGCGCCATCGCGATCCCGCGCCGAGCGCGCGGTCGAGGCCCGGCCGCGCACTCGGCTGCGTGAACACCCGGACCGTGCCCGGCGCGCCGACGATGGGCACCCGTACGGTGGACCGCCCGAACCGGTCACGCACGGCGTTGACCAGCAGCCGGGCGTTGTTGCGAGGATCGCTCGCCATGGCGAAAGCGAGCCCGTCGACCATCGGGAACAACGCCACCGCCGCGGCGATCCGCGGATCGTCGGCAGCCACACGGACGACCAGCCCGCCACCGTTCGAGAAGCCCCAGACCGCCACTCGGCGGCCGTCGACCATGTCGAGGTCGCGTGCGAAGGCGATGGCGGCGGCGAGGTCGGCTTGTTGGCGCCGGTAGTCGACGAGCTGGCGAGGTTCGCCGGAGCTGTCACCGAGATGACGGAAGTCGAAGGTCAACGCCGCGAGCCCGGCGGTGGCGAAGTGCTCGGCGAACCGGGGCAGTCCGTCGCGGCGGGTGAGGCTGAAGCCATTGCACAGCACAACGCACCCGAGCCGTTGACCCGGCGCGCGCCGTGCCGGCAGATACAGCGTCGCCGCGCACCGACCGTTTCCGGAGCGAAAATAGAGCTCGGCCATGTCACACCACCCCGACCGGCCGTTCACGACGGCCGAGGACTCGCCGCGCGACCGACGGGCGGAACAGCGCGGTGGGTGGGTCGACCATCCCCGCGACCCGCAGGAACGCGACGGTGAGGTCGCTGTCGTGTGCGGCGGCGGCGTGCAGGCGGCGGATATAGGTGTTGACCAGGCGCACAGCCGGGGTGCGTTTGCCCGTGACACCGGCGAAGGCGAGGTCGCCGCCCGCGGCCATCTGCCATGGCACCTCGGCCGCCGCGGCGACCTTGCGCATCACCCGGCGCGCGTGCGGGAGGCGGGGGCCGGACAGGGCCTCGCGCAGGGCGAGGGCTTCCATGGCCGCCACGCTCATCCCCTGCCCGTAGATCGGGTTGAAGCTGCACAGCGCGTCACCGAGGACGAGCAGCCGGTCCGGGTAGCGGGCGAGCCGCTCGTAACGGTGCCGCACGCTGGCCGGGAACCGGATGCGCACGGGCTCGCTCACCGGTTCGGCATCGCGCACCGCCTCGTAGATATCGGGGACCGCGAACGATCGCGCGTACTCGAGCAATTCGGCGACGGTGCCGGGCGGCCGGTCGCCCAGCAGTCCCATCAGCGTCAGGATGTGGCAGCCGTCCTCGATCTCGGCCAGCGCACCGCCACGGGAGTGTCCCGGTGCCGGCGGTGCCAGGATCGCGTGATCGCCGTCGAGTGCGCCCGCGCGCAGGCGCAACACCACGGTCGCGTAGGCGATATCGGCGCTGACCTGCGCCACGGCGGGTTCGGGGTAGCCGAGCGCGGCCAGCCAGCGCGGGGTGCGGGAACCACGGCCGGTGGCATCGACCACCAGGTCGGCCGGGATCATCTCGGCCGCGCTGCCGTCGACCCGGCCGATCACCTCGACACCGGTGACCCGGTCGTCGCTCGCGCACAACCCGACCACATCGTGCCGGTCGGCGAACACCACAGCTGGCAAGGACCTGACCCGTTCGCGCACATAGTTTTCGATCAGCGGCCGGGTAGCGCTGATCACCGCCGTGCCACCCGCTGCCTGGCGCAGCCGGTACCCGTTCAGATACATGCGCGCGTCACCGGACTGGTCCAGCGCAGGCGCGCCGCGGTCGGCGAGCTCGGCGCTGAAACCGGGAAACAGCTCGTCGAGGATCTGCTGGCCGCGACCCATCAGCGCGTGGATATGGCGGCCCTGCGGCACCCCGCGACGTTGCGCGGGCTCGGCCGGCAGCTCATCGCGTTCGATGACGATCACTTCGCCGAACCGCTCGGACAGTACCCGTGCGGCGAGCAGCCCCGCCATGCTCGCGCCGAGCACGACAGCGCGGTCGGTGGAATCGGTGATACCCATGTCGTCCTCCTCGGTCATCGCGAAGTGTGTCCGCGATGACTGCTCGGTCGACAGGCCAGAAGCTGCTCAGTTGTGCTCGGTGCAGGCGAAGCCGTGCACGTCGCGTTCCCACAACCAGGCGACCACCCCGCTGAGCCCCTGGCTCAGGTGCCGCCGATAGGTGCTGAACGGCAGACCGAGCAGCGCGGCCGCCGACTCCTGGGTCGCCGCCGGACGCAGATAGGTACGGTCGAGCGCGCGCAGCTGTTTGTCGGCGCGCGCGTCCGCGCCCAGTGCGGTGATCGCGTCGCGGAGCAGTCGTTCGACGGCTGCGGCGTCCGGTTGCCCGGCGGTGTAGTCGTGCAGCAACCTGGTGCGCAGCAAGGGATTTCGGGCCAGCGCGCTGGGCGTGCGCAGGTCGTGCAGTGCTTGTTTGACCGCTTGCGCGAACTCGGGCTGGGAGAGCACCAGCAGGTCAGGGCCGGTCGGTGCGGCCGGGCTGAAGTCGCGGGCCAGCGCGCGTTCGGTGACCAGCTCGAGCCAGCTGTCGACCGGCACCCGCCGGAAATCGTGGGCGAACAGGCCGTACCGGCGCCCGCCGACCACGAAATCGGCGCCGGTGGCGCGGGGCAGGTCGGCGACGGCGAAATAGTCGTCCCAGCGTTCGGGTTCGGCCAGGGTGAGCAGATCCCAGGCCAGGTTCGGTGTGCGCAGATAGTGCTGCATGGTCAGCACCGGTGTGGCGTTGAGGGTAGGGGAGGGGTCCTGATACGCGGTGCGGTCGATGATGAACCTGGTCTGGGTCACCACCTCACCCGGCCGCAACGGCTGGGCGCCGGTGGCGAAGGCCAAGGCTGCTCGCGCGCCGGGGTCGGCGGCGATCTCGGCCGGGTCGGCGGCGGTGAGATCGAGAATCACCAGCAGCCCTTGGACATCGTGGTTCTGGTCGCGCAGCACATGGAACCCACCGGGCTGCCGATCGAACCAATGCCCCGCGATGGCCGCGGACTCCGCGCCCTCCGCCGCCGCGACCAGCTCGACCACGGTGCCGCGCTCGCCGGGCGTGGCGGGTTCGGGATAGGCGCAGCCCCACGATTCCCAATCGACCGGCGACAGCACACCGGGCAGATTCCGGAAGACGAACTTGAGATCGAAGATGGCCCGCTGCTGTGTCCGGCCCGTTGTACCGCGCAGCACGCTCCGGATATGGGTCCAGACACCGTGGAAAACGCGCTGATAACTGTCGATATCGCGCCAGCGCAACTCCGCGTCGAGCACATCGCGGGCCAGTTCGTGCGGGTAGAGGCCATCGCTGCCCGGATACACGAACGACAGTTCACGCAACCAGCCGAACAGCGCGTTCGCGTCGCCGGGGCCGAGCACATCGCGCAGCAACGCCTCGGTGGTCACCCGCGCCAGGGCGCACACCTCCAGCGCCTGCCGATGCCGATCCGACGGCACCACGTCCACGAATCGGCGCAGCAGGGTCGTCACCAGATCCGGCGACAGCGGATCGTCGGGCAGTTCCGCGTCCCTGGCATGCAGGTCGGTGAGCAAGGCGAGCCCGAGCGGATGACCATGGCTCACCCCGGCGATCCGATCCCACCGCCGCGCGTCCACCCCCTGCACCCGCAGATACTCCCGCGCCTGGACCGGACTCAAATTCCGCAAGGCCACCACCCGGAACAATTCCCCCAACCCCGTCTCGGCCCGCCACCCCGCATCCGGCGGCTGTCGCCCCGCGATCACGGTCAGCGCCGTCGCGGGCAGCCGAGGCAGCAACCGGCGCCGCACCCAGTCATCCACCGGCGCCAGCCGCTCATAGGTATCGATCAGCAACACCAACCGCCCACCCACCTCGGCCGGCACCGGGCCCACCGCATCGAGCACCTCCCCCGGCACCGGCGCGACCTCACGCCCATCCACCCGAACCACCGCCGCCCCGGCCGCCTCCGCTATCCCCGCGAACATATCCAGCAGACTCGATTTCCCGATCCCACCCGGCCCATGCAAAAACAACACCGAAAACAGCGACTCCTCGCTGTCGAGCGCCCCCTCGAACAACGCCAGCTCAGCGCCCCGCCCCACAAAACTCCGCCGCCGCCGCGCGGCAAGCACATCCCCCAGCACCCGACCTTCCGGTTCCGCTGCCATATGAGCCGATTCTACGGCGACACCAACCGCGCGGCGCCTGCACTTGATGCCGAGAGTCGGGCGGGTTCGGACTGATCAGCGAGCCGGATCGGCGATGGCTCCCAGCGGTGGGGCGCCAAACGGTGGCGTCAGCGGGTGAGGTCTGTGAAGGCTATGTCGCCGATGATCACGTGCTCCATGCGGAGGAGCCCATCGCGGTGTATCTGGTGCAGGCGGTATTCGCGGGCGTGGGCGTCGAGACGGAATTCCAGCACCTCGGCGATATCGAACTTCGTATCGAGCATGACGACAAGGTAGAGCGGGATTCCGACTCGCGCGTACTGGGCCTTCTTGTCGAGCAGGTCCTCGGCCGCGGTCGACGGTGACGATACTTCGACCACGATCAGCGCGTCGCTCGCCTTTGGCTTGTCTCCCGGTTGATCCAGGCATCGGTACACCGTCACGTCGGGTCGCCGGAAGGTGAATTTCGGGACGCGCCACAGCACTACATCGATGTCGGTCTCGGCGCGGAGACACGGTTCGGTGGTCGGCAGATCTTCCATGGCGCCCGCGAGGCGGCGGGCGACGCGGTTGTGTTCGGGCGTCGGCGATTCGCAGACGATGACGTGGCCGTGCACCACCTCGATCTCTCGCGAGATCTTCTCGGGAAGCCGGCGGTACTCGTCTTCGGTCATCACGTGCGGCAGCGAGTCCATGGCCTGGATCGTCATGGGCCGAGCCTACCGACCCGGTCCGCGCTCACAGTTCGACCAGGTCCAGATCGGTCTGAGCGAAGTCGTCGCCGATGCAGAGCAGCGGTTCGCCCGCGGCCCACGCCACCGCGTAGGTCAGACAATCCCCGAAGTTCAACGCCGCCGGGTGCCTGCCCTTTCCGAACCGGAGAAAGGCGGTTTGCGCTGCTCGCCAGTGCTCGGCGCTGAACGAGACGACCTCGAAGTCTCGTTCTTGCAAAAAGGCGGCCAGGAGAGCCTTCCCGAGCGGACCGACCTTGTGTGTGAGGACAAGGCTCGTCTCGACCAGTGTCGGGGCGCCGATCCGGCACACCGCGGCCGCGCCGATCTCGCGGCCGAGCTGCTCGCCCGCGGGTTCGCCGAGGATGCACGCGACGATCGCCGAGCTGTCGATGATCACACGCCACCAGGCCCGTATCCGAGGATCTCCTCGCGTTCGGTCTTGGTGACAGCGACACCGAACACCTCCCTGGGCAACTGGGGCCAGATCTGCGAACGCAGGAACCCGACGAACTGCTCGCCGCCGTCCTGGCGCCCGGTCGGTCGGCCGAGTCGTTCGAGCTGATCATGTAAGGCCATCCGAACAGCCGCGGTCTTGCTCATCCCGGTCCGCGCGGCCAACTCCGCCGCCAGCCGCTCTGCTTCCGGGTCCTTGATATTCAGCGCCATGGTGTAATGGTACCTTCTTGGGAGGATGGTACCAATGCTGCGTCGACCAGTCGCTGAATAGCGAAAGGCAGGGCGGCGGCCGGGGTGGGTCAGCGGGCGATGGTGGACCAGCCTGCGACCTGTTCGGGGGTGCGGGGGCCCGGGCCGGTGTAGATGGCGGCCGGGCGGACCAGTTTGCCGAGCTGCTTCTGTTCGAGGATGTGTGCGCACCAGCCCGCGGTGCGGCCGCAGGTGAACATGGCGGGCATCATGTGTGCGGGCACCTCGGCGAAGTCGAGGATGACCGCGGCCCAGAACTCGACGTTGGTCTCGATGGCGCGGTCGGGGCGGCGTTCGCGGAGTTCGGCGAGGGCGGCCTGTTCGAGGGCCGCGGCGACCTCGAAGCGGGGGGCGTCGAGGCGCTGGGCGGTGGCGCGGAGCACGCGGGCGCGCGGGTCTTCGGCGCGGTAGACGCGGTGGCCGAAGCCCATCAGCTTTTCTTTGCGGTCGAGGATGCCCTTGACCAGTGCCCGTGCGTCGCCGGTCTTTTCGACCGCTTCGATCATCGGGAGCACGCGAGCCGGTGCGCCGCCGTGCAGCGGGCCGGACATGGCGCCGATCGCGCCGGACAGCGAGGCCGCCACGTCGGCGCCGGTGGAGGCGATGACGCGAGCAGTGAAGGTGGAGGCGTTCATGCCGTGCTCGGCGGCCGAGACCCAGTAGGCGTCGATCGCCTCGGTGTGGCGCGGGTCCGGGTCACCCTTCCAGCGGGTCATGAACCGCTCGGTGACGGTGGTGCACTCGTCGATCTTGCGCTGCGGAACGGCGGGCTGGTAAATGCCGCGCGCGGACTGGGCGACGTAGGACAGCGCCATCACCGAGGCGCGGGCCAGGTTCTCGCGGGCGGTCTCGTCGTCGATGTCGAGCAGCGGCTCGTAGCCCCAGATCGGGGCGAGCATGGCCAGGCCGGCCTGCACGTCGACGCGCACGTCACCGGTGTGCACCGGCAGCGGGAAGGGCTCGGCGGGCGGCAGGCCGCGGCCGAACTCGCCGTCGACCAGCAGGGCCCACACGTCGCCGAAGGTGACGCGGTTGGTCACCAGGTCTTCGATGTCGACGCCGCGATATCGCAGCGCGCCACCATCCTTGTCCGGCTCGGCGATGTCGGTGGTGAAGGCCACCACGCCTTCCAATCCGCTGACGAAATCCTGTGGTACCGAGCTGGCAGTCATGGTGACTCTCCTTGCAGGGGCATGCCGATCTTCCTGAACGATAGTCCTGCGCATACCCGCTGGTAACCTCGCCCCCGGCCCGCCACGGCTCCGCGTGCCCGCCGCGCTCGCGTACCGTCTGTCCCCATGCGTGACCCGGAACCCGCGGCACCCGCCGACCTCGCCGCGATGCGCGTGGACTACGGCGATCCCCTCTCGGTCCCCGCCGCCGAAGCCGACCTCGACGAGAGCTGGGTGGCAGGCGGCTGGGAACCGTTGCTGCGCCGCTGGATCGATCAGGCCAGGAGCCTGGGCGTGGCCGAACCCAACGCGATGGTGCTGGCCACGGTCGCGCTGACCGGCCCGGTCCCGCGCCCCGTCGCGCGCACGGTGCTGTGCAAGGGGCTCTCGCCGGCGGGCGTCACCTTCTACACGAACTACGACTCGGCCAAGGGCGACCAGCTCGCCGCCGACCCGTACGCCGCCGCCACCTTCGTCTGGCCTGCGCTCGCCCGCCAGGTGCACGTGCGTGGGCGCACCGAACGGGTACCTGCCGAGGTGACGCTGGCCTACTGGCAGTCCCGTCCGCGCGAGTCGCGGCTGGGCGCGTGGGCCTCGCAACAGTCGCGCCCGGTCGGTTCCCGCGCCGAACTCGACCGCGCGCTGGCCGAGACGACGGCCCGCTTCGCCGAGGTCGACGACATCCCCGTGCCCCCGCACTGGGGCGGCTACCTGCTGCGCCCCGACGAGGTCGAGTTCTGGCAGGGCCGGCACGGCCGCCTGCACAACCGGATCGTCGTCCGCGTCGACGGCGAACACACCGCGGTCGTGCGATTGCAGCCGTAGCAAGAATAAATCGTGGGATCTTTCCGCGCCGAACGCTAACGTGCCGTGAGTGAAGCTGCTCGCTGATACCGAACCTCTGCGTAATCGCGACTATCGCAGGCTCTGGACCACCAATATCGTCACGGTTGTCGGTGCGCAGTTGTCGGTGGTCGCGGTGCCGCAGCAGATCTTCCAGATCACCGGTAGTTCCGGGTATGTGGGGCTGGCTGGGCTGTTCGGGCTGGTGCCGCTGGTGGTGTTCGGGCTGTGGGGTGGTGCGCTGGCCGATGTGATGGATCGGCGGACCCTGCTGATCATCACCACCGCGGGTACGGGGGCGACGGCGGTGGCGTTCTGGGTGCAGGCCGCGCTCGGGATGAGCAATGTGTGGCTGGTGCTGGGCCTGTTCGCCGTGCAGCAGGCCTTCTTCGCGGTCAACCAGCCGACCCGCAGCGCGGCCATCGCGCGGTTGCTGCCGCCGGAACAGATCGCCGCGGCCAGTTCGCTGTCGATGACGGTGCAGAACGTCGGCATGATCGCGGGCCCGGTGCTGGCCGGTCTGCTCATCCCGGTGCTCGGCCTGCCCACGCTGTATCTGCTCGACGCCATCGCCCTGCTCGCCACCCTGTGGGCGGTGACCAAGTTGCCGTCGTTCCCGCCGACCGGCGATCAGCGCCGGGCCGGGCTGCGCGCGGTGATCGACGGCTTCCGCTACCTCACCGCCCAGCGCATCCTGCTCGCCTCCTTCGTCGTCGACATCATCGCCATGGTCTTCGGCATGCCGCGCGCGCTGTTCCCGCAGATCGCGCACGAGACCTTCCACGACCCGGCCGAGGGCGGCGTGGCGCTGGGCCTGCTGTTCGCGGCCATCTCGGCGGGGGCGGTGCTGGGCGGGGTGTTCTCCGGCTGGGTGCCCCGGATTCGCAGGCAGGGCCTGGCGGTGATCGTGTGCATCGTGATCTGGGGCGTGGCCATGGTCGGCTTCGGCCTGGCGGTCGGGCTGACCGGGCACCTGTTCGGGCTCGGGGTGTGGTTGTGGATCGCGGTGGCGTTCCTGGCGCTGGGCGGCGCGGTCGACATGATTTCGGCGGCTCTGCGCACGGCGATGTTGCTCAATGTCTCCACCGACGAGATGCGCGGACGGTTGCAGGGGGTGTTCATCGTGGTCGTCGCAGGTGGGCCGCGCATCGGTGATGTTGCCCACGGTTTCGCCGCGGCCAGTCTGGGTACCGCTGTAGCTGCCGCGGGCGGTGGTGTGCTGGTGGTGATCGGCGTGGTGCTGGCCGCTCTGGCCTTCCCCGCGTTCGTGCGATACCGGGTCACCCGCGCACATGCCGTCCGGGTGGCCGAACAGCCAGTCCAGGAGCCGAAAGTGTGACTGCGGTAGATTTGTGCCGACCTCACCGCGCAGCGGTCCGAGTGTGAGGAGAACGCATGACAACCCTGATTGCTACTCCCCGGTCGGCAGGAGTTAGCGTTACATCAAGCGCGCCGCTGCCGACCGCATCGGCGCCTTCGGTTCGGCGCCGGGTTTCAGGGCTCGGCGAGAATCTCAACTAGCCTGAGAGGGATCCTTCCGTGCCCGCTGAGAACATCACCAACGTCGCCGACGCCAAGGCGGTACTGCAGTACCCCGGTGGCGAGTTCCCGATCTCGGTCACCACGGCCGCGGAGGGCAACGACGGACTCGACCTGGGCAAGCTGCTGGCCAGCACCGGTTACGTCACCTATGACCCCGGCTTCATGAACACCGCGTCGACCAAGTCGGCCATCACCTACATCGACGGTGAAGCGGGCATCCTGCGCTACCGCGGCTACCCGATCGACCAGCTGGCCGGCCGCTCGACCTTCATCGAGGTCAGCTACCTGCTCATCTACGGCGAGCTGCCGACCCAGGCCCAGCTCGACGACTTCACCGATCGCATCCGCCGCCACACCCTGCTGCACGAGGACCTGAAGCGGTTCTTCGACGGCTTCCCGCGCAACGCGCACCCGATGCCGGTGCTGTCGTCCGCGGTGAACGCGCTGTCGGCCTACTACCAGGACTCGCTTGACCCGCGCGACCCCGAGCAGGTCGAGCTGTCCACCATCCGCCTGCTGGCCAAGCTGCCCACCATCGCGGCCTACTCGTACAAGAAGTCGGTCGGCCAGCCGTTCCTCTACCCGGACAACTCGCTGAGCCTGGTCGAGAACTTCCTGCGGATGACCTTCGGCTTCCCGGCCGAGCCCTACGAGGTCGACCCCGAGATCGCCGCCGCGCTCGACATGCTGCTGATCCTGCACGCCGACCACGAGCAGAACTGCTCCACCTCGACGGTGCGCCTCGTCGGCTCCTCCGACGCCAACCTGTTCACCTCGGTGTCCGGTGGCATCAACGCGCTGTGGGGCCCGCTGCACGGTGGCGCCAACCAGGCCGTGCTCGAGATGCTCGACGAGATCAAGGCCAACGGCGGCGACGTCAAGGAATTCATCCGCAAGGTCAAGAACAAGGAAGACGGCGTGAAGCTCATGGGCTTCGGGCACCGCGTCTACCGCAACTACGACCCGCGCGCGACGCTGGTCAAGCAGGCCGCCGACAAGATCCTGTCGAAGATCGGCGGCGACGACCAGCTGCTCGACATCGCCAAGCAGCTCGAAGAGGCCGCCCTCACCGACGACTACTTCGTCTCGCGTCGCCTGTACCCGAACGTCGACTTCTACACCGGCGTCATCTACCGGGCCATGGGCTTCCCGACCCGCATGTTCACCGTGCTCTTCGCCATGGGCCGCCTGCCGGGCTGGATCGCGCACTGGCGGGAGATGCATTCCGAGCCGCTCAAGATCGGCCGTCCGCGCCAGATCTACACCGGCTACGGTGAGCGCGACTACCTTGATATCGGTACTCGCTGAGCGGCGACCGCCGACTCTGCCCACAACCACGTTCTCCGCGCGAGCGGGGATGACCCTAGGATAGCCGAATGACCAAGCCGGAGATCGAATTCCAGGAGGGCCCCGCGCCCACCGAGCTCGTCATCAAGGATCTCGTCGTTGGCGAAGGCGCCGAAGCGGTGCCCGGCGGCACCGTCGAGGTGCACTACGTCGGCGTCGAATTCGACACCGGCGAGCAGTTCGATTCTTCGTGGGACCGCGGCGAGGCCATCGTCTTCCCGCTGCGCGGCCTGATCCAGGGCTGGCAGGACGGCATCCCCGGCATGAAGGTCGGCGGCCGCCGCCAGCTGACCATCCCGCCGGAGCTCGCCTACGGCAAGGCCGGTTCCGGCCACGGCCTCTCGGGCAAGACCCTGGTCTTCGTGATCGACCTGCTCGCCGCGAACTGACCTGCTGAACGAAACTGTTGCCGGGTTCCGATTTCGGAGCCCGGCAACAGGCGTTTCTACAGGTGGCTCGACAGCTGGCTATCCAATGTCCAGACCGAGACGTTGCTGATTCCACTCCGCCGCTGGTAGGTGTTTCGTTCGCAGATGATGCACAGGTCGCCGCAGCCGAGGCCGGATTGCGCGTGTTCGACGAAGGAGATGCCGGTCTCGGAGCCTGACAGCAAAGCTGTGAGGAACTCACTGTTCCAGGCGAATTCGTGCAGGGTCCAGGGGAGCTTATGGGCGAGGGTCTGGTGTAGTAGCTCTACGAACCGCTCGGCGCATGAGCGGCGGTGCGCACCGTTCGAAACGTGGTTGATGTGGTTCCCGGTCTCGACCACGGTGGTTATCGGCAAGATGAAAGTGTGTCCGGCTGCGGTCCGCCGACGGAACTCCGCCAGCACAGCGCCGTGGTCCTGGTCTCGACCCGGCACAGCCAGCAAGTTGCAGAGGACCGAGGTATCGATGAAGGTGACGGCCTGACTCACTGGTCGCCGCCGAACAGTCTTTCCACGGCAGCCATGTCGACGTCGCGGTGCTCTGGGCGAACCATCCGTCCGCTACTGACCAGGTCCCCGAGGCGGCCCGCCGCCATCGCTTCGGCGAAGCCATCCAGATCGACCAAGCGGGTGAGTTCAGTGTGCCCGTCTTCCGTGCGGTGACAAACAACGACACCAGTGTTCAGCGTCCCCGTGAGCTCGTTGAGGAGGGCTGGACTGTGTGATGTGAAGAGGACCTGGGTTGCCATGTTTTCACTGACACTTTGTAGCAGCCGCAACACGCGGCCTGATTGCGATGGGTGTAGTCCATTCTCGAGTTCCTCGAGGACGAGGAGCACACTCGGGATGTCGGGAAGCTCATTGGCGATGTCGAGCCCGCGCGTGGCCGTGAGAAGTGCCGTCGCGATCGCGGCGAAGCGGAGAAGTCCATCGCTCATCTCGCGTGCTGGAGTCAGCTGGGTCGGACCAGCGCCGTACTGCTCCTCGAGCGCGAGCATGACGTCACCCAGCTCTGACCCGGTGATGCGCACATTGTGAATGCCGTCCCCGCCGACAGCCCGGATCAGGCCGACTACCTGGCTGAATACGTTGTTCTCCTCACGCTCCAATCGCCGCAGTGCGGCTGAGAGGTTCTCGCCGGTTCGACGCAGTTCGGTATCGCGACCGGGCACGTAGCCACGCATGAGATGCGGCACTGGGTCGAGGTGGAAAACACCTCGCAGCGCTGAGATGACAATCGACGCACCGTCGACGACGGACTGCGCTGACGGCGTTTCCGGTTTGAGCGCCATCGCGGCTTGCGCGGTCACCAATCGACTGTCGCGAAAGAACTCCGTTGGATTCGGCCCCGGTTTGCCGTTGAAGACTTCGACCCCGAGGATCGGACCGTCCGGTTGTCGGGTGGTGAGCAGCTCGACATACCAGCGCTTGCCCGAAGCCATGTCGCCCGGCCCACGGAGGTGCTCTTCCACAATCCGTAGTTCTGGCCGAACCTCGATCCGTAGGTCGAGAAGGTAGAGCTCGTCCTGGAACTCGACGGTACATCCGAGGGCGAACTCGTCGGATCCGTGTGGTGCGCAACCTATCGATCCGCCCCTTACCGTCCCTGCTTCGCGTTTGCGGCCGTCGAGAGCGTCGCGGAGGTCTTCCCCACCCGCCAGTCGCGTCAAAACCTCGATCGCATCGAGCGCATTGGACTTGCCTGAGCTGTTGAGCCCGGTCAGTACTGTGATGGCCTCGATCGGCAGGACCTGGTCCCGGAACGACTTGAAGGAGGTGAGGCGGACCTCTCGAAGAGTTGCTGTGGCCACGTGCCAACCATAGCCGGATGAACCTGCGATGTTGCCCGATAGCAGCGCGGAGTATTGTGCCCGCGTATGACGGAGCTTGTGCTCCCGCGTGATTCGTTGCCAATGCGTTGTCCATGACAGTGACTTGTTCGATTCGCCCGGGGCCGGTTCTTCGGGAGTTTCGGGAGGGAGATTCTCGATCATGTTCCAAGACAGGCTTGTCCGCCGTGCACTGGCGGTGGCACTTCCAGTGGTGGTCGGTCTGGCCGGGGCCGGCGTGTGCTCGGCGAACGCTGATCAGCAGACGCGATACGCGGCCGGGCTGTCGAGCGCGGGGCAGGGGTATCGCACCGCGGTCGCACCGGATCTGCGCACGGTGTCGGCGTCGGTCGACGAGGGCCGGTTCCTGCTCGCGCCGGACCGGAGCCGGGTGATCGTCGAATCGGCGACCGGTGATCCGATCGGCGAGATAGCCACCTCGTTCACCACGGTGAGCGGCAACAAGATCGACCTGGCGACAGAGATCGCGGCCGATGGGCGCAGTATCACGGTGACACCGCGGCCGAGCGCGGCCGCTAGCGGCGAGCTGAAGGCCATCGCGACCTCGCCCACCGCGCAGTTCCCCGACCCGGTGCAGAACGCCGCCGCCATCGGTGCAGGCATCGGCGTGATCGCGGCCGCGGTCGTGTGTATCCCGATGATCACCACGATGATCCTCTACCTGCCGTGTGTCGGCCTGGTGGGTCTGCCGAACGCGTTGGTCGGCGCGTTGATCGGTGCGGTGGTCGGCGTGGTCGCGCCGGACATCATTCCGCAGATCCTGCCCTGATCGGCTGACTCGCCGCGGCCCGTATTCCGGTGCGGGCCGCGGTTATTCGCGCACAACCTCGACCGGGTCGGTGAGCGCCAGCGCGAGCGCCGACTGCTGGGCCTGGCCGCGCGACGGCAGTGCTTCGAGTGCCTTACCGGTCTGGGTGTTGAGGTTGCCGACGATGTTCTGCATCGCGCCGACCCCGCCGGTGAGCTGCTCGACAGCCGAGAGCAGTTGCGCGCCACCCTCTTCGGCGAGGGTCGGCAGGCCCTCGGCGAGCGCCGCGCCCTGGGTGAGCTGGTCACGGGCGCTGTTGAGCCGTGCCACCACGGTGCGCAGCAGTGTGCCCAGGTCAGTGTTCGGGTCGACGGCCGCGCCGGTCAGCTCGCTCAAACCGTCGAGCTGCGTGCCAGCCTGACTCGAAACACTTTGCAGTGCTTCGAGTTTGGTGATGATTCCGGCGAGCTGTGGGTCGTTCGCGAACGGCAGCCCGCGCAGCAACGGCAGGATCTGCTCGAGCCCGGAGCCGACGGCGGTGGCGGTGCTCTGCACCCCGGCGATGGTGACGCCGGTCGCGGCGAGCGCGTCGGCGAGCTGGGTGGCCTGCTTGGCCGCCCCGTCGACGGTCTGGTTCAGCAGCGCGATGGCCGAGGTGAGCTCGCCCGCACCCTGCTTCGCGTAGTCGAGGAAGCCCAGCATCTCCTGTGCGCCCCCGCTGAACTGGTCGGCGCCCGAGGCGGCCGCGTCCACGCCGGCGGCGAGCAGCTGCGCGGTGAACTGCACCGAGGTCATCTGGTTGCGGGCCTGCGAGACCGCGGCCAGCGCCGCGTCGACACCGGAGGCGCCGATCCGGTGCGTCACCACATCGACCGCGCCGTTCACCGTGCCGGTGTCGGCGCCGTCGTGGGTGGTCACGGTGACCTTGGCGCGCTGCGGGTCCGGGGTGGCCAGGGTGGCCATCGAGGCGGTGAGGTCGGCGGGCAGGGTGATCACCGCGGCGTAGTCGGCGGGGTCGACCTCACCGGGCTTCGCGACCGTCCATTGGTAACCGCCCGCGTCCTGCACGGCCTTGGCGACCCGCTCCCCGGTCGGCCCGGTGTCGGCGTTCACCAGCGCGATGCCGGTCGGGGCCGAATCCTGACCGGCGCAGGCGGCGATCCCACCGCCTGCCAGCAGCACGGCGGTGGCGAGGCAGAGCAGACGAGCGCGTTTGTCGATCACGGTGGCGACGGTATCGGGCCGGTGCATGCCGCTCGTGGGAGATGTCTGAGAGTTCGTTGAGGATGCGGTGCGACTCAGTAGGCGGGCCGGATCGGCAGGTCGATGACCAGGCGGGCGCCACCGAGCGGACTGTCCTCGAAATAGGCTCGGCCGCCGTGTAATTGGGCCTGCTGGGCGACCAGGGCGAGGCCGAGGCCGGAACCCGCCTTGGTGGCGTTCGTGCCCCGGGCGAAGCGGGCGAACACCGTGTCGCGCTCCCCGGGCGGCACGCCGGTGCCGTTGTCGTCGACGGCGATGACGATGTGGTCGCCGGGGCGGCGATGCGCCGAGACCACGGCGTGCGTCGCGCCACCGTGTTTGACCGAGTTGGTGAGCGCGTTGTCCACCGCCAGGCGCAGGCCGGCGGGCAGGCCGCGGGTGATCAGTTCGGCGTCGGTGTCGATGCGGACCTGCAGGCCGGGGTTGTGGCGCATGGCGTCGTGGGCGGCCTGATCGCACAGGTCGGCCACATCGGTGGGCACGTGGTCGGCCTCGGCGGTCAGGTCACCGCGGGCCAGTCGCTCGAGGGCGGTCAGCGTCGACTCGACGCGGGTCTCGTTGCGGGCCAGGTCGTCGAGGATCTCGCGGCGCTGCTCGTCGGTGAGATCGAGGGTGCGCAGGACCTCGAGGTCGGTGCGGATCGCGGTGAGCGGGGTGCGCAGCTCGTGCGCGGAGACGGCGGCGAAATCGCGGGCCGTCTCCAGTGCGGCGGCGGTCTCGGCCTGCGCTTCGTCGACCCTGGCCAGCATGGTGTTCACCGCGTCGGCCAGCTTCACCGCCTCGGCGACACCCGAACCGTCCACCGGCCGCGCCGGATTCGCCGGATCGGGAAACGCGCTGCGGGCCGAGACCTGCTCGGTCAGGGTCACGATGGGCCCGACCGCGCGTCCGGCCAGCAACCAGCCGAGCGCCGCGGCCGCCGCCACCGCGATACCGGCGCCCGCGAGCACCCAGCGCTGCTGGTCGGCGGTCGCCTTGGCTGCCTCGGTGGTCGGAATAGCCAGCGAGACAGTGCGGCCCGGCGGCTGGTTCTCGGTGGTGGTGAGCACCCGATAGGGCTGGTCGTTCACCTCGACGGTCTGCGAACCGGGCGACAGCGCAGGCAGCTGGGTCGAGCTCGACGCGGTGACCTGCCCGTCGTCGCGCACGGTCAGCGCCATGGTGTTCTGCAGGCCGGTCAGGTTGACGAAGCCGGTCGCGAGCACCGGCTCGATCAGCACGATGCGCGAGGCGATCTCGAGCTGCTGATCGGTTTGCGTCACGTTATTGCGTTCGATCGCCTGGAAGCCGACGAAAGCGGCGATCGTGACGATGATGACGGCGCCCGCCGCGGCGGCCCCGGCGACTCGCGTTCGCAGCGAAAACGATTGTCTCCGACGACGTTTCGGCGGGGCCTCGGTCATTTCGGTTCCCGCAGCACGAATCCGACGCCGCGGATCGTATGCAGAATCCTTGGCGTGTCATCTATTTCGAGTTTGCGCCGGAGGTATCCGACGAACACGTCGACGACATTCGTATCCGCTATGAAATCGTAACCCCACACCAATTCCAGCAGCCGTTCCCGGGTGAGTACCACTCCGGCATTCCTGGCCAGCGTCGACAACAATTCGAATTCTCGTTTGGTGAGCTCGATTTCCCGTCCGTGCAACAGTGCGCGATAGCCCGCGACATCCACCTGCAGCGGACCCACCGACAGCGTGCCGGGCGCGCTCGCCTCCGGCGTGTCGGTGCGGCGGCGCAGCAGGGCCCGGATCCTGGCCACCAGCTCGGCCAGTTCGAACGGTTTCACCAGGTAGTCGTCGGCGCCGGACTCCAGCCCGGCGATCCGGTCGTCGACCGAGGCGCGGGCGCTGAGCACGCAGATCGGCACGTCGTTGCCCATCGCCCGCAGCGCCGTCACCACCCCGGCGCCGTCGAGGACCGGCATGTTCATGTCGAGAACCACGGCGTCGGGCGCGTGCTCGGCCACCGCGCGCAGGGCCGCGGCGCCGTCGCGGGCCACCAGCACCTGGAACCCGGACAGCCGCAGTCCACGTTCGACCGAGGCGAGGACGTCCTCGTCGTCGTCGACGACCAGGACAGCGGCAGCGGCACGTTCGGTCACCCGGCAATCCTAGGTGTGCGCGGTGACGGAGCAGGTCAGGAGGTCGGAGCGACCGGGTCGCCGTCGCGATCGGTTCGCTCGCCCGTCGGGATGCCGAGTGGGGGATTGGCCAGGATCCGGTCCGACAGCGCGGTGAGCACGGCCGGATCCTCGATGGTCGCCGGGGTTTCGACGTGCTCGCCCGCGGTCAGCTGCCGGATCGTCTTGCGCAGGATCTTGCCGGAGCGGGTCTTGGGCAGCCCGGAGACGATGATCGCGTCGTAGAGGGTGGCGATGGCGCCGATCTGGTTGCGGACCCGCTCGACCAGTTCGGTGCGCAACTGCTCCTGATCGACCTCGACACCCTGCTTGAGCACCACATACGCCAGCGGCAGACTGCCTTTGAGCTCGTCGGGCATGCCGATCACCGCGCACTCGGCGACCGCCTCGTGCCCGGAGATCGCGGCCTCGATACTGCCCGCCGACAGCCGGTGCCCGGCGATATTGATGACGTCGTCGCTGCGACCGAGGACGTAGAGATAGCCGTCCTCGTCGAAATAGCCGGAGTCGCCGGTCAGATAGTGGCCGGGGAAGGTAGCCAGGTATGAGCGGATGAACCGGTCGCGATCGCGCCAGAGCCCGGTGAGCGCGCCGGGCGGCAGCGGCAGCCCGATGACGATATTGCCCTCCACGCCCGCGGGCACGGCATTGCCGTTGGCGTCGAGCACCCGCAGCCGGTACCCGGGCACCGGCACCCCCGCCGAACCCGCCTTGACCGGCAGTTCCTGCAGGCCGAGCGGGTCGGCGCAGATCGGCCAGCCGGTCTCGGTCTGCCACCAGTGATCGACCACGGGGGTGTCGGGATGGTCGGCGAGCAGGGTGCCGGTGGCCCAGTCGAAGGTGGCCGGGTCCAGCCGTTCACCCGCGCAGAACAGGGCCCGCAGCCGGGACAGGTCGTGGCGCCGGGCGGCGGTGGCCTCCGGGTCGGCGCGGCGGATCGCGCGCAGGGCGGTCGGCGCGGTGAACAGCACCCGCACGTTGTGCTCGTCGACGATCCGCCAGAAGGTGCCCGCGTCGGGGGTGCCGATCGGCTTGCCCTCGTAGAGCACGGTGGTGGCGCCGACCAGCAGCGGCGCGTAGACGATGTAGGAGTGGCCGACCACCCAGCCCACATCGGAGGCCGCCCAGAACACCTGACCAGGCCCGACGTCGTAGATATTGCGCATCGACCAGGTCAGCGCGACCGCGTGCCCGCCGTTGTCGCGCACCACGCCCTTGGGTTTTCCGGTGGTGCCGGAGGTGTAGAGGATGTAGAGCGGATCGGTCGCGGCGACCGGGACCGGATCGGCCGGGGTCACGCCGTCGACGGTGGCGTCCCAGTCGACCCAGCGCGCGGCCACCGTCTGCTCCGAGGACGGCAGCACGTCGGTGGCGGGCAGGGGCGCGGGGAACTCGATGGTCGGGAACTGCGGACGCTGTTTGACGATCACCGTGCGCACCGAGGTCGTCGTGGTCAGGTCCAGTGCCTGCAGCACGATCGGCGGGTAGTCGACGCGGCGGCCCGGCTCGATCCCGCCGGAAGAAGTGACCACCAATACCGGCTCGGCGTCGTCGATGCGGGCGGCCAGCTCGGGCGCGGCGAAGCCGCCGAAGACCACCGAGTGCACCGCGCCGATGCGCGCGCAGGCCAGCATCGCGATCACCGCTTCGGGCACCATCGGCAGATAGATCACCACCCGATCGCCGGCCACCACGCCGAGATCACGCATGGCTCCGGCGAATCGGGATACCTCGTCGAGCAATTCGGCGTAGGTATAAACGGTCGTGGTGTCCGTCATAGCGGAGACATATATGAGCGCGGCCTGATCGGCGTGTCCACCCTCGTCGACAGTGCCCGCGCGCACGTGCCGGTCCAGCGCGTTCACACAGGTGTTGAGCGCGCCGTCGGGGAACCAGCGGGCCGAGCGCTTGTCGGCGGCGTCGACGATCTGTTGCGGTGCTACGTCCCACTCGATGGCCTGAGCTGCGGCGGACCAGAAGTCGGCTGGGTCTACCAGACTGGTCTGGTAGACCGGTCGGTACTCGTGTTCGGTGTCCAAACCCGTGACTCCCTAGCCTCGCTTCGATGCCCGCTCGATAGATCCAGATGATTGTGGCAGACTTCACGCGACACCCGAGGGGGTGCCGCGACCTTTGGTTTTGCCTGGAACGGGCAGGTCATCGCGCGGACCTCTACCGGGAGTGAGCCAAGAAGTTATTGATCCGTTAGAATCTGATGTCACTTATCGGAGCAGTCGTAGACGCAATTTCTCGGCCAGCCGTAGTTCTCGGCCAGCACTGCCTGGCGAGCCAGCATTGTGTATGTGCGGGTTCGTCGGTGACGCTTGGTAGACCGCTAGGCATACGAGGCCAGTTTGGAAAGTGAGTGGGAGATGCGTGACGCCGCTAGGTCCGGCAGCAAGCGCTGGGCGCTCGGCAACTGGGCCCTTCGCTGGAAGGTTACGGCCGTGCTCGCCGTGCCCCTCGCGGTGGCGGTCGGGCTCGGCGTGTCGAGGATTACCTCCGAGTTCTCGGAGGCCAATCGGCTTTCCACGATCAACGAGCAAGTCGGCACGATTCCGGCGGTCACCGCGCTCAGCGCGGTCTCCGCACAGGTGACCGGCGGTCAGATGGTGCCCGTCGGACCGGGCCTGACATTGGTCAGTGACGAGGACCTCGCCACCCTCGACGCGACGATCAGCGGCGCCGAGGCGGCGCTGGGCAAACTCACCGAGGTACCCAGGGCCCACGCCGCGCTCGAACGGATGGTGAAGACCGCCAAGGACGTGCGGGCCCAGGGCAAAGCGCTGACCGCCAGCGCGGGGCCCGCCCTCGCCTCGGTCGAGCAGGTCACGCGGGACGGCGTGGATCTCGTGGAGACGATCATCGCCCAGGTGAGTGACCCGGTGATGGATACCTCCAAACTGCGCCTGGTCGACTCGCTCAACACCCGTTCGGCGCTGATCTCCCAGCTCGCGGGTATCTCGGAGATGCTGCGTGGAATAGATTCCGGCGCGCAGAACTTCCTTACCGGCATCGCGACCGAACAGCACCTACTCGGGGTCTTCGCGTACCGGTTCGACGAGGGCAACCCGATCATCGCGGAGCTCGTCGCCCAGACCGACGCGCGCCTCGCCATGCTGAGCCGACCAGAGGTGCAGGCCGGGCAACTGCCGGTCAGCGACATGCGTACCTCGCTCTACTCCAGCCTCACCGCCTACGAGCAGATCGTCGACCAGTCCACCAAGTCGATCGCGTCCACCATGGATGAGCTCACGAGCTCGGCGGCGACCGGGGCGTGGACCTACACCGCGGTGGTCATCTCCACGATTCTCGCGGCGCTGGTGCTCGCGATGTTCGTGGCCCGCTCGATGATCGTGCCGCTGCACCGTCTGCGCCTGGCCGCGCTGCGCGTGGCCGAGTCCGATCTGCCGGACGAGGTCGCCCAGCTCCGTAACGGCGCCGCCCCCGAGGACGTGCCGCTCGAGCCGATGCCGGTGCGCTCCGACGAGGAGATCGGCCAGCTGGCCCGCGCCGTCGACGACATCCACGGTCAGGCACTGCGCCTGGCGAGTGATCAGGCGCAGATGCGTTCGCAGGTCAACGACATGTTCGAGACCCTGGCCCGGCGCTCCAAGTCGCTCGTCGACCATCAGCTCACCCTCATCGAGGCGATGGAGTACGACGAGAAGGACCCGCGTCTGCTCGAGAACCTCTTCCGCCTCGACCACCTCGCGGCGCGCATGCGCCGTAACGGTGACAACCTGCTCATCCTCGCCGGCACCAAGCAGCGCCGGACCAAGTCGGCCCCGGTCGAGATCGCCGACGTGCTGCGTGCCGCGATCTCCGAGGTCGAGGACTACGAGCGGGTCAAGCTCGGCGCCACCCCGCGCGGCTCGCTGGTCGAACCGGCCGCCTCCGATATGGCGCACCTGTTCGCCGAGCTGCTCGACAACGCGCTGCGGGCCTCCCCGCCGGAGACCGACGTCAAGTTCACCTTTGCCCAGGCCCACGACCAGGGTCTGCTGATCGAGGTCGCCGACCGCGGTATCGGTATGCCGCCGCAGGAGATGTCGGAGATCAACCGCAGGCTCGAGCAGACCGCCGAGCCGGGCCCCGACACCGCACGCCACATGGGTCTGTTCGTGGTCGGCCGGCTGGCCGAGCGTCACGGGCTCACCGTGCGGCTGCGCCCGACCTTCGACACCGCGCGTGATCCGGGCGTCACCGTCACCGTGCACGTGCCGGTCGGCCTGATCGTCTCCGGTGGCGGCGGCCCGGTCGTCGCGCCGCCGCAGCAGGTCACGCCGCAGCAGCCGCAGCCTCAGCAACAGCAGCGTCCGAATCCGCAGAACCAGCCGAGCACCATGCAGACCCGGGCGATCACCCGCACGCCGGGCGGCAACATGATGGTCACCGTCGACCCGGGCGTCAGCGGTCCGGACCCGGCCGGTGCCGGTGGTGGGCTGCCGCAGCGGCAGCCGGGCAACTCGATGGCCACCGGCCTGCAGCAGGACGCGGCCGAGCAGTCCTCGCCGACCCTGCGTCCGGCGGCGCCCGGTCAGGGCAATGTGCCGCAGCGCGGCAAGCTCGCCGCGGCCGCCATGCCCAAGCGCACTCTCTCGCCGGGTGGACCGCCGCGTCCGCCGGGCCCGCTCGCGCCCGGTCAGCCGGGACAGCCCGGTCAGCCGGGTCCGGGTCAGCCGGGCGACAAGCCCGCCGGTCCGCCGCAGTCGGCTGGTGGTCTGCCGGTCCGTCAGCCGGGCGCCAACGGCGCGCCGGCCCGGGAGTCGGCGCCGTCGGCCTCGGGTGGCCTACCCCAGCGGGAACCGGCCAAGCCGCCGCAGCAGAGCACCCCCGGTGGGCTGCCGCAGCGGTCGCCGGGTGCCAACGGCGCACCGCCGCGCGACCCGTCGATGGGTCTGCCGCAGCGCGACGCCGCCAACCGGTTGCCGCAGCGCGACCAGACCGGCGGCCTCCCGCAGCGTGATCCCGCCGGTGGTCTGCCCCAGCGTGAGCAGACCGGTGGCCTGCCGCAGCGTGATCCGTCCGGTGGTCTGCCCCAGCGTGAGCAGACCGGTGGCCTGCCGCAGCGTGATCCGTCCGGTGGTCTGCCGCAGCGTGAGCAGACCGGTGGGCTCCCGGTGCGTGATCCGGCGACGGGTCTCCCGCAGCGTGATCCGTCGGGTGGTCTGCCGCAGCGTGAGCAGACCGGTGGGCTCCCGGTGCGTGATCCGGCGACGGGTCTGCCGCAGCGTGACTCCGCACCGATCCAGCGTGATCCGTCGACCGGCCTGCCGCAGCGCGGTGCCGGTGGGCCGCAGCGTGATTCGGCGCCGATCCAGCGTGATCCGTCGACCGGTGGTCTGCCGCAGCGCAGCCCGGCCAACGGCCTCCCGCAGCGTGATCCGGCCCCGCGTCTGCCGCACCGCGAGCAGTCCGGTGGGCTGCCGGTGCAGCGTGATCCGTCCGGCGGTCTGCCCCAGCGTGAGCAGACCGGTGGCCTGCCCGTGCGTGATCCGGCGACCGGTCTCCCGCAGCGTGATCCGGCCAACGGCCTGCCGCAGCGTGAGCCGACCGGTGGTCTCCCGCAGACGAACCCGGCCGGTGGACTCCCGCAGCGCGGCGCGCAGCCCGGCGGCCTGCCCCAGCGCAGCGCCGGTCAGCCCTCGGCCACCGACGGGCAACCGCCGCGTCCGGCCGCGCCGAATGGGCTGCCGCAGCGCGATCCTGGCGCTACTGTGGTACCGCAGGCGAACGCCGGGACCGGAGTGGCTCTGCCGCAACGGGATCGGGAACCTGCGGAGCCGGAGAACGCCGCGTCGGCAGGGCGCGATCCGGGTCGGCACAGTTACCGGTCGAATCCGGCCAAGACTGCGTCGTTCTTCCAGACCAGGTTGCAGCCGGCACCGGAAGGCGATTCCGTCATGGGCGGGACGCCGATCTTCGCGGAGATGATGTCGGCGTGGCTCACGGACGAGAATTCCGACCGGTCCCAGGCCGCCGCCGCCTTCGAATCACCCGGTGACGACGGCTGGCAGGCGGCCCGGCGGGCCAGCGAGGCTCAGCCCGAGGTTCGTACCGCCGCGGGCTTGCCTCAGCGCAATCCGGGCGGCAGGCTCGTGCCAGGTGGTGTCACCGGCAAGGCCGACAGCACTCCGCAACGTGATCCCGAAACGATCAGGTCCAGCTTGAGCCGTCACCAGCAGGGCGTCCGGGATGGCCGCGCAATGAAGGCAATGAACCTAACCGGAGATAAAGGAGACCGATGAACCCCGATCTAGGTGGTACGAACCGTCAGCTGGATTGGCTGGTTTCGAACTTCGCCAACGAGGTTCCTGGCGTAGCCCATGCCGTCCTGGTCTCGGCTGACGGCCTGCTGATGGCCGCGAGTGCCCAGCTTCCGGTGGATCGCGCGGAGCAGCTCTCCGCCGTGACCGCCGGTCTGGCGAGTCTGTCCGTCGGCGTGTCGAATCTGTTCGAGGGCGGTACTGTACTGCAGTCCGTCGTCGAGATGGAGCACGGTTACCTGCTGCTCATGGCAGTCGGTGACGGCTCCTACCTCGCGGTCCTGACCAACACCTCGTGTGACATCGGTCAGGTCGGCTACGAAATGGCTTTGTTGGTCGAGCGTGTGGGCCAGACCGTCCAGGCCACGCCACGCGTCACGATGGGTTCCTGATGGTGGGATGGACATAGACGATCACCGCATGGGGAGCGCCGAGCCCAGCCTCGTCCGCCCGTACTCGTTGACTGCCGGCCGCACCAGGCCGGCGGTCGAGTTGGCGTTGGAGGCACTCGTCGCATCGCATCCGGTCGCCATGGAGCGGCAGTTCGAACTGAACAACCTCGAAACGTCCATCGTGGAGTTGTGCAGGCAATCGCCGTCCGTTGCCGAGATAGCTGCCCAATTGGGTATACCGATCGGTGTAGCGCGGGTACTCGTGGCCGACCTCATCGAGGCCGGACATGTGCGAGTCTCGGCGACTTTGAAAGACGATTCCAGCGACGATGAACGTCGCGAGCTGATCGAAAGGGTTCTCAGTGGACTCCGGCGTATTTGATTCGACGGCGCAGGTCGACACCCGCACGAGCAAGCCGACTTCGGCGAAGATCGTTGTCGCCGGTGGCTTCGGTGTCGGTAAGACCACGTTGGTCGGTGCGGTGTCGGAGATCGTTCCGCTGCGCACCGAGGCGCTGGTCACCAACGCCAGTACCGGAATCGACAACCTGACCGGCATTCCGATGAAGTCGACCACCACGGTGGCGATGGACTTCGGCCGCATCAGCCTCGCCGACGACCTGGTCCTGTACCTGTTCGGTACGCCGGGCCAGTACCGGTTCTGGTTCATGTGGGACGACCTGATCAAGGGCGCCATCGGCGCCGTGGTGCTGGTCGACACCCGCAGGCTGGAAGACAGCTTCGCCGCTGTCGACTACTTCGAGGCTCGCGGTCTGCCGTTCCTGGTGGCGCTCAACGAGTTCGACGACGCGCCCAAGTACCCGCTCGAGGACATCCGCCAGGCCCTGGCCGTCCCCGCCGACGTCCCGATCATGTCGATCGACGCCCGTCGCCGGGAACCCGCCAAGCAGGCCCTGGTCTCCCTCACCGAGTACGCACTGCGCAAGGTCATGCAGGGCCACTGACCCCGGAACGGGGCTGCCGCGATGAAGGCCGCAGCCCCGGAGGTCAGTAGTCGTGATATCAGCTGGGCTAAAATGCTATCATTGGTTCGTCCCTGCTGAACCCTGACGCGGAGGTGGCTCAGATGAAGAACGTGACGGTCCGAAATCTGAGCGACGCAGTGCATCGCGCGATCCGCCAACGCGCGGCAACGCATGGCCGGAGCATCGAGGCGGAGATCCGGGCGATCCTCGCCGATGCTGTCGATCGGCCTGACCGGGTGAAACTCGGTTCGATGCTCTCGAGTGTCATCAGTGCCGACAGCAGGCTCGCCGACGACGAACGCGAGGTCTACTTCGGCCGGGATCGGACTCCGGCCGAGCCGATGGAGTTCGGCGGGTGATCATCCTCGACACCAATGTCATCAGCGAAACCACCACCAAGCGGCCTGATTCCCGGGTCATGGCGTGGCTGGACGCACAGGTGAGCGAGACGCTACATCTGTCGGCGGTCACCGTGGGCGAGCTCCGATATGGCATCGCGTCCATGCCCGCTGGGCGTCGGCGCGACGAGTACACCGATTGGCTGGAAAGCTACACGCTGCCGGCCTTCGCGGGCCGAATTCTCGACTATGGGATCGATGCCACCGCGGAGTACGCGCGTTTGATGTCGGGTGCTCGCTCGTCGGGAACAGCGATCGGCACCGCCGACGGCATGATCGCGGCGACAGCAGCCGCGGCGGGCTTCCTCGTCGCCACCCGCGACACTACTCCCTTCGAAGCCGCGGGGGTTCCCGTCATCGATCCCTGGAAGCCGACTACCGGCTGAGTCGATAGGCTCTCCTGGTGCGCATGTCGGCGAATGAGCTGCTCGGTCAGCTGCTCGATTCCGGGACCTTCGTGAGCTGGGATCAACCCCCGGTCGAGCCCTCGATCACCCCGCGCTACCGACAAGAGCTTGGGGACGCCGCCCGGCGCGCGGGGACCGATGAGTCCGTGCTCACCGGCGAGGGGTTGTTGCGTGGTCGCCGGGTGGCGGTGATCGCGTGTGAGTTCGCGTTTCTGGCCGGGTCGATCGGGGTGGCGGCGGCCGAGCGGATCGTGTCGGCGGTGGAGCGGGCCACCGAGCTGGGGCTGCCGTTGATCGCCTCGCCGACCTCCGGTGGTACCCGGATGCAGGAGGGCACCGTCGCTTTCGTGCAGATGATCAAGATCGCCGGGGCGGTCACCGTGCACAAGGCGGCGGGGTATCCCTACCTGGTTTATCTGCGTGATCCGACCATGGGTGGTGTGTTCGCCTCGTGGGGATCGCTGGGGCACATCACCTTCGCCGCGCCGGGAGCGCTCATCGGCTTCCTCGGCCCACGGGTCTACGAAGCCCTCTACGGCAAACCGTTTCCGCCCGGTGTGCAGACCGCCGAGAACCTCTATCGCAACGGCGTGATCGACGGCGTGGTCCCGGTCGAGGTGTTCCGCCGCATCGCCCATCGCGCGTTGAGCGTGGCCAGTGGCGCGGTGCTGCCGGTCTCCGCGGAGCCGGGATGGGCCGCGCCCGTGCTGAGTCCGGCGGCAACCGCGAATACCACAGCGAGCGCCTGGGATTCGGTACTCAGCACCCGCCGCCCCGGCCGCCCCGGCATTCGCGATCTGCTTCGCCATGTGACGCAACGAGTTCCGCTCAGCGGCACCGGGCAGGGCGAATCCGATCGCACGGTGGTGCTGGCCCTGGTGCGTTTCGGTGGTCAGCCGTGCGTCGTCTTCGGTCACGATCGCTCGGGTCAGCGCGGCGAACACACCATGGGCCCGGCCGCATTACGCGAAGCGCGTCGGGCGATGGCGCTCGCGCAGGAGTTGCGTCTGCCGCTCGTACTCGTCATCGATACCGTCGGCGCAGCCCTGTCCAAGGAGGCCGAGGAGCGTGGCCTGGCGCCCGAAATCGCCCGCTGCCTGGCCGATCTCGTCACCCTCGACACCCCGACCGTCTCGATCCTGCTCGGTCAGGGCACCGGTGGCGGCGCCCTGGCGCTGCTGCCCGCCGACCGCGTGCTGGCCGCCGGGCACGGCTGGCTGGCCCCACTGCCGCCCGAAGGCGCGAGCGCGATCGTCTTCCGCGATACCGCCCACGCACCGGAACTGGCTGACGCGCAAGGCATTCGCGCCGCCGACCTGCGCCGCGACGGCGTGGTCGACCGCATCGTCGACGAATACCCCGACGCCGCGGACGAACCCGTCGCCTTCGCCCGCCGCATGGTCCTGGCCGTCACCGAGGAACTCGCCGGCCTGCGCGCCACCCCGGTCGGCGAACTGCGCACCCAACGCGCCCGGCGATACCGCCGGATCGGGCTCCTCAGGGTCCCGCACTGACCAGCGCCCCGTTTCATACCCATTCCACGACCCGGGAAACACGCACAGTGGCGTCGTTGACGCTACGGCCAACCACTTCTACGGTCGGAAGGGTGACCTTCCGTAGCGCAAGCAGTCCCGTGCCCACCATCGTGCTCAACGACGGGCACGTGATCCCGCAGCTGGGGTTCGGCGTGTTCCAGGTGCCCGCGGACGATGTCACCGGAGTGGTCGCCGAGGCGTTGAAGGTCGGCTACCGCAGTATCGACACGGCCGCGGTCTACGGAAACGAGGAAGGCGTAGGCCGCGCCATCCGTGAGTCGGGCATTCCGCGCGACGAGATCTACCTGACCACCAAGTTGTGGAACGCCGATCAGGGCTACGACTCCACGTTGCGCGCCTTCGACCTCAGCATGAAGCGTCTGGGACTGGACTATTTAGACCTGTATCTCATCCACTGGCCGGTGCCCTCGGCCGGACGCTACGTCGACACCTTCCGCGCGTTCCAGGCGCTCAAGGCCCAGGGCCGGATCGGCTCGATCGGCGTCTCGAACTTCCGGGTGATCGATCTCGAGACCCTGATCGCGGAGGCGGGCGAGACCCCGGCGGTCAACCAGATCGAACTGCACCCCACGCTGTCGCAGCGTGACCTGCGCCAATACGGCGCCAACCACGCCATCGCGACCGAGGCGTGGAGCCCGCTCGGGCAGGGCACCCTGCTGGACGACCCCACCATCGCGAGCATCGCCGAGGAGCTCGACCGCACCCCGGCGCAGGTGCTCATCCGCTGGCACCTGCAGCTGGGCAATATCGTCATCCCCAAGTCGGTCACCTCGTCGCGGATCGCGGAGAACTTCGACGTGTTCACCTTCGAACTCGACGCCGAGGCGATGGAGGCGATCAGCCGCCTCGACAAGGGCACCCGGGTCGGACCCGACCCCGCCACGTTCAGCGCCGGTCTGGACTGATCCCCAAGTAGCCGGTCAGTTCGACCGCCGCCGCCCGGCCCGCCCGGTTCGCGCCGATGGTGCTGGCCGATGGCCCGTAGCCGATCAGATGCACGCGCGGATCGACCTCTACCTGGGTGGCGAGCCGCCCGGTCATGGTGATCCCGCCGCCCGGCCCGCGCAGCCGCAGCGGCGCCAGATGATCGAGCGCGGAACGGAATCCGGTCGCCCACACAATGACATCGGCCGCCTGGAACGTGCCATCGGCCCAGCGCACCCCGTCGGTTTCGATCCGCTCGAACATCGGCCGCCGCGCCAGCGCGCCCCGCTCGCGCGCGGCCCGCAGCCGGTCGTCGAGTGGCAGGCCGGTCACCGAGACCACCGATCCCGGCGGCAGCCCGCGCCGCACCCGGTCCTCCACCACCGCCACCGCGTCGCGGCCGTCCTGCTCGGCGAACGGCGTCTCGCGCCAGCGCGGCTCGGTCCTGGTGACCCACGTGGTGGAGGTCACCTGGGAGATCTCGTCGAGCAGCTGCACCGCCGAGATGCCACCGCCGACGACCACCACGTGCTCGCCCGCGAACTCCGCGGCCGTGTGGTAATCGCGGGTGTGCAGCTGACGTCCGGCGAATCCGCTCGCCCCGGGATACCTGGGGATGAACGGATGTTCCCAGGTGCCGGTGCCGTTGATCAGCCCGCGCACCCGCAGCGTGCCCGCACCCTCGGTCTCGACCTGCAGCACCTCGCCCCGGCCCGCGCAGCTGTTCCCGTCGGCGGTCCGGTCGCACACCACCTGCACCGAAACCTGCCGCTGAACCCGCAGGTCGAAGCGCTTTTCGTAGAGTTCGTAATAGTGCGGCACGGCCGTCGCGGCGGGCGCGGACGCCGAACCGGGCGGCAGCGTTTCGGCGAAGGACATCCCCGGCAGATCGTGCACCCGGTTCACCGTGGTCAGCGTCAGCGAGGGCCACCGGAACTGCCAGGCGCCGCCGGGTCCCGGTGCGTGATCGACGATCAGGAAGTCGCGTTCGGGCGCCAGGCCGAGCCTGCGCAGGTGATAGCCGGCCGACAACCCGGCCTGCCCCGCGCCGATCACCAGGATGTCGAAGTCGGTCGCCACAGCCGCCGATGGTATCGCCTTACCCGGCCCCGACCGTGGCCTGTGGCAAAGTGATGACATCCAGTGAACCCGTCCTTCAGGGGAGGATCCATGCTCGGCGTGACCCGCGACGGTGACGTGATCACTATCGAATTGCAGCGTGAACAGCGGCGCAACGCACTCAACGAGGACCTGGTCGGCCAGCTCCGTACGGCGATGCTCGATGCCGTCGACCAGGGCGCCCGCGTCATCGTGCTGACCGGCCGTGGCCCGATCTTCAGTGCCGGTGCCGACCTGACCGGCGTGTACTCCGAGTCGTTCCTGACCGGTCTGCTCGACATGCTGCACACCATCGAATCCCTTCCGGTGCCGGTGATCTCGGCGATCAACGGCGGCGCGCTCGGCGCGGGGGTGCAGCTGGCGCTGGCCTCGGATCTGCGGGTGATCGAACCCGACGCCTACATCGCGGTGCCCGCGGCCAAGCTGGGCATCTCGGTGGATCGCTGGACGGTGAGCAGGCTGGTCTCGCTGATCGGCGGCGGACCGGCTCGCACGATTCTGCTCGGCGCCGAACAGGTCTCGGCCGCCGACGCCTACGCCTACGGCTTCGCCAACAAGCTCGGCACTCTGGCCGATGCCAAGGACTGGGCGAAATCCATCGCCGCGCTGGCCCCGCTGTCGCTGCGGGCGATGAAACTGATGCTCAACGACGACGGCACCCGCGAACCGGCCAGCGCGCTGCAGCAGGCCGCGCTGGAGGCCGCGTGGACCAGTGACGACGCGAAGGAGGGCAGATTGGCCCGGCAGGAGAAGCGTCCCGCGAAATTCGTGGGCCGGTGAAGCGCCTCACGCGCGTCGCCGGGTCGGTGGCGAGCTCGCTCGGGCTCGCCTGGGTGGCGCGCGCGGTGTGGGGTCTGCCCACCGCGCTCGGCGCCGGGCCGTCGGCAATCGCGCCGACCGCCCTGGGCAAGTCGTCCTATCGGGACGGCCGGTTCCACAACACCGAACCCGCCAGCATGCTCGCCGCGGGGGCGGCGCCGTCGCTGCTGTGGTCCGGGCTCACCAAGGGCCGGATCGGGCGACCGGGCAAGCCCGTCCCGCTGGTCACGCCCGCGGTCCCCGAACAGGCCGCCGACCTGGCGGTCACCTGGTACGGCCACGCGAGCGCGCTGATCGAGCTCGACGGCTACCGCGTGCTGGCCGACCCGGTGTGGAGCGAGCGGGTCTCGCCGTCCCCGCTGATCGGCCCCGCCCGGCTGCACCCGGTGCCCGGCGCGCTGGCCTCGCTGCCCAGCGTCGACGCGGTGATCATCTCCCACGATCACTACGACCACCTCGACAAGGCGACCGTCGACGAGCTGGTCCGCGGTCAGCTCGCCCCCTTCGTCGTGCCCACCGGTATCGGCGCCCACCTGCGCCAATGGGGTGTGCCCGAGTACCGGATCATCGAGCTCGACTGGGGCGGCTCGGTCTCGCTGGGCCATCGCGAGGGCGATCGCGGCCTGACCATCACCTGCGCCGAGGCCAGGCACTTCTCCGGTCGCGGGCTGGTCCGCAACACCACGCTGTGGGCCTCGTGGGCGCTGGCCGGGCCGGCCAAGCGGGTGTATTTCGGCGGCGACACCGGTTACACCAAGGCCTTCGCCCAGGCCGGCGCGGTGCTCGGCCCGTTCGATCTCACGCTGCTGCCGATCGGCGCCTACGACGAGCGCTGGACCGATGTGCACATGAATCCCGAGGAGGCGGTGCGCGCGCACGCCGACCTGTGCCTGGGCGATCCGGGCTACGGGCTGCTGGTCCCGATCCACTGGGCGACGTTCAATCTGGCCTTCCACGGCTGGTCCGAACCGGTCCATCGGCTGGTCGCGGCGGCCGATGCCGCCGGAACGGCGACGGTCGTGCCCAAGCCTGGCCAGCGGGTGGTTCCGAATGACCTCCCACCACGGGTTTCGTGGTGGGAAGATGTGGAGTGACCCTCCTCGCGAAAGGAATTTCGGCAGATGAGTCTCGTGGATACCTTGAAGGGCCTGCTCGGTAAGGGCAAGGACGCGGCCGCCCAGAACGCCGACAAGATCAACGACGCGGTCGACAAGGCCGGTTCGTTCATCGACGAGAAGACCGGCGGCAAGTACAGCGACAAGATCGAAAAGGGCAAGGACGCGGCGAAGAAGGTCGTGCCGCCCCAGCAGCCCGGCACCGGTCAGGGGCCGGCCACCGGCGGTCCGGTCGATCCGGAACCGAAGGCCTGATCGGGGCCGACCCAGGTCGATGGCCCGCCGGGAGTTCCGGGGCGCGCCGGGTGAGCCGGACATCGAGGTTGAGCTCAGCAACCTCGACAAGGTCCTGTACCCGGCGACCGGAACGACCAAAGGCGAGGTGATCGCCTACTACTCGGCGATCGCCGAGGCGATGCTGCCCCATCTCGCGGATCGGCCGGTCACCAGGAAGCGGTGGCCGAACGGGGTGGACGGCGGTGATTTCTTCGAGAAGAATCTGCCCGCGCACGCGCCGGAGTGGATCCGCCGCGTCGCCGTCGAGCATTCCAGCCGCCGGGTGGTGTACCCGCTGATCGACTCCGAGGCGGGGATGGCCTGGCTGGGTCAGCAGGCCGCGCTGGAAGTCCATGTGCCGCAATGGCGTTTCGACGGCGACCAGCGTGGGCCTGCCACCCGGATCGTCTTCGACCTCGATCCGGGCCCCGACGTGGGGCTGGCCGAATGCGCGCGGGTGGCACTGGCGGTGCGCGACATGGTCGCCGGGATCGGCATGTCGGCGTACCCGGTCACCAGCGGCAGCAAGGGAATTCACCTCTACGTGCCGCTGGACCGGACGGTGAGTTCGCGGGGCGCCTCGACGGTGGCCAGGCAGGTGGCCACCAATCTCGAACAGCTGCACCCGGATCTGGTGACGGCGACCATGGCGAAGGCGGCGCGCACCGGCAAGGTGTTCCTGGACTGGAGCCAGAACAATGCCGCCAAGACCACCATCGCCCCCTACTCCCTGCGCGGGCGCACCGAGCCCAATGTCGCGGCCCCGCGCACCTGGGCCGAGCTAGAAGACTCGGATGTCCTGCGCCAGTTGCGTTTCGACGAGGTGCTGGCCCGCTGGCGCGACGACGGCGACCTGCTCGCCGCCCTGGACCCGCCGCTGCCCGGCCGGGCACGCGGTGACGCACTCGACAAGTACCGCAGCATGCGCGATCCGGGCCGCACGCCCGAACCGGTCCCCGCGGCCACTCCCGCTCCGGGACCTGGCAACCGCTTCGTCGTCCAGGAACACCACGCCCGCCGCCTGCACTGGGACGTCCGCCTCGAACGTGACGGCGTGCTGGCCTCCTGGGCCGTGCCCAAAGGCCCGCCGACCGAGCCCCGGCACAATCGGCTCGCCGTACGCACCGAGGACCACCCGCTGGAGTACCTCGACTTCCACGGCACCATCCCGAAGGGCGAATACGGTGCGGGGGAGATGACCATCTGGGACTCGGGCACCTATCTCACCGAGAAATGGCGTGCCGACGAGGTGATCGTCGAACTCGACGGCACCCGCCTGCAGGGCCGCTACGCCTTCATCCAGACCAAGGGCGACCAGTGGCTCATGCACTTCATGCGCGACCAGGTCCGCCGGGAACCGGTGGCGGACAACGGTTCCGGTGATCTACCGCGCGGACTCTCGCCCATGCTCGCCACCGCGGGCGAGGTCACCGCGCTGACCGCCCGCGACTGGGCCTTCGAAACCAAATGGGACGGGTTCCGCGTGATCGTCGAGATCGCCGACGGCGCTGTCACCGTCCGCAGCCGCGCGGGCAACACCGTCACCGGCCGCTACCCGCGCCTGGCCGCCCTCGGCACGGAACTCGCGGGGCACCGCGTCGTGCTCGACGGCGAGGCGGTGGTCCTCGATGATGCGGGCCTCTCGGATATTTCAGCGCTGCAAGCGGATTCGGCCCGGGCGATCTTCATCGCCTTCGATGTCCTGTACCTGGACGGCACCTCGCTGCTACGCAAGAAATACACCGACCGGCGCGCGGTGCTCGAGGCGCTCGCCCAGCTGTCACCGTCGATGAATGTGTCCGCGCTGCTGCCCGGTTCAGGAGCCGAGGCGATGGAACTCAGCCGGGGCCAGGGCCAGGAAGGGGTGGTCGCCAAGCGCCGCGAGTCGGTGTATCAACCGGGCAAGCGCGCGCGGACCTGGCTCAAACAGCGCAACTGGCGGTCCAGGGAAATGGTCGTCGGCGGCTGGCGGCGCAGCGAGAAACGGCAGTTCAAGTCACTGCTGCTGGGCATTCCGCACGACAACGGGCTCGTCTATGTTGGCCGGGTAGGCACCGGATTCGACGAGGAGCAGGCGCGCCGGATCGCCGGGCACCTGGCCCACCTGCGTCGCGACAGCTCGCCGTTCGTCAATGAGATGACCGCCGAGGAACGTCACGACGCCGAATGGGTCGACCCCGAACTCACCGGCACCGTCCGCTTCCAGTCCTGGACCGACTCCGGCCGCCTCTGGCACCCGGTCTGGGACGGTGTGACGAGTTCACCGCGATGAGACCTGCCCGCGAAAGCTGTGGTGTTGCTAGGGTGATCGCGTTGTACCCGGTTTCACACAGCGAGGAGTGCACGGTGGATTTCAAGAACCTGGCAGGCAAGGCGATGGACCTGGCGGCCCAGCACGCGGACAAGGTCGACGATGTGATCGACAAGGCCGGTGATGTGGTCGACGCGAAGACCGGTGGCAAGTTCGCCGGTCAGGTCGATTCGGCCCAGGAAGCCGCCAAGAACGCTATCCGCGACAAGGCCTGATCCGCTACGGCGGGCCGGCCGCCACCGGCCCGCCGGACAGCGCGCTGAGAGTTTGCCGCGACGTCACTGTCCGGTCATCAGTCCGGTGATCGTCGCGACATCGGTGACCAGCGCATTGCCCTGAAAAGTGAACTCGTCGTAGGCCCGTGCCATCGCGTCCTTGTCGCGACCGCCGCAGGCATCCGAGATCACCACCGGGACGAAACCGAGGTCGGTGGAGTGGGCGACGGTCGGCACGATGCCGATCTCGAGTGCCACGCCGGCGATCGCGTACGAGCCGATGCGCAGGTCGCGCAGCAGGGTGGCCAGGGCGGTGCCCTCGAAGGCCGACATCGACATCTTGTCGAGGACCAGTTCGTCCGAGCGCGGAACCAGTTCCGGCACCAGTTCGAACGGTGGGGTGTCGCGCTGCAGGACGAAGTCCAGTTCGTCGACGGAATCGGTCTGTTGCCAGCTCATCAGCAGGCGCAGGCCGTAGGTGCCGGTGAGGCGGCGCGGCGGGAAGAAGTGCCGCAGGAAGATGATCGGGTAGCCGCCGCGACGGGCGGCCTCGACTACGCGCACCACCCGGTCGACGACCTCCTGGCCGTCCGGCAGCTGGCCGAGCACGCCGACCTGCATGTCGTAGACGATCAGCGCCATCCGGTCGGGCGTACACAGGTCGTCGAGGGTTTCGGGGATGTCGAGTCCGTTGCCTTGTCGCACCGGCGCCAGTGTAGGCGCCGGTGCGACAGGCAAAGGGGTTGTTCGCGGACTAGCTGGTCTGCTTGGCCCACTGGGTGGTGCCGGGCGGGGCGGCGAGGGTGTTGATCAGGTCGATGCCTGCCACGATCAGCGTCGGGCCGCCGACGATGATGGTGCCGAGGATGCCGCCGACGCTGGCGCCGGTGATCAGGCCGGGGATCGCGCCGATGCCACCGGCGGCCGCGCCGATGACCAGACCGATCACCGCGCCGATCCCCATGCCGACGAAACTGCCGATGGCCGTGGCCAATCCGAAGGTCGAGGCGAAGTTGTTCTGCGCCGCATAGTTTTCCGCGGGCGAGGCGACCGGGGTGAGGTTCGGCTTCGCGTTCGCGACGTCCTTGACCGCGGTGATCTCCAGAACCCGGTTGTCCTCCCGAAGGCTGTGCGGCAGCGGGTATTCCAGCGCACCGTCGCGCACCGAGAGCGGCAAGGCGATCAAGGTCGCGCCCGCCTCGTCCTTGATCTCGACGCCGGCGTCGGTGAGCGAGAAGGTGCCGTGGGTGAGAGTGGTGACGACCTTGTTGCCGACCAGTTCGGTGCGGTAGTCGACATTGGGTGTGACCGGCTCGGCATGCGAGATGCCGGTACCGACCAGTGCTGCCGCGAGCACGGGAATGGCGACCGCGGCGATCTTACGGATGATCATGTGAACGATTCCCATCTAGGTTCATCAGGTGACGTGCCCAAACGAAATGCGCCGTGGTCGTGCCTCCCCCGAGAAGCTAGTGACGGCGCGTGATGCGGTCCAGCTCGAATTATCGGTTGAACCATAGCCCGCTATGCGGTGTCCGAACAGCGAATTCCGATTTTAAACCTAAAACTTCTCATAGATAATCGCTATGGATCGACGGTGTCAGAGCGCGATGCTGAGCGCAACGCCACCCGCGCACACCGCGACGACCAGCGCCAACGCGACCGCGTCGCGGCGTCCGGGCGCACTCGGGTGCGCGGTGAGCATGCCGGTGCCGCCGCGCGCGGTGATCGCCTCGCCCAGCTCGCCCGCCCGGCGCGAAGCCACTGCCATGCAGGCGGTGAGGATGTCGATGAGCGGATTCTGGTCGGCGGCGCGATGCAGCAGGTTGTCCTTGGGGCGCAGTTTGCGCGCGGCGCGCAGTACCCGGATCTCGTCGAGCAGCAGCGGCAGGCCACGCAGCGTCAGCGCCACGACCACCGCCCACTCGTCGACCGGCAGACCCAGCTTGCGCAGGGGCGCACCGAGTTTCGCGAGCGCGGGCGCGATCTCGCCCATCGGGGTGGTGTAGGCGATCAGGAACGACGCGGCGACCAGCACCATGCTGAAAACGAACACCTGCGCGTAACCGAGCACCGCCTTGGTGCCGATCGGCAGGTTGACCAGCGCCCCGGCCACGACCAGACCCCAGAACCACCACGGCAACCGCGGCAGCGTGCGGATCGGCAACCGGGCCGCGATCCAGATGACGACCAGGAACGCGATCATCAGCCCGAGCACCGGCCACGACGGCAGGAACACCAGCAGCAGGCTGATTCCGAACGCGGCGATCATCTTGGTCCCGGCCCAGAGCCGGTGCACCACACTGTCGACCGGGACCTCGCGCAGCAGGACGGTGCTCATCGGACCCCCGGTTCGTTGTGCGGTGAATTGTCCAGGCGCCACCGGGTTTCGGCGCGGCCCGCCGCAGCGGCGACGGGATGGCGGGCGCCCGCGGTCTCCACGATGACGCCCGCGTCCAGGTGCACCGTGCGGTCGCACACCGTGGCCATATCGGCCACATCGTGTGAGATGACGATCAATGTCAGCCCTGAATCCCGCAGCCGGGCAAGCAGTTCCACGATCTCGGCGCGACCCTGCGGATCCAGGCCTGCCAGCGGCTCGTCCAGGACGACCACCTGCGGGCGGCTGGCCACCATCGCCGCCAGCACCACCCGCTTGGCCTGCCCGCCGCTGAGCTCCTCGATCGACCGGGCGGCCAGCCGGCGATCCAGGCCCACCGCGTCCAGCGCCTGCCCGACCGCGCCGGAACCGGTCGCCCGGCCACCCCAATCCGCGATCTCGGCGCCGACGGTCTGCTTCTGCAACTGCAACCGGGAATGCTGGAAGGCCAGCGCGACATCGCCGATCTGCTTGTCGACCGGGCTGCCACGCAGGGCGCAGCGGCCCTCGCTCGGGGCGATCAGACCGGCGATGATCCAGGCCAGCGTCGACTTACCCGAGCCGTTACCACCGACGATCAGCAGTGCCTCACCCTGCCGCACCGTCAGATCGACACCGTGCAGCGCGGGTGCCTCCCACGGGGTGCCCCGGTTGTAGGTGTGGCGCACGCCGGACAGTTCCAGGACGGTCGCGCCCATCGCGCTGCGGCGCCGAGCACCGGCCGGTTGCGGCCAGCTCGCCAGCCGCTCGACCATCCGGCCGTTCGCCAGGTGGACCACCCGGTCGGCCGCGTCGGCATCGGCCTCGTGATGGGTGACCAGCACGACGGCGGTGCCGTGGCGGCGCGGCAGCTCGGCCAGCAACGCGACCAGACCGCGGCGGCCGTCCGGGTCGATCATCGATGTCGCCTCGTCGGCGATGAGCAGGGCGGGGCGGCGGGCCAGTGCGGCGGCCACCGCGAGGCGCTGCTGCTGGCCGCCGGAGAGCGTGGCGGTCTCGCGCGCGCCCATCCCCGCCAGGCCGACCTCGGCGAGCAGCCCGTCGACGTCGACCTCACCGGCCAGCTCCGCCGACAGACCCCACACCACATCGTCGGCGACCGACACACCCAGCGTCTGACTCTCCGGGCGTTGCAGCACCAGCGCCGTGCCGCCGAGCTCGCCCAGCCCCGCTGAACCGGGGCGATCCACCGCACCGGCCGTCGGCGGCCGGCCCGCTAACACCCTGGTCAGCGTCGACTTCCCCGAACCGTTGTGGCCGACGACGGCCACGAACTCCGCGGCCGCGATGGTGAGATCAATATCGGTCAGCGCGTCGACACTCGCCCCCGCGTACCGATAGCTGACGCCGTGCAGGCGCACCGGCAGCGGCGCCACCGGGCGATCATCGGCCGGGGCGTCGAGCCGGTCACTGCCCGGCAGCCAGGCCAGCCGATCCAGCACCGTGCCGAGCACGAACCACGACACCGCCGCGCTGACGACCACGCCCAGCCCCACCGTGGCGCCGATATACAGCCACCACCAGCGCAGCACCGCGTCCGTGGCCTCGGCGGTCATCCGGCCCAGCGGTTCGAGCTGGGACTGCCTGGCCGCCAGCTTCTCGATGCCCTCGGCGGTATTACGGATGGCGTTGAAGAACAGCTCCCTGGTCCGGGCGAACAGCAGCAGCGCCCCGACAGTGAACAGCGACCACGCCACACCGGCGACCACCGACATGGCGAGCACCGTGGCAAGCCCGCCACCGCGCCGCTTGACGATGCCGATGATGCCGGCCAAGGTGGCCGCGCCGAGCACGCCGACAGCAGGCATCACACCCGCGGCGACGAAGGTGACCAGGGCGGCCGCGATCGTCGCGGTGACCAGGGCGCGCACGCGGTAACGGTGCGCCAGCAAGCCCAGCGGGACGGCGGCGACCAGTTGGAGAGCGGCGGCCATGGGGACCAGCGAACCGATGGTGATCAGGCCGACGGTGAGGCCGGCCATGACCGCGGCGGTGGCCAGTTCTATCGGGCGTAGGGGGCCGCGGGTATCTGCCGCGGGCTGGTCTCTCACGCGTCCAGTCTGCCAGGGAGGCCTGTGCGGACGATGTGAGTGGGAGTGGGGGTCGTGTGGAGAAACGGTGTACCGGTCGCGGGTGCGGGGTCAGGCCGGGGGTTCGGAGAGCCAGCCGCCCATGGCGATTGTGCGGAAGTGGGTGGTGAGGGTGAAATCGTCGTCGATGGCGTGGAGGGCGATGGCGGGGTCGGGGGCGTAGTCCATGACGCGGTGGGGTGGGGTGAGTTCCCAGGTGCCGCCGAGGACGGAGGCGGTGCTGGGGCAGGTGATCATGGGTTTGCCGGCGAAGGTGGTGGCCACGGGGGCGTGGGCGTGGCCGGTGAGGGTGCCGACGATGCGGTGGTCGCCGGCGACCACGGCGGCCAGGCGGCCGGGGTCGGCCAGGGCGATGACGTCGACGATGGGGCTGAACAGGGGTTTCGGCGGGTGGTGCAGGGCCAGCAGGATGGGGTCGGCGGCGGGTGCTTCGGCGAGGGCGGTGCGCAGCCAGTCGTAGGTGTCCTCGGACAGGCGGCCGCTGGGTTCGCCGGGGATGCTGGAATCGAGCATGAGGACGGTGAGCGGACCGACACGGTGGGCGCTGTTGAGCGGGGTGCCGGACGCCGGTTCGCCGAGGAATTCGGTGCGCAGCGTGGCCCGGTCGTCGTGGTTGCCGGGCAGCACGTGCACGGGGATCTCGGAGCGCAGAGCCAGGCGCGCTTGCGCGTATTGCTCCGGCCGGCCGGAATCGGTCAGGTCGCCGGTCACGAGAATGACGTCGGGCCTGCGTGGCAGCTCGGCCAGGTACCCCATCACCGCCACTACCCGTTCGGCATTGCGTGCGCTGAGGTCGAAGTGGGTGTCGCTGAGCTGAGCCGCCAGAATCATCGGCAGTCGCTTTCTACTCCGGGATCGCTCCGTTGCGTCAGAGTGTGCCGGTATGACTCATCGACACCTCTCAAGGCTAGATGACCTGCGCATATCCGTCTTCATGAGCCGTACCACGACCGAAAACCCAATCACCGGTCTGTGACGTCAGTCACTGCTCAGCTGTGTGGCGGTGTGGAGAAGTTCGGTGCCCGCGTCGGGGTCGGTGGTGAGGGGCGTCCAGAAGTCGGGGCCGGGGGTGGCTTCGAGGGCGAGGACCGGGGGTGTCAGCCAGTCGGCGTCGAGGCGCAGGCGCCAGGAGTGCAGGTGGGTGCGGGGGTGGGTGGCGGTGCGGTCGAAGAGGGGGTCGCCGAGGATGGGGTGGCCGATCCAGGCCAACTGGACGCGGATCTGATGACGACGGCCGGTCACCGGTTCCACCGCGAGCAGGGCGGTGTCGCCGTGGCGCGCGACGGTGGTGAACAGCGTGCGCGAGGGATAGTTCTTCGCGGGCAGCAGATCGCCCTCCTCGACGAACCAGCGATCACCCGCGCGCTGGATCGCCTCCCGCTGCGCCGCGATCCGCACCCGGTTCTTACGGCCGACGCTCAACGGCAGGTCGATCTCGCCACGCTCGGGCAGATCCGCGCCCGACACGATCGCCAGATACCGCTTACTCGCGGTCTGCTTGTTGAACTGCCTGGTCAGCTGCCCGTGCGCCGCGAGATCGGTCGCCAGCAACACCAGCCCGGAGGTGACCTTGTCGATCCGATGCACCGGATACAACTGCGTGCCCGCGGCCTGCGCCAACTCGACGAGGTCGATATCGTGCCGCTCACCGGTCACCGAAATCCCCGCGGGCTTGTTCAGCGCGAGCACCGCGTCATCGGCGAACACCGTGCACCGCTCCCGCACACCGTCCCAGTCCATCTCCACCCACATACCCTAGAGAATGTTCCGCTCGATGCGTGCGACAACGGGGTGGCGCGGAACCGGCATCGGCATCACAGGTCGGCGGGCAGGACGCGGAAAGCGGTGATCCCCGGTGTCAACGGCTCGATCGCGCGGAAATCGCGTTGGTCGAGGGTGAAGACGGTGTCGGTACGGAACTTGTCCGCGAGCACGACACCGACGGCGTCGGCGAGGTCGAGTCGCAACGATTCGTACTTGGCTCGAATCGTCTGCGCGGCAGCGAGATCAACGTGCTTCAGTTCGGCGAGTCGATACCTGCCCTCGATCATGCGGGCCATGAGTGCTTCGGTCACCTGCATGGCGGCCGGGAATCCGAGATCGCGGTGGACGAGATGGTCCAGTTCGGTCAGGACCAACGGTGAGATCACCAGAGTCTCGGACTCCATGACCGCGACGGCGCGCTCGTGCTCCTCCTGATCGGCATCGAATGCGGCGAAGAGGGCGGACGTGTCCGCGACGATGATCATCGTCGGGTGGACTGCTGCTTGATGTGGGCGTAGACGTCGTCGTTCATCTCGTCGGCTGTGCGCGAACGGCCGCTGCGGAAGACTGGCAGCTTGGCGTCGCTTCTCGGTCGATCCGAGGCGTCGAGCAGCATGGCGATACCGCGTCTGATCAATTCGGCTTTACTGACGCCGGTCACCGCCGCTTCCGCATCCAGCCGGACCTCCAGTGCCTCCGGGAGGTACACCGTAGTCTTGTTCATGCCACATATGGTACCACCCATGTCCGTGTGGTCATGCTGGTCGCAGGCGGTGTGGGCGTAGGCGGTTGAAGCCGCGGACGCGGACGCTGCGTAGGTGGCGGATGGCGAATTCGGGGTGGCCGTCGAGGGCTTCGGCGGCGGCGTCGTCGATGAGGACATTGCCGGGGCGGGCCACACCGGTGAGGCGGGCGGCGATATTGACGACCGAGCCGTAGAGGTCGCCGAAGCGTTGCAGCACTTCACCGTAGGCGAAGGCCACCCGCAGTTCGGGGGTGCCGCCGACGAGCATGGTCGACTCCTGGATGGCCAGCGCGATGCGGCCCGCGTCGACGGCGGTCTCGGCGGCGAACATCACCTCGTCGCCGACGTTCTTGATCACCCAGCCGCCGTTGTCGGTGATCGCCGAGGTGGTGGTCGACTCGAAAGCCTCCAGCAGCGTGGACAATTCGTCGGGATGCAGGTGCCGGGTGAGCCGGGTGAAGCCGACCATGTCGGCGAATCCGACGGCCACCGTGCGCAGCGACCCCTCGGCGGTCGCGGTCTCGTCCATGGCCCGTGCGGCCGCCGCGGCCAGATGCCTGCGCCACACATAGGACTGCAACTGCTCGATGCCGGCCATGGTCGCCACGGTGGCGACCCGGACCCGCTCGTCGAGCGGAATCGCCGGATCGGCCGCGCGCGCCCGCGCCTTGATCTCGGCGATCACCAGGTCGGCCTGCCATTCGGCCAGTCGCGCCATGCCCTGACCGATGGTCCTCGCGGCCGCGGCCTGCTGGCGGATATTCGACTCGGACACCACTGTCATACTGCGGAAGTTGGTGATCGCGGTGACGTCGATCTGGGTGTAGTCGACCTGGTCGTCGTCGTTGGCCGGAAACCCCAGCGCCGTCCACAGCCTGCGCGATTCGGCCTCCGGTACCCCGGACTGCTCGCCCACCTGCGTGCGCGTATAGATCCGTGGCCCGCCGAGCAACGCCTCGTCGACAGCGCGCTGAACCAATTCGGTCATCTCGGTGTCCGGCATAGGAAAACTCTACGACGCACCCCCGACACCCAGGCCAGCCTCGTCCGCACCTTGGACACTTCACAGTCCCCCGGTGCCCCCGGCTGCGACGCGCCGTCGCGGCAGGCCGTGGCGAGCAGCGCAGCACCGCGTCGTTCGAGCTGGTCAGGGCCTAACGCAGCACGCTGTAGGTGGCCGAGAGCACGAACCCGTGCTCGCCCACTTCGCAGCTGACCGTGCCCTGGTAGCCGACGCCGCAGGTGGTGTTCTCCAGCGTGATCTTGTGCCCCTCCGGCAGTACCAGCGCGTCCGGATGGGTGAAGGTCGGGCGTTCGGAGGTGACGAAGTGCGCGGGTTCGACGATGCCGACACGCAGCTGATTCGTGCCTGCCGGCGCGTCGATCGGTACTGCGTCGCAGCCGGCCGGGCCGTTGTTCCAGTAGATGGCGCAGTGGCGTCCGTCGGGGGTGGTGAAGAAGACCGTGCCCGCGTATTCGGGTCCGGGCACCTGGAAACCGACGGGGTCGAGCGGGGTGTAGTCGTCCAGTCCTGATTGCGCGCCCGCCGGTGCGGCGGCGGCGAACAATCCGGCGGTCAGCGCGACTGCGGCGAGCATGGATCGATACGACATGGACGTCCTCCCTCGAACTCGTATACCTGCTGTTTCGCCGTGCTCACCAACGGCGTTAACCCTCGCACGGATCTCACCCGCAACGTGTGACGCGCGGCGTGCCCGCCGGATCTAGCGTGAGCGGCATGGGCTCAGTCATCGGCGATCTGCTGCCGCTGGCGGTGGGTGTGGCGATCTCGCCGATCCCGATCGTCGCGGCCATTCTCATGATCCTGTCCAAGAACGCGGGCGGCGCCGCGAAAGGGTTTGCGGCGGGCTGGGTGGGCGGCATTCTCCTGGTCACCGTGGTGGTGACCCTGCTCGCGGGGATACTGGGCGATTCCACCGGCAAGGAGCCGTCGGCGGCGGCCTCGTGGATCAAGATCGTGCTCGGTGTGCTGCTGATCGTGCTCGCCGCCGAGCAGTGGCGTTCGCGCGCGGACACCGAGCCGCCGGCCTGGATGCGGGCGATCGACACCTTCACCGTCGTCAAGGCCGCCGGGCTGGGCGCGGTGCTCTCGGCGGTGAACCCGAAGAACCTGCTGCTGTGCGTCTCGGCGGGTGTCGCGATCGGCGCGGGCGGGCTCGGTGCGGGCGGGGACATCATCGCGATCGTCGTGTTCACCCTGCTCGGCTCGGCCACCGTCCTCGCGGTGGTGATCGGCTATGCGCTGGCCGCCGACCGGCTACGGCCCACCCTCGACCACGCTCGGCAGTGGTTGCAGGCCAACAACCACGCGGTGATGGCGATCGTGCTGGTGGTGATGGGCGCGGTGGTCGTCGGCAAGGGCATCGGCGGACTCTGAACGAAAGGTTCCACGTGCGATCGCTGCCGGTTTTCACCTCGCTCCAGGGTTATCACCGCGACTGGGTGCGCCCCGACATCGTCGCCGGGCTCACCGTCTGGGCGGTCATGGTGCCCGAGGCGCTCGCCTACGCCTCGATCGCCGGGGTCCCGCCGGTCATCGGCCTCTACGCGGCGGTCCCGGCGCTGGTCCTCTACGCGCTGGCCGGCAGCTCCCGGCACCTAGTCGTCGGCCCGATGTCGGCCACGGCCGCGCTCTCGGCCGCGATCATCACCCCGCTCGCGGGCGCGGACGCGGGCCGCTACCTCGCACTGTCGACGGCACTGGCCATCGCCACCGGCATCGTCGGCCTGCTGGCCGGACTGATCCGGCTCGGGTTCATCGCCGCGTTCATCTCCGAACCGGTGCTCAAGGGTTTCATCGTCGGCCTCGCCCTGACGATCATCATCGGCCAGGTGCCCAAGCTGTTCGGTGTGCACAAGCACGAGGGCAACTTCTTCGAGCAGGCGTGGGGTCTGCTCGGCGATCTCGGCGACACCCAGTGGCGCACCCTGCTGATCGGCCTGCTGAGCCTGGCCGTCGTGCTCGGGGTGAAGCGCTGGCTGCCGCTGGTGCCCGGTTCGCTGCTGGCGGTGCTGTTCGGGATCGTCGCGGTGCAGTTGTTCGGCCTCGACGACAAGGGAGTCGGCATCGTCGGCCACATCGATGCGGGTCTGCCGTCGCTCGGTCTGCCGGACGGTGTCGGTTTCGGCGACTATCTCGAGCTGCTCGGCCCGGCGATCGGCGTGCTGCTGATCGGTTTCGCGGAGGGGCTGGGCGCGGCGAAGACCTATGCGGCCAAGGCGGGATACGCGATCGACGCCAACCGGGAACTGGTCGGGTTGGGCGCGGCGAATCTGGGGTCCGGGCTGTGTTCGGGCATGGTCGTCAACGGCAGTCTGTCCAAGACCGCGGTCAATGGTGGCGCCGGCGCGAAAACCCAGCTCAGCGGGCTCGTCGTCGCCGCGCTCACGGTCCTGACGCTGCTGTTCCTGACCGGCCTGTTCGAGAAACTGCCCGAGGCCACCTTGGCCGCGGTGGTGATCGCGGCGGTCATCGAACTCGTCGATATCGCCGCCCTGCGCCGCCTCTACCGGGTGTGGACCCAGCTGCTCGGCAGCATCTACGGCCGTGTCGCCCGCGCCGATTTCCTCGCCGCGGTGGCCGCGATGGTCGGTGTGCTGCTGTTCGACACGCTGCCCGGCCTGCTCATCGGCATCGGCGTGTCGATGCTGCTGCTGGTCTACCGCACCTCCCAGCCGCACATCGCCGCGCTGGCGAAGGACGGTTCGCTGTGGGTCGACACCGCCCGCCACCCCGAGCTCACCGCCCGCCCCGACCTGCTGGTGGTCCGGGTCGAATCCAGTTTGTTCTTCGCCAATTCCGACTATGTGAAGGAGCGGATCCAGAGCCTGTGCACCGAGTCGACCCGCCTGGTCGTCCTCGATGCCGAGACTTCACCCGCCCTCGACGTCACCGCCGCCGCCATGCTGCTCGACCTGCGTAACACGCTGGCGCACCGCCGGATCGATTTCCGCATCGCCCGCTCGGTCGCCCAGTTCGGCGAGGCGCTCGGGTCAGCCGCGGCCGGCGACACCCCGATCGGTGTGTACCCGACCGTCGCCGAGGCCGCCGCCGACCTGCCCGAACCACCGCCCCCTCCGCGCAGCGCCGGGTGACTGCTGTTCACCCGTAGCGGGTGATGCGTAGCGCCACGGTCCGGCCGACCATCGGGGAGACGTCGACGAACCGAGCTGAGGAGCTGATATCCGATGACCTTGGACTACGAGGACCGCACCGATTTCGAGAACGCGGACCGCGGGTTCATCGCGACGCTGACGCCGATGCGGATCACCAAGGCCGACGGCACCGTCGTCTTCGACACCTCCGGGTACCGCTTCCTCGACGGCCCCTGCCCGGACACGGTGAACCCGAGCCTGTTCCGCCAGGCTCAACTGGTCGTGAAGAACGGCCTCTACCAGGTGACCGACGGGATCTATCAGATTCGCGGCTTCGACATCTCCAATATGACCATCGTCGAGGGCGACAAGGGCGTCGTCATCATCGACCCGCTCATCTCCGCGGAGTGCGCCGCGGCGGGACTGAAGCTGTATCGCGAGCATCGCGGTGACCGGCCGGTCACCGGCGTGATCTACACCCATTCCCACGGCGACCACTTCGGTGGCGTCGAAGGGGTGCTGCCGGACGGCCGTGGTGACGTGCCGATTCTCGCGCCGCGGGGATTCATGGCCGAGGCGGTCTCGGAGAATGTCTACGCGGGGGTGGCGATGACCAGGCGCGCGACCTACATGTACGGCGTCGGCATGACGCCGAACCCGGAGGGCCAGTGCAGCACCGGCCTCGGTATCCAGACCTCACAGGGCAGTTTCGGCCTGATCCCGCCGACAGTCGACATCACTCACACCGGTCAGCAGGAAACCGTCGACGGCGTGCCCATCGTGTTCCAGATGACGCCCGGCACCGAGGCGCCGGCGGAGATGAACTTCTATTTCCCGCGCCACCGCGCGCTCTGCCTGGCCGAGAACGCGACCCACAATCTGCACAACCTGCTGACCCTGCGCGGCGCGCTGGTCCGCGATCCCCGGATCTGGTCGCACTACATCGACGAGGCGATCGAGTTGTTCGTCACCGATGCCGATGTCGCCTTCGCCTCGCATCACTGGCCCACGTGGGGCGTCGACAACATCCGCGCGTTCCTGTCGGTGCAGCGCGACCTCTACATGTACCTGCACGATCAGACCCTGCGACTGCTCAACGAGGGGCTCACCGGTGTGGAGATCGCCGAGGCGATCGAGCTGCCGCCGGGCCTGGACGATGCCTGGAGTGCGCGCGGTTACTACGGCTCGGTCAGCCACAACGTCAAGGCGATCTACCAGCGTTATCTCGGCTGGTTCGACGGTAATCCGAGCTCGCTGTGGCAGCGGCCGCCGCAGGAGCTGGCGGTGCGCTACGTCGAGACGATCGGCGGCATCGATCAGGTGATCGCCAAGGGTGAGGAATACGCGGACAAGGGCGATCTGCGCTTCGCCGCCGAACTGCTCAAGCACGCCGTGTTCGCCGAGCCTGACAACGCCCGTGCCAAGGAAGCGCTGGCACAGACCTACCAGCGGCTCGGCTTCGGGTCCGAGAACGCCACCTGGCGCTGCTTCTACCTGACCGGCGCCAACGAACTGCGCCACGGCATCGAGGTGGTCCCGATGGACCTCGGCGGCGGTATGGCCGCCGCGCTGACGATCGAGCAGCTCTTCGACACCATCGCCATCCGGGTGAACGGCCCACGCGCGGCGAAGGATTCCTTCCGTATCGAATGGCATTTCACCGACCTGGACACGGTCATGCGCCTGACCCTGTCCAACGGTGTGCTGATTCGCACCGTCGACCCGCGCTCGAAGGCCGACATCGATCTCACCCTCACTCTCACCAAGGCCCAGCTCCTGGGGGTGCTGGCGGGCAAGGGCATCGACGGGATCGACCACACCGGCGACCCCGCCGTCCTACAGCGCCTCTTCGGTCTCCTCGACACCCCCGACCCGAACTTCCCGGTCGTCACCCCCTGAGCCGGACCTCACCGTCCCCGCCCCGTCACCCGGCGGGTGGGGACGGTGTTCGCACGTTCGGGTTCGGTGCGGTGGGGAGCTGGGTAGGGTCGGCGGGACAGTGGCCGGAACGGAAGGTGGACAGCGGTGGGAGTCAATCAGCGGGCGACGGTGCAGATGAGCGCCGAGGAGATCGCGGAGTTCCTCGACCGCAGCCGGGTGCTCACGCTGGCCACCCTCGACGCGGAGGGCAAGCCGCATCTCACGGCGATGTGGTTCGGGCACGTCGACGGGGTGATCTACTTCGAGACCAAGGCCAAGTCGCAGAAAGCGGTGAACCTGCGCCGCGACCCCACCATCACCTGCATGGCCGAAGCCGGTGACACCTACGACCAGCTGCGCGGCGTCTCGATCGAGGGCACCGCGCGCCTGATCGAGGACACCGACGACGAGGAGTACTGGAAGGCAGGCATCGATGTCTACGAGCGCTATGTCGGCCCGTACACCCCCGAGCTGCGCCCGTATGTCGAGGCGATGATGAACAAGCGCATCGTCGTGCGCGTCGAGCCGGTCCGTGTGCGCTCCTGGGACCACCGCAAACTGGGACTGCCCGCCATGCCCCTGTCCGGCAGCACCGCCGAGGTCTGATCACATCCGGCGTGGGCCGGTGAGTTCGCTGTAGGCCGTGGCCGATTCGACGCCCCAGGCCACTGGATTCAGCTGCTCAGCCGGATGACCTCGGCCAGCGCTGCCGAGCCGTCGAGCAACGCGCGCGAGCGGGCGGTGATCGCAGCCTCCCGGTCGGCCAGGGCGGCGTGGAGCTCTCCGGGTGTGCGCAGCAGCTCCGGGAGGACTGTGCGCAATCGGGGGATGCGGTAGCCGGCCAGGCGGAGCTGGTGGACGATCCGCGCGTCGCGGACCTGGGCGGGGGAGTAGCGGCGCGCCGATCCGTGGCGATCCGGCACCACCAAACCGGTTGCGTCCCAATGCCGCAGGGTCGACGGGCGGATACCGAGGGCGGCGGCGAGCTCGGAAATGGTCATGGCATCCGATGTGCGAACCTCGGCGATGGGCTCGGTGGAAACGGCGGCGGCGGCGCGGACCGCGAGCTCGAGCTCACGACGTTCGGTGTGCAGGCGGGCGTGCACGGCGTCGAGGACGGCCAGCGCCTGTGCCGGTCGGCCGGTGTGGACGGCGCGCAGGATCTGTTCGGCCTCGGAAAAACCCGCTCCGGCGGCGAGCGCCCGGTAGGCCAGCGCCGAGCGCAGATGGATCTCCCGGTACATCCGGTGCCCGCCCGGCGTCCGTTCGGCCGCGGGCAGTACCCCGTCGCGTTCGAGATCGCGGACCTGCTGCACGGAGTACCCCGCACGCCGCGCGACATCGCCGGTCCGGCCGATCACCGAGTGGCGGTTTTCCACCAGAATCTCCTGGTCATGATCGAGAAAGTCCACACAAGCACATGAATGAGACGCTCGAAGAATGACGATAACCGACATCATCGACTACGTCGCCGGCCTCGGTGGCGTACTCGTGCTCAGCCCGGCCGAAGGTGACGGCAGCCCGGAGATCAGCTGGGGCGACACCTTCTTCTACTACGCCCCCGACGGAATTGTCCCCACCACTACCCAGCCGTTCGCCACCATCGTCACCAAGAACTACCCCGGCGACGAGCGTTCCCGGCTCGACCGTCCCGGTGCCTTCCGGGTGAATATCGCCGCGGGCAGGCAGGCCTTCCTCGACCACACCGGGCACCTCCCGCCCGATGCCGACCCCGGCGTCCCCGACACCGTCCACGCCCATCCGGTCTACAGCGGAGCCGCTTGGCTGGCTGTCGTCGAACCGGGTGAGCGCACCGATTCCGTCGTGCGCGAGCTGCTGCGCGACGCGCACGGCCGCGCCCGCGCGCGGTTCGAGCAGCGCCGCCGATGATGGCACTCATGGTCGCCAGAAAGTAGCTGGTGTCGGTGGTGGCATCGGTCATGTCACGGTGTGGCGTGGCGAAGTCCTGGACAGGTACCTTTCAGTTATCAGTTCACTAGGGTTTCAGAGCGGTAACTGAAAGGGGCACCCATGTCGGTTCAGCGGGCACGGTCGACCGGGATGGTGCTGGGTGCCGTCGAATTGGTCACCGGCGGGGTGCTGCTGGTCGCTGTCGGGTTGGCCATGCTCGGCCCGCTGGTGGCTGCCCTCCTGATCCGGCACAACGGCGCGAGCCGCACCGACTTCGGCGCGACGGCGCCGCTGATCCTGCTGGCCGTCGCGGTGGTGCTGGCGATCGGTTCGGGCGTGGCGATGTTCGTCGCCGCCTACCGGCGCTCGGACCGGTCCACATTCATCGAGTGACAGCTCAGCCGGCGGCCAGCAGGGCGATGCCGCCGACCAGCAGCGCGACGGTCTTCACCACTTCCAGCCCGATGTAGACGAAGTGCCCGTGCGAGCGCGGCGCGTCCAGTCCGGCCAGCACCGCGTCACTGCGCCGGGTCAACCGCGGCCGCACCGCGATCAGCTGCACGGCCAGCGCGACCACCGCGACCGCCAGCGCGACCACAGCGCAGGCCCCGGGCGGATCGAGCACGAGCAGCGCGACCACAATCACCGCCCACACCGTCTCGATCCCATTGAGCGCCCGGAACACCAGTCGCCCGATCCCGAGCCCGATCGCGAGGGTGACATCCGGTGCGCGAAACTTCAGCGGGGCCTCGATGAACGAGATGGCCAGCACCATGCCGAGCCAGACGAACACGACGGCGACAGCGACTGCCGATGCGGTACTCATGGATCGATTCTGACCGAAACTCGGGTGCTGGGGCATGTCATCGGCCGCGTATGACTACCAAATAGTAGTCACGGAGCTTGACTACGAAAAGGTAGTCACGTACCTTGACTACTAAATGGTAGTCAAGGAGGTGTTGTGGCCTACACGGGCAAGGTGACCAGTGGGGAATCGCTCGGCCGAATCCTGCAGCAGGCTCGGTTGCTGAGCGGACTCAGTCAACGTGAGCTCGCTGAGCGGCTCGGCACCACCCAGCGCTATATCTGGGAGATCGAGTCGGGCAAGCCGTCGATCTATGTCGATCGGCTGTTCGCTGTGATGCGGGAAACCGGGATGGAACTCACCGCAACGATCGAACCGCGGGACCACCGTGGCTGACCTCGTCGTCGAGTTGTATGACACCCGAATCGGAACAGTGATCGGCACCTGGCGAAACTTCGATTTCATCGCCGATCAGTCGGCGGTTGCCGAGTTCGGCATCGACAGCACGATTCTGTCTGCCGCTATCCCGTTGGCGGCGATCGCAACCCGTCCGCGCAAAGACCGGCGGCAGAACTTCTTTCGTGAGCTGCTCCCCGAAGGGCGGATACTGACACGAATGGCAGCTGAGGCCGATCTACTCGAACGCGATGTCGTCGGATTGCTCAGAAGGTACGGGCGCGACATCGCCGGTGCGTTGCAGATCTGGGACCCCGACCGCCCTGGTGAGCCGAAAAGCCCAGCACTGGAACCGCTTACGGACCAGGGGGTTGCTCATCTACTGACCGATACGCACCATCATCCGCTGGGTAACAAACCTGTCAGTGGTAAGTCCTCGCTGGCAGGAGTGCAAGACAAGATCGTGCTCGCGCGGACCGCTGACGGGTGGAATCAGGTGATCGACGGCTATCCGTCGACACACATCCTCAAGCCGGAGTCGCGTGATCACCCCACGGTCATCTATGACGAGGAATACGGTTCCCGTTTCGCTCGCGCGCTCGGGCTGGCCGAATTTCGTACCGAGATACAGGAATTCGCGGCGGTTCCGGCGTTGGTGATCGAACGCTATGACCGAACTCCTGATGCCGGTCGTATCCATCAGGAGGACTTCAATCAGGTGCTCGGGGCGGGCGGGGATCAGAAGTATCAGAAGCTGGGTGGGCGGGTCAGCGCTGCCCGGATCGCGGGTGTGCTGTCTTCGATCGGTGATCGGGCGGGAATGGCGCAGTTGTTGCGGATGACGACGTTGGCGGTCGCCATCGGCAATCTGGATATGCACGCGAAGAACATTTCTCTTCTGCACCACCGGGACGGCTCGATGAGTCTCGCGCCCGCCTATGACGTTGTGCCCCAAGCGCATCAGCCTATCGACGGGGAGATGGCGCTCGCGATCGATCGCGAGTACCGGCATCGGGCGATCACTCGCGCGCATCTGCTCGCCGAAGCGCGGGAGTGGGGGCTGGATTGGGCGGCGGAGATCGTCGACGAGACGCTCGCCGTGGTGTTGGAGGTGGCGAGCGCCGAACGGCCGGATCCGCGCGCGTATCCGGGGCTGGTCGCCGACATCACCCGCTTCGCCACCAATCTGGTGGAAGGTCGTGGGGCGGGGGAGGAGTGATCAGTCGACGGGATGCGGCGGTGGTGGCTTTCTGGTGTGATGGGTGCGGGAGGGCCTATGCAGCGCGCCGTGTTTGTCGTAGTCGGTTGCCTCGGTGTGGTGGCCGGCCTGTTCTGGTTGCGGCTGGTGGTCATGGTGCTCGTCTCCCGGCTCTTGACCGATCCGCTCACCGATCCGCACGGTTACGCCCTGATCTTCGGCACCGTGTTCGCGATGCCGGCGGCCGCCCTCACCGTCGCCGCGTTACCGCTGCTGTTCCCGCCCGCCCGCCGCGCGATCGTGGGGAAGGTGACCGCCCTGGTGGTGTTCGCCGGCACCGCGGCCACGATCATCGCCCTGCTGAGCGGGAGTTGACGCTCGCGCATTGCCACCTGCGATGTCGCGGCGGACACTGGAGGAATGGTTGACAGGGAGCAACGCACACCGTTCTACGGGGTGGTGCTGATTCTCGCCGCGCTCGGTGCATCGATGGCGGTCAGTTTCTCCGGACCGACCTGGGTGCGCGTCACCGTCTATATCCTCACGGTGATGGTTGTCCTGGTCGGCGGCATCATGACCTTCCGGGACTACTCGCACTGACGTCGCGAACCTCGACTGCGCCGCCCCGGCTCGTGGGGCGGCGCGGACAAGAGCGGCTCAGGTGTCGATCCGGCGGATGCCCGCGAGAACGGCCCGCAGCACCTGCAGATCCGGCGTGCCGACCGCGGTGAGCTGCGGGGCGCGGGCGACCAGCCTGCCCTCCTCGATCAGGTCCGCGATCAGCACCTTGGCCAGGTTCAGCGGCAGCTTCAGATGCGCCGAGACCTCGGCCACGGCCATCGGGCTGCGGCACAGGTCGACGATGGCCGCGTATTCGGGTTCGGCGCGGCGCAGCCGGGTGCCCGCGCCCGCGTCGACCAGCAGCGTCGTCAGGTCGAGTTCGGCGCGCTGGGTCCGGCCGCGCCCGCGGGTGACCGCGAACAGGCGCACCATCGGACCGGCGTCCTCTTCGTACCAGTGTTCGCGTTCGTCACTCATGCGCGTCGCGACACAGCGGGGAACTGGCCGGAGATCGGGGACGAGAGGTCGGCGGCTTCGGCCAGTGCCGACGGGATCAAGACCACGGCGCGCGTCCCGCCGTACTCCGATTCCGAGAGCCGCACCGAGATCTTGTTCCGCCCAGCCAGTTTCGCGACCACGAACAGCCCGAGCCGGGAGTTGCCCGACATCGCGGCGACGCTGAAGTCCGGGGGATCGGCCAGCATCGCGTTGCGTTCGCTGTATTCCGATTCCAGCATGCCGAGGCCCTGGTCGACGACCTCGACGACCACGCCGCGCCCGACCACGGTCCCGGAGACCATCACCTGGGTCTCCGGCGGCGAGAACGCTGTCGCGTTGTCGATGAGCTCGGCGAGCAGGTGGATCACGTCGGCCACCGCGTGCGAGGCGATCCGCACGTCCGGCACCGGTTTGGTCTGGCAGCGGGTGTACTCGGTGCTCTCGGCGATGGCGCCGCGCACCAGGTCCATCAGCGCCACCGGGTTGCGCCAGCGCCGGCCGGGCTGCTCGCCGCCGAGGATGATCAGGTTCTCGGCGTTGCGGCGGCTGCGGGTGGCCAGGTGGTCGAGCTGGAACAGCAGTTCGAGCTGCTCGGCGTTGACCTCCTCGCGCTCGGCCCGGTCCAGCAGCGCCAGCTGACGATGCACGACGACCTGGCTGCGGTGGGCGATCGTCAGGAACACCGTATTGATGCCGGCCCTGGTCTGCGCCTCGCCGATCGCCGCCGACACCGCGGCGTGATGCGCGCGGTTGAACGCGTCGGCGACCTCGCCGAGTTCGTCGGTGCCGAAGTCCAGTGTCGAGGTCTCCGCGTCGGCCTCCACCTGTTCGCCGGCTTCGAGCCGTCGCATCAGGTCGGGCATGCGGTCGTCGGCCAGTTCCAGCGTCTGGTGACGCAGCCGCCGCATGCGGGCGATGAACCGGTTGGCCAGCAGCAGCGAGGTCAGGAAGGCGCCGATCGCGACCAGCGCGACGAGCGCGCCGCCGATCAGCGCATTGCGCGAGGCTTCCTCACCCTGGGTCCGGGCGATGGCCTGGGCGTCACTGCTCTGGTCCTGCCACAGCTTCTGCAGCCCCAGGTTCACGAAGCGGCTGGCATCCTGCCATTGGGCCAGGGTCAACGGCAGCGCCGCGTCGTCATCATCGCTGGTCACCGGGCCGCGGGTCAGGATCGCGTCCTGCATGGCGGTCACCTGCTGCCACTGCGCACTCGCGGTGATGGCATTGAGCTGGTCGAGCCGGGTGCCCTTCAGCACCGTGCCGGAGTAGGTGGTCGCGCCGCGGAATTCGCCGACCTTGCGGCCGAACGCGAGCAGTTCGGCGGCCGACATCCGGCCGTGCGCCAATGCCACCGAACCCATGGTGTCGGCCTGCGAGAGTGCCTCGGCGGCCCGCAACTGTTCGACGGCGTAACCCAGTTCGATGGCGACCTTCGCCTCCGGCGCCACCCGCGCGGCCAGCAACGAGGCCGCGACAATGGTGCCGATGACCTGGGTGAAGAAGCCGAACACCTGGTCCGGCGGCACCTGCCCGGTGTCGACGCCGGTGCGCAGCTTCGGCACCATGGCGAACAGCTGCTGGTAGGCGTCGATATCGCCGCCGGAGCCGTCCGGGTCGAGCTCGCGCGCGGCGTCACCCTTGTTCCAGATCTCGACGAGCGCCTCGTCGGACCGCTGCCGCGCCACCCCGAGGGGAGCCGCCACCGCCAGGTCACCGGCCAGGCGCAGCATCGACAACCGGCGTTCCTCCTGGAACGCCGACACCATCAGCACGGCGGGTGCGGTGGTACTGGCCGCCAGATCCGCCCACTCGGTGGATTCCGACGCCGAGTCCACCAGGTAGATCGCGGAGCCACCACCGATGGCCAGCAGGCTGACGCTGGAGATGAGCACAATGGATAGGAGGCGAATCCGCACACTGACCCGGCCGCGCACTCCGCGCCCCCCGGACCACACATTTCTCAACCACGAACTGTGCCAGATCTTCACGCCGAAACTTTCCGCTCCCGGAGCCGCCCCGCGCGCTCCGCTGCGTGCCCCCGTCACCATCGACGTTGCGACACGCTCGTCCTCGCCGAGAGAGTAACCGAACCGAAGGATCTTCGGCGGGGGAACTGTGCGACCGAAAATGCCTATGTGTCAAGCTAGCTCGCGGTGGCGATAGGTGTGACTAGGGCCGATCGGGGCTACTCGCCGGTACAATTCGCCGCGGCGGGAGACAGAATTCGTTCACTCCATCTCATCGGCGAGGGCGGCTGCCGGTCGGGTGATGCGCACGGGCTGGGTACGCAGTCCGTGCAGGACCGGGCTGGCGATGCGCTCGGGTCGTCCGGCCGGGGCGAGGCCGGGCAGGCGGCGCATGATCTCCTCGATGGCCGCGGTGGCTTCCATGCGGGCGAGCGCATTGCCGATGCAGTAGTGGATGCCTGCGCCGAAACCCAGGTGGTCCTGGATGTTCGGGCGTTCGAGCCGGAAGTCGTCGGGGTCGGGCCAGTGTTCGGGATCGCGGTTCGCCGAGCCGACCAGCGGCAGCACGTGGGCGCCGGCCGGGATGGTCGTGCCGCCCAGTTCGACGTCCTCGATCGCGACCCGCAACAGCGCCTGCCCCGGCCCGTCGAACCGCAGCGCCTCCGCGACCACAGCGCCGGCGAGCGCCGGATCATCGCGGACCTGCTGGTGCACAGCGGGGCGATCGAAGAGGGCGAGCATCGCGCTGCCGATGAGGTTGGTCGTCGTCTCATGGCCCGCGACGAGCAGCAGAATGCAGAAGTTGACCGTTTCGGCGAGCGTGAGGGCCTCTTCGCCGTCACCGGTGACCAGCAGACTGATCAGGTCGGCGCCCGGATCGCGGCGGCGGGCGCGAATGGTCCGGGCGAAGAACCAGGAGATGGCGATCGCGCTGCGGATCATCGCCGATCTGCTGCCGCCGGTCAGCAGGCCGTCGACGAGTCCGTCGGACCAGCGTTTGAAGTCGTCCTGACGCTGCGGCGGCACGCCGAGCAGCTCGGCGATGATGGTGGCGGGCAGCGGCGAGGCCAGATCGCGGATGAGATCCAGCGGCCGGTCGGCGGCGAGCATGTCGTCGACCAGCGCGGCGGTGACCTCGCGGATACGCGGCTCCCACGCCGCGATCCGGCGCGGGGTGAACGCGCGACTCACCTTGCGCCGCAACATCGTATGGTCCGGGGGATCGCTGGTGAGCAGTACCCGCATGGCTGGAATCCGCGCGAGCGGTCGCGTCAGCCATCGCGGCGGATCCAGTCGCGGGTTGAACGGATCGGAGCCGATCGCGGAGACCTGCGAGGAGAACCGTTGCGCGTCGCGCACTACGGTGCGCACGTCGTCGTATCGGCTGACGATCCACAGATCCGGGTGCGGCGAATGGTAGATCGTGCCTGTGCGCGGAGGTGGGCGTAGCTGGGATAGGGGTCGGCGATCACCGCCGGGCCGTTGAGATCGAAAGTGTAGGTCATCGTTTCGCCCCCATCCGGCGCCCGACTCGGCGGAATTCCGGTGGTGCCGGCCGAGTAGATGGGGCGCCCTGATGCGCTCAGTGTACTGATCTGACTGGCATTTTCGTGCAATCGGACCGCTGAACACGCGAAATAGGGGGGTCGGTCGATCACTTTGCACGTTTACGCCGGTCGATCGGTCAGTTTCCCGGTCGCGCTGCTGCCCGCGTCGGCGGCGGAAGTCTTCATGTGCGAGACCGAACGCGCCGGGCGATGACGCCCGAGGTCGCCACACCCTGCCCTTCGCTACCGGGGTCGACGACCGTGAGTCGTTCAGGAGTGTTCCCTGGCGGCCACCAGGTCGCTGAAGGCGGTGGCGACCAGGGCGACGCTGGGATCGGCGTCCGCGCTCAGTGACCGCAGAGTCGCGAGAGCGCTGGTGCCGGGCAGCTCGACCAGAGCCTGGACGAGCCGGATCCGGATGTCGGCGTCTTCGTGGGTGGTCAGCGCGTGGTTCAGAGCGCCGAGTATGCGATCGGCGGATTCCGGGTCCTGCGAGAGCGCACCCAGTACCTCGCCCGCGTCGACATCATTGGTGCCCGCGACCACCATGGCCACCAGGGTCGGTTCGGCCGCGCTCACCCCGCGCGCACCGGCGGCGAGGGCGGCGGGCGCGCGGACCGTGGCGGCGGGGTCGTCGAGGGCGGCGGTGAGCAGTGCGGTCGCGGCGTCGCCGGGGATCTCGGCCACTGCCTGCACGGCCCGGCGCCGGATCTCGGCATCGGGCGAGGTCAGCCCCGCCGCGAGGGCGGCCAAGCCGTCGTCGCCGGCGCGCGAGAGCGCCCAGCGCAGGGCGCCGGCCATATTGGGTTCGGTCTCGGCGAGCACCGCCGCGGCCAGCAGGTCGGTCGGCACCGGCTCGTTCGCGGCCGGGTTCAGCACCGCTTGTAGACGGCGTGGCGGGTCGGCCGAGCCGAGCGTGCGCACCAGCTCGACGATGCGCAGCACATCGCGCCAGTCGTCGGGTTCGGCGCCCTCGACCGCGCGCAGCCGCTCCAGTAGTTCGCGCTCGCGGATCAGCCGCTCCTCGGTGCGCCGGATGAGATCGGCCACCAGCGTCTGCGGCGCGAAGGACTCCTCCGCCAGCGCCGCGGCGATCTCGCGCAGCGAAAGACCGAGGGAGCGAAGACTTTCCACGTGAAAGATGCGCCGGATATCCGCATCGGCGTACTGGCGATAACCGGCGACGGTGCGTCCGGTGGGGCGCACCAGCCCGAGCGAGTCGTAGTGGCGCAGCATCCGGGAGCTGACTCCCGAACGCCGCGCCACCTCGCCGATCAGCACGGGGCCCCGTCGAGTGCCGCGACCCGCTTGGCCGCGTCGACATCGAGATCGAACGCGGCGTCCGGGTCACGCAGCAGCTGCTCGGTGGCCTGTGCGTGCGCGCGGACCTCCGGGTCGGTACTGCCGGCCGCCCGGCGCAGCACCGGCACGATCACCTCGCCCAGCGCCGCCAGCGCCCGGCTCAGACTGCGCCGGACCTCCCGATCGCCCCGCGCGAACTGGGTGGCGAGTTCGCCGGCCAGTGCCGCGCGCTCGTCGTCGGGCACGAGCACGACCGCGGCCCGCCACGCGCTGCGCGCCACCTCGTCGTCGGGGTCGCGCAGCAGCGCGGGCGTGATCGCGGGCCAGACGGCCGGGTCGCCGATCTTGGACAGCGTGTGCAGGGCCTGGCTGCGGGCCTGGGTGCGGTCGGAGTCCAGTTCGGTGCGCAGCCGGGGCACGGTCAGCTCGGCGGGGAGCCGGGTCAGTGCCCAGGTCAGCATGTCGCGGACGTAGAAGTCCGGCTCCACGGCGCAGCGGTCGATCAGTGTGTCGAGCAGGGCGGGGTCGGGGCGCGTGCCCGCGGCCAGTGTGGCCTGCAGCCGGGTCGACGCATCGGTTGCGCTCAGCGCGTCGAGCAGTCGCGGGTCCACGGATTTTCCTGACGTCGAGTTCATGGGGAACCACCTCCGGCATCCAGTGAAGACGTTGTCACTGTGTCAAGGTCAAGCACTCGCCACCGCATCGCCATGCCGGGGGTGTGTCGCGGAAATCCGATAGCTAGCAGCGCTAGACAATCTAGCGATCGGACTGCTACCTTTGCTTCAGTTCCTAGCGCTGCTAGATTTCTTGAGAAGGGAAGCCGAAATGCTCGTACTGACCGGACAGATCATCGCCACCGTCGCCGTTCTCGCCAATGCCGTCGTCTATGGCACCGATGTCTGCGGGGCGGTGATCACGCGGTCGGTGTACCGCAAACTCGACGACGCGACCGTGACCCTGAGCGCGGGCTGGGGTCACTACTACGGCGACAAACGAATGCCGATCGTCGGCGCGGGCGGCGTGGTCACCGCGGTCCTCACCCTGCTGATCGCCCTGCTGGCCGGGCAGACCGGCGCGGCCGTCGCGGCGGGAATCGCGGTGGCGGCCCTGCTGACCTGGCTCGCGTTCTATGTCCGCGTCGCCAAGCCGATCAACACCAGGCAGACCGCCGCCGCGCTGAGTGGCGTCATTCCCGCCGATGCCCGTGCGCTGCAAGACAAATGGGACAGCATCCTGAAATACCGCGTCGGCCTGCAGTTCCTCGCCATCGCCGGCCTGTGCGCCACCCTGGTCCTGTTCTGAACCACCCGATCTCGACCCGAGGAGTACCGACATGAGCTTCACCGCCAACGAGCAGCAGTTCCTCGCCGAAGCCGGCATCGGCCGCCTGGCCACCGTGTCACCCGACGGCACCGTCCAGAACAACCCGACCAGCTACCGGGTCAACCCCGACGGCACCATCGACATCGGCGGCATGCGCATGCGCGCCACCCGCAAATACCGCAATGTCGAAGCGGGCAGCCGAGTCTCGTTCGTCATCGACCAGCAGGTCTCCCTCGACCCCTACATAATCCGCGGCCTCGAAATCCGCGGCACAGCCCAAGCCCTCGACAACGAGGAACCCCCGTTCCCACCCCAGGAACGCGCCATCATCCGAATCCACCCCGACCGCATCATCTCCTGGGGCATAGACGGCGGATCCTTCGACTTCACCAGCCGCCGCGCGGAGTAGTCGAGGCGCGAAGCAGTCATTTACTATGCATTTAGTTGGGTTAAAGCCAACTAAATGCATACTCTTCGAGGAGGTGTCTATGGCCGAACATCGCGGTACCGCGCTGCCCGCCGAACTCTGGCGAGTGCCGCTTCGAACCCTCCGGCCGCAGGATCTGGCCGAGATCTACGCCCAGCCGCGACCCGAGATCGCGCGGCTCGTCGATCGAGGCGTGCTGCACCGCGTCGCACACGGCTACTACATCATCGTTCCACCGGACCGCGTCGGCCGAACCTGGCTCCCCGGCCTCGAAGCAGCCGCCGCGGGTATCGCGACCTCGATATTCGGCCCAGATCACGCGATCCTCATGGGAATCAGCGCGGCCCGCGTGCTGGGGGCGGTGCCGCGCGCCCTCGCCACCGTCGTTATCGCGGTTCCTGGCCAGCATCGGCCGATCGCGCTGGCCGATCGCCCGGCGCGAGTTCGATTCGTCCGCCGCGATACCGAAGTGCTCGACGCGGAGCGCGTCGAGACCCCGCTCGGCCCGGTGCTGGTCACGACGCCGGAACAGACCGTTCTCGATCTCGCCCGGCGCCCCCAACTGGGTAACGCCGAATCGGAGGTTCGGCAGGCCATCGAAACGCTCTACCGCCGCAGCGATCCGGCGAGACTCGCGCAGCTCGCCGCGGACCAGCGACTCCGCGCGGCACTTCGACGTGCGGAAGGCTGGGTGGAATGAACATCGACGAACGGGACAGTGTCGCAGCTCAATTCGGCGTGTCCCCGGAACAGGTCGACCGAGACCACCTGATCTCCCACCTGCTGGCGGTGCTCAGTAGCGACTTCGGAGACCGTCTGCTTTTCATCGGTGGAACTGCGCTCGCCCGTACACACCTGGCGACCGGCAGGCTCAGCGAAGACATCGACCTGGTGGCTGTGGGCAACCGAACGATACTGTCGGCCGAACTCGACGCTGCCTTGCCGAGGTCGGTCGCTCGAAACTACGGTCGGCTCGAATGGACGCCGTCGTTGAGCAGCGTCCCGGCTACGGGCACTGCCCGTCTGCACTCGGCATCCGGTGTGTCGGTCAAGATTCAATTGCTGTCGGCAAGTGGCAGCCGATGTGGCCGACCGAACTCAGGAATCTAGAGCAGCGGTACAGCGACGTATTGCCAGCGGTACTTCGCGTGCCCACATTGCCGGCATTCGTCGCCGGCAAGACCGCGACATGGCACGACCGTCGCGCGCCACGCGATCTGTGGGATCTGTGGGCACTGAACGGCATCGGTGCGATCGATCGCCCTGCGGCTGAGTTGTACCGGAGGTATGGCCCGACCAATCGCCTCCCCAGCCCACAATTGTTCGATCGTGCACCGGACGAGGGCGACTGGACAACCCAATTGGCTGGACAGACCCGGCTGTCGATCAGCGCCGAGATTGCGCTCGCCGTGGTTCGGGACGCCTGGGCGCGCTGGGCAGAGTGACTGTCAACCATCAGTCTGACCTGCGAATATCTTGGTGCCCTCGGCAGGATTCGAACCTGCGACACCCGCTTTAGGAGAGCGGTGCTCTATCCCCTGAGCTACGAAGGCGGGGGTCCGGGGTGGACGAGTAGGGAGTCTACCGGGTGGGGGTGTGGTGGTCACAACCTCGGGGCGACACGGAATGTGAAATGGGTGTGGGGGTAGGGGTGGGGGAGTTGGTGATCTAGCGTTCGGTTTGTTTCCGCCCGGTCGGGCGACGGTGCGCATGCGGAGTGTTCTTCTCGCGAGGAGTACGGAGTCATGGCTGTTTGTCGGGGAATTCTGGTGGTTGTCGCGGTGTGCCTGCTCGGTGGGTGCGCGGTCGACGGCGGGTGGGTCGATCCGGATGCGGGGCTGTCGCCGCAGGCCGATCCGGCGGCGGTGGCGCGCACCTCGGAGATCGAGGCGGCGGGGCCGGGGACGCAGGCGGTGATGGTCGCGTTCTATCAGTCGGTGTGCGCCTTGCAGACCCGCTACCGGGCCGAGTTGCAGGCGGCCGAAGGTGGGGCCGGGCAGCTCACTGCGGTGCAGTATCGGGACGCGGCTGTGGCGATGCTGTCCGCGCGCGCCACCGCCGCCGAGACCGCGCGGCGCAGCGCGGCCGAACTGCCCATCCCGGACCTGTTCCCCGATGAATGGCGTTCCGCGCAGGCCGAATTGACGCTCCTGTTCGACGGCCTGGACCTGGCGGACCGCTCCCGCGCGACCGAGATGGCCGCCGTCGACCCCGCCGACGCGGACCACCTGAAGACCACCGCCCGCAACCTCATCGCCGCCTCGGCCCAGCAGATCGAGAACGAGAACCCGCGCATCCGCGTGGTCGCCGACCGCCTGCCCGCCCCGAAGCAAGTCCGCAGGCAGGCCGCGGAACTGGACGAGTGCCGCACCCCGAGCTGACCCACCATGGCTGTATGGCATAAACATTCTTCTTGACAGTTACTGTCAGATGGGTTGATACTTTCGATAGGCGGTGGTGGATGGTCACCGCGGGATCGGGAGGTTTGGATGTCTCTGCGGGAACGGCAGCGGCGGCAGGTGCGTGCCGATATTCAGCGGGCGGCGTTCGCGCTGTTCGCCGAGTCGGGGTTCGAGGACGTGACCACCGAGCAGATCGCGGCGGCGGCGGGGGTTTCGGCGAGTACGTACTTCCGGCATGTGCGCAGCAAGGAGGATCTGCTGCTGGATCCGGTGCGGGAAGGGGGGACCGGGATCGCGGCGCTGCTGGAGGAGCGGCCGGCGAGCGAGCCGGTCGACATCGCGCTGGCGCGGGCGATTCTCACCCGGTCGACCACGCTCGGGAGCGAGGAGCTCGAGCAGTGGCGGGCCGCGTTCGCGACCGCGCCGCATCTGCTCGACCGGGTGGCCCTGATCGCGCCCGATCATCGGGTGCGGCTGGTGGAGCTGGCCGCGCGGCGGATGGGTGTGGATCCGGCGACCGACAGCAATCCGGGGCTGCTGGTGCATTTGATGCTCGCGGCGGCCGAATTCGGTTATCTGCAGTGGCTGCGCAGTGCGCACAATCCGGCGGCTTCGCTGCCGGTGTGTGTGGAGGCGGCGACCGTGGCTGTCCTGGCCGACCGGTGGAGGACGGTATGAACAGCGTGATTCCCGAGGCAGTCGATGTTGTGGTGGTCGGTTCGGGGGCGGCCGGGATGACCGCCGCGATCACCGCCGCACGGCACGGGCTGTCGGCAGTGGTGGTGGAGAAGGCGAGCCGGTGGGGTGGGTCGACCGCGCGGTCCGGTGGCGGGGTGTGGATACCCGGCAACGCGGTGCTGCGGGAGCAGGCGCCCGCTGACGATCTCGAGGCCGCGCGCGCCTACCTCGCCGACATCATCGGCGCGGACGTCGACCCGGAACTGATCGACGCCTACCTCGACCGAGGGCCCGAGGCATTCGAGTTCCTCCGGGCCAACACGCCCCTCGAAATGCGCTGGGTCCCCGGCTACAGCGACTACTACCCGGAGGCTCCCGGCGGCCGGGCGCATGGCCGATCAGTCGAACCGAAGCCCTACGACGCGCGGGCACTCGGTGCCGAATTAGCAACGCTGGAACCTGATTACGGCAAGGCGCCGCGCAATTTCGTGCTGACCCAGGCGGACTTCCGGCAGATCCATCTGGGTCTGCGTAATCCTCGAGCGCCGTTCCGGGTGCTCGGGATCGCGGGCCGCTGGCTCGGCGGCAGGCTGCGCGGCAAGCATCTGCTCGCGCGGGGGCAGGCGTTGAGCGCCATGCTGCGCCACGGACTGCGGGACGCGGGGGTGCCGTTGTTGCTGGACACCGCACTGACCGAACTGTCGGTCACCGGTGATCGGGTCACTGGCGTCGTCGTCTCGCGGGACGGAGTGGAGCGGGTGATCGCCGCCGAGCGCGGCGTGATCCTGGCCTGCGGCGGGTTCGAACACAACGCGGCCATGCGCAAGGAGTATCAGCGCGAACCCATCGGCACCGACTGGACCGTCGGTGCGAGCGCCAATACCGGCGACGGCATCCGGGCAGGCCAGAATATCGGCGCGGCAACCACATTCATGGGCGACGCCTGGTGGGGTCCGTCGATCCCACTGCCCCGGACGCCGTGGTTCTGTCTGGCCGAACGTAATCTGCCCGGCAGCCTCATCGTCAACGATCGTGGCCACCGGTTCATGAACGAATCGCTGCCCTATGTCGAAGCCACCCACCGCATGTACGGCGGCGAACACGGACAGGGCGAGGGCCCCGGCGAGAACCTGCCCGCCTGGCTGATCTTCGACCAGCGCTACCGCAACCGCTATCTCTTCGCCGGCCTGCCGCCACGCCAGCCACTGCCCAAGCGCTGGTTCGATGCCGGAATCCTCACTCGCGCAAACACTGTCGAAGAATTGGCGACCAAGATCGGCGTCCCCGCCGGCCAACTGGCCGCCACCACCGCCCGCTTCAACACCTTCGCCCACACCGGCGTCGACGCGGACTTCGGACGTGGCACCAGCGCCTACGACCGCTACTACGGCGACCCCCGCAACCGCCCGAACCCCAACCTCGGCGCCCTCGACACCGCCCCCTTCTACGCCGCCCGGCTAGTCCCCGGCGACCTCGGCACCAAGGGCGGCCTGGTCACCGACACCCACGGCCGCGTCCGCCGCACAGACGGCACCCCCATCCCCGGCCTCTACGCCGCAGGCAACACCAGCGCCCCGGTCATGGGCCACACCTACGCCGGCCCCGGCGCCACCATCGGCCCAGCCATCGTCTTCGGCTACCTGGCCGCCCTCCACGCCGCCCAGGTGTGAGGCCTCCCGAATCACGGGGGTCGAGTGGGTGATTCATCACCGCTGCCGGTGCGGGGCACGTCGTGGAGACCGCCGGGGCCGGAGTCGTATCCACTGGCTCGATGTCTGGGCCGAGAGCGGGCTCAGGGTGTGTTCAGGCGAAGCCGCCGTCGAAGCCGGGGTCGCCGCCCCAGGTGGGGTCTTCGAAGCCGCTGGGGTCGTCGAAACCGTCTGGGTCGAAACCGGGGTCGGGTGGGTCGAGGGGGGTTTCGCCGGAGCCGTTTTCGAAGGCTTGGGTGTCGTAGGCGACGCCTGGCATGCCGGCGAAGAGGGAGGTGAACAGCAGGGCTGAGCCTGCGCCCCAGGCGCCGGCTACGAGGGCGGGTTTCCACCAGGGTTCGGAGTACCAGCCGGCGGGGACGGGGCGGCCTGCTACGCGGCCGCCGGGATAGTAGTTGGGGGTGCCGGGGGAGGCGGCGGGGGAGGCGGCGATGCGGTGGCCGTTGTGGTCGATGACGCGGGGCTGGTCGACGCGGCCCGCGACGTCCTGGCCGGGGAGCGCGGGGATGGGTGGGCCGGGGTCCATGCCCATGGCCGTGCGGGCGGCGGCGATGTAATAGAGGCCTTCGACGGCGGATTGTTCGGCCAGGCCGGCCTGGGTGGGGGAGGTGGCGCGGTCGAGCTGGGCGCCCGCGGCGTTGTAGCGCTCGGCGGCGTCGGCCAGGGCCTGGCGCGAGGACTCGTTGCGGGGTGTCAGCTGGTAGACCTGCCCGCCGAGCCGCTCGATGACCACCCTGGCCCCGGCCTGCGCCTCCTCGAGTTCCCTGGCATTGCGCCGGTTCTGCTCGGCGCGCAGGTACAGCAGCAGACCCACGCAGACGATCACGATCACGACCAGCCACCACAGCATCGCGCACCTCTTTCCGTCGAGGTCTCGAGATGCCGTCCAGTTTACTGGTCGGTTGCCAGATCGCGCTGACCGGCCGTAACAGGCGCGTTGCCGGTTAGCTATCCGGCGAGGTGGCGGGCGATCACCAGGCGCTGGATCTGGTTGGTCCCCTCGAAGATCTGCATCACCTTCGCCTCGCGCATGTAGCGCTCGACCGGGAAGTCCTGGGTGTAGCCGTAGCCGCCGAAGACCTGGACCGCGTCGGTGGTCACCTTCATCGCGGCATCGGTGGCGACCAGCTTGGCGACGCTGGCCTGGCGCGAATAGGGCAGTCCGGCGTCGCGGCGGCGGGCGGCGTCGAGGTAGGTGGCGCGGGCGGTGTCGACGGCGGCGGCCATGTCGGCGAGCACGAAACCCAGGCCCTGATGGTCGATGATCTTGCGGCCGAACGCTTCCCGTTCCTTGGCGTAGGCGACGGCCTCGTCGAGAGCGCGCTGGGCGACGCCGGTGGCGACGGCCGCGATGCCGAGGCGGCCCGCGTCGAGCGCGCTGAACGCGATCGAAAGGCCTTGTCCCTCTGCGCCGATGCGGCGTTCGGCGGGCAGGAAGGCGGCGTCGTAGGCGGCGGTGGTGGTGGGGATGCCGCGCAGGCCCATCTTCTCCTCGGGCTTGCCGAAGCTCAGGCCCTCGGTGCCCGCGGGGACCAGGAAGCAGGAGATGCCGCGCGAGCCTTCGCCGGTGCGGGCGAACAGTGTGTAGAAGTCGGCGCGACCGCCATTGGTGATCCACGCCTTGGTGCCGTTGATCCGGTAGCCGCCGTCGACGGGGGTCGCGCGGCAGCGCAGGGCGGCGGCATCGGAACCGGCGTGCGCCTCGGAAAGGCTGTAGGCGCCGATGGTTTCGCCGGAGAGCATGCCCGCCAGCCACTGCTGTTTCTGCTCGTCGGTGCCGTAGGTGAACAGCGGATGGCACGACAGGCCGTGCACGCTGACCGCGACGGCCACCGCGGCCCAGCGACTCGCCAGTTCCTCGAGTACCTGCAGGTACACCTCGTAGGGCTGCGCGCCGCCGCCGAACTCCTCGGGATACGGCAGGCTCAGCAGTCCGGCCGCGCCGAGCGCGGGGAACACGCCATCGGGGAAGACGCCGGTCTTCTCGCTCTCGGCGACCCGTGGCTCGAGCACCTTGCCGGCGATGTCGCGGGTCAGTTCGATCAGCTCGCGCGCCTCGTCGGTGGGCAGCATCCGGTCAACAGCCATGCCCATCACAGTACGTCCAGCACTGAATTGCGTGCAAGGCAGCACGGAATTTCCACCCTCTATAATGGGTCGATGCCCGCGCTACCGCCGAACAAGCATCAGGAGAAGAGCCTGCGTACGCGCACGCTGCTGCTCGATGCCGCGATCGAGAGCCTGGCCGAGGCCGGCTACGCGGGCGCCTCGATCGCCGACATCACCGCGCGCGCCGGGGTGACCCGTGGCGCGCAGCTGCATCAGTTCCACACGCGTGGTGAGCTTTTCGCGCAGACGATCGGTCATCTCACCGAGCGGCAGCGAGAAGCAATGCAGCGCAAGGCGAAAGCGCTCCCGGCCGACACCTCAGCCGGCGCGGTGCTGGTGCAGCTGGTCACCGCCACCTTCGCGGGCGCGCTCGGGCGGGCCGCGGTCGAGCTGTATGTCGGCATCGCCAACGACCCACCGCTGCGGCGCGAAATGTTGCGCGTACAGCACGATCTCACCGTCGAGACGCTCGACCGGTGCGCGGCGCACATCGATGCCGGGATCTCGCGCGATCGGCTGGAGAGCGCCTTCTGGCTGACCATCAACCTGGTCCGTGGCGCGACGCTCGACGAGATGGTCGGCCGGGACCGGGCGCGCCGCAAACAGGTGCTGGCCGACTGGACCGCGCTCGTCGAGCTCGCGCTGCGCTGATCGGCGCGGGCCTATTATCTGCGTATGAACGCAGATGGCCGTCCGCCGCTGGCCGAGGACCAGGTGGGTCTGGTGGTCGAGGTGTTCCGGATGCTGGCCGACCCGACCCGGGTGCAGATCCTGTGGGCGCTGGCCGAGGCCGAACTGTCGGTGAACGAGCTCGCCAGCCGGGTCGGTAAACCGGGGCCGTCGGTCTCCCAGCATCTGGCGAAGCTGCGGATGGCCCGGCTCGTGCGGACCCGCCGCGAGGGCACCACGATCTTCTACAGCCTCGACAACGATCATGTCCGACGCCTGGTGGTCGACGCCGTGTACAACGCCGAACACGCGGGGCCGGGCGTGCCCGCGCACCATCGCGGGCCGGACGCGCAACCACCGCACGACCCACCGTCGAGTTTCCGGTGACCCTACAGACCTGCAGGAATGTCACCGGAGGAAACAAACTCCCGATTCGTACTTTTCGGTAGCATCCGGTGTGACGTGGCTCATGCCGCGGCAGGGAACGAAGGAGCATCAATGCTGAGCACCATGCAGAACGACCAGCTCTCGCTGGCCACACTGCTGAAATACGCTGCCACCTTCCAGGGCGACTCGGTCGTGTCGACCTGGACCGGCGACGGCGTGCGCACCATGACCTATCGCGAGCTGGGCGCCGATTCGGCGCGCCTGGCCAACGCGTTGCGTGGGCTCGGCATCGGCGAGGGCGATCGCGTCGGCACCTTCATGTGGAACAACAACGAGCACATGACCGCCTACATCGCGGTGCCCGCGATGGGTGCGGTGCTGCACGCGCTCAACATCCGCCTGTTCCCCGAGCAGCTGGTGTTCGTCGCCAACCACGCCGAGGACCAGGTCGTGCTGGTCGACGGCACGCTGCTCCCGCTGTTCGGCCAGTACCTGCCGAACCTGAAGACGGTCGAGCACGTGATCGTCGTCAACGGTGACGCCGCCGCGCTGACCGCGCCCGAGGGCGTGCGGGTGCACTCCTACCGCGAGCTGCTCGACGCCCAGTCCGCCGAATTCGACTTCCCGGTCATCGACGAGCGCTCGGCCGCGGCCATGTGTTACACCTCCGGCACCACCGGTGACCCCAAGGGCGTCGTCTACTCGCACCGCTCCAACTGGCTGCACGCCATGCAGGTCAACTCGCCCAACGGCATGGGTTTCCAGGGCTCGGACTACGTGCTGGCCATCGTGCCGCTGTTCCATGCCAACGCCTGGGGCCTGCCGTACGCGGCGCTCATGTCGGGCGCCAATATCCTGATGCCGGACCGTTTCCTGCAGCCCGCGCCGCTGCTGGAGATGATGGCCGCCGAGAAGCCGACCTTCGCCGCCGCCGTGCCGACCATCTGGGGTGGCGTGCTGGCCGCGCTGGCCGCCCAGCCGCAGGACATCTCGCACCTGCGCACCGCCGTCGTCGGTGGTTCCGCGGTGCCGCCGTCGATGATGCGCGCGTTCGAGGAGAAGCACGGCGTGCGCATCCTGCACGCCTGGGGCATGACCGAGACCTCGCCGCTGGGCAGTGTCGCGCACGCGCCGGCCGGTGCCGAGGGCGAGGAGGCGTGGGCCTACCGCTACACCCAGGGCCGGTTCCCGGCCAATGTCGAGGCGCGGCTGGTCGGTGACGATGGCAAGATAGTGCCCAACGACGGGGAGTCGCTCGGCGAGCTGGAGGTGCGCGGCGCCTGGATCACCGGCTCCTACTACTCGCCCACCGGCGCGCAGATCGACCCGGACAAGTTCGACGACGGCTGGCTGCGCACCGGAGATGTCGGCAAGATCAGCCCCAACGGCTACCTCACCCTGGTGGACCGCTCCAAGGACGTCATCAAGTCCGGTGGCGAGTGGATCTCCTCGGTGGACCTGGAGAACGCGGTGATGGGCCATCCGGCCGTCGCCGAGGCCGCGGTGATCGGTGTGCCGGACGAGAAGTGGGACGAGCGTCCGCTGGTCGCCATCGTGCTGGCCGACGGTTCGGCCGCCGAGGCCGCCGAACTGCGCGACTTCCTGGCCGACAAGTTCGCCAAGTGGCAGCTGCCGGAGCGCTGGACTTTCATCGCCGAGGTGCCCAAGACCAGCGTCGGCAAGTTCGACAAGAAGCGGCTGCGGGCGCAGTACGCGGAGGGCGAGCTGGACGTGGTCACGCTCAGCTGAGTACGGACAGCACAGCGGGCGTGGAATCGATTCCACGCCCGCTGTGTCGTGTCAACAGTTGCGTAGCTCCGGGCTCTGGTTGAGGAGCTGGGCTCGGGGGCTGATGTAGCGGGTGTAGGTCTCCCCGCCGACCGAGGACAGCGGGAAGGCCGCGACCCGGTGGCAGTTCTGGAAGGCCAGTTTCACGCCGAAGTGGCGTTCGAGGCCGCCGCGGATGGCGTCGGAGGCCAGGGCGCGCAGCAGCTGGCCGCGGGCCACCTCGTCCGGCGGCGGCACCACGTTGTCGGCGAATTCCGCGTCGCCTGCTCGCAGCTCGCCGGCGACCCGGCTCACCACTTCCCAGGCGTACGGCAGTGATGTGCGGACGCATTCGACGAATTCCGCGTCGTCGATATCGCCCTGTTCGGCGCGTTCGAGCAAGGCGGCGGGTACATCGAGGGACATGGCGCTCTCCTCCTGCTTGGGGCGGGGTGTGCCTGTCCGAGTCTAAACGATATTCGTTGTCAATAACCCTGGATTCATTCCGAAAGTGCTTTCCGGAGTGCGGTTTTCGTGTCCGCGGCCAGGTCGCTGACCAGTTCGCTTGCCGATTGCTCGCTGCTGAGCGAATGTGCTTGCCCCGCCCACAGATTCACCTCGTCGGGGTTGCCCGCAGCCCGGCCCGCGGCGCGCAACGGTGCGGTGGCGTAATGGATTTCGGGGTAGGCGGCGGGCGCGTCAGCGGAGTGCTCGAGCAGGAAACGGTTGCGGATTCCGCGCGCGCGGCGTCCGGTGAACGCGCGGGTGAGCATCGTCGGCTCGGTGGAACCGATCGCGGCCCGGTGCACGGCGTTGGTGCCCGCTTCGGCGCAGCGCAGCAGGGCGGTGCCGAGCTGGGCGGCCCGCGCGCCCGCGGCGAGCACGCCGGCCACCCCGGCGCCGGTGGCGATTCCGCCGGCGGCGATCAGTGGTCGGTCGGTGACGGCGGTGAGCAGTTGCAGGAGGGTGAGCAGGCCGAGTGGGTCGACCGGATCGTCGGCGGGGTCGTCGAGGAAGGTCGCCCGGTGCCCGCCCGCCTCGGCGCCCTGGGCGATCAGGGCGTCGGCGCCCGCGTCGACGGCGATGCGTGCCTCGGCGGGCGAGGTCACGGTCACCCAGACCTCGGTGCCGACGGCGTGCAGCCGGTCGACCTCCACCGAGGTGGGGCAGCCGAAAGTCGTGGAGACCACCGCGACCGGGTCGGCCGCCAGGAGGTCCAGCTTCTCGGCCCAGGCGTCGGTGTCGTGGTTCGGGGTGCCGAGCGGGAAGCTCGCGCCGAGTTCGGCGAGGTAGTTCGCGTAGGTGGCGGGCTCGGCGGCCGGGCCGGGGGCGAAGAGGTTGATGCCGAAGGGGGCGGCGGTGGCGGCCCTGGTCGCCGCGAGCTGGGCGGCCACCGCGTCGACGGTCAGATAGCCCGCGGCCAGCTGGCCGAATCCGCCCGCCGCCGCGACGGCGGCCACCAGTTCGGGAGTGGAGGGTCCGCCCGCCATGGGCGCGGCGACGATGGGGACACGCAAGCTCTCGAGAACCATGGGTTCGAGTCTGCTCGACGGGGTCGGATGTTCAGGCCCCATGACGGCGTATGTGACCGTTCGACATGGCTTCGTCACGTGTTCGACACGTCATCTACCTGCGTTTTCGGGGGAGAAGGTTGCGGAATGGTCACGGCCGAGTAGAGTTCCCGTCACAACGGATGCCGAACCGTTACAGACAGTTCGGCACCGGGGAACACTTCGGTGGCTCCCGGACCGGCCTCGCGCCGGTGACGTTTTCCTTGTAGTCGGAACGCTAGGACGAAACGTTGTCGCAGCACCGTGTGGGCCCCGAATCCATCTCCGTCAGCACCCTGCTGGGTGACGGAGCGGCCGGGCGGCCCAGCAGGCACCGCGCCGAGCCGTCGCGTACCGACCGGGTGCGCGTCGCCGCCAGCGCGGCCGTCGCCACCGGCGCACTGGTCGGCATCGCCGCCCAGGTCGCCCCGGCCATCGCCTACGCGGCCCCGCTGCTGCCGACGGCCAACGACGACGTCGCCGATTCCGTGGTGCCGGAGTCGGTCCGCCAGGAAGTGAACCTGGTCGCCGCGCAGGAAGTCGCCGCGCACACCGAGGTCCCCGTGCAGCAGGCCGACGCCGTCGCCGCCCCGATCGCCGCCGCCCCCGTGGCCGCGCCGTTCGGCATCGGCAACCTGCCGCCCGAGATCGCAGGCCCGCTGAGCCAGGTCGAGGACATCATCCAGGGCATCCAGCACCAGGTCGCGCCGCAGCAGAGCGTGCGCCCGGTCGCCGGCCCGATCAGCTCCGGTTTCGGCTCCCGCTGGGGCGCCATGCACTACGGCATCGACTTCGCCGACTCGATCGGCGCCCCCATCCACTCGGTGTCCAGCGGCACCGTCGTCGAGGCGGGCCCGGCCTCCGGCTTCGGCCTGTGGGTCCGGGTGCTGCAGGACGACGGCACCACCGCGGTCTACGGCCACGTGAACGAGATGCTGGTGACCGAGGGTCAGCGGGTCAACGCAGGCGATGTCATCGCGACCGTCGGCAACCGCGGCCAGTCCACCGGCCCGCACCTGCACCTGGAGATCTGGGACCAGGGCGGCGCCAAGATGGACCCGATGCCCTACCTCGCCTCCAAGGGCGTGCCGCTGGAGTGGGGTCCCTCCGCGCACTGAGTTGAGCGTTGACCACGCGGAATCCTCCGCGTGCGCAGGTGACGGGTGGTTGGCTATGACCCCCGTCACTTTGCTGTTGAACCGGCAACAACGCCCGGGGTCGAGCCGATACTCCTCTGGGCCCCGCGTTCTGGGGGCACCAGCGCGACCGTCGAGGCGATGTGGCCGGTCGATATGATGGCTCGATGTGCACGGTGCGGGTTGCCGTGTGTCCAGGCTCGATGAGAGGTGAATGAACTCGAATGGAAACTGCCCGCCGTTCTGCCCGCGGTAGCCGCCGTCGCCGGTCGAGCAGTCCGACATTCGGGCAGTTGCTGACGGCAGCCGTCGAATCGGCCGCCGAGGCCGTCGCCCTTCGGTTCAACCCTACCGGCGACCCCGCCGACCAGCGTGAACTCACCTATCGCGAGCTCGACGAGCAGTCCTCCCAGCTGGCCCGCGAACTGATCGGGCGCGGCGTCGGCCCCGGCGACATCGTCGCGGTGGCGATCACCCGCTCGGTCGAATCGGTGCTCAGCGTGTGGGCGGTGGCCAAGACCGGCGCCGCCTACGTGCCGATCGACCCGTCCTACCCGGCCGATCGCATCACCCACATCGTCACCGACTCGCGGACCGTGCTCGGCGTGACCACCACCGCCCATCGTGGCGGCCTGGGTGACACCACCACCTGGCTCGAGCTCGATGATCCCGCCGTGGCCGCGGCCGTCGCGGCCCAGCCCGCGCACGCCATCTCCTACAGCGACCGGGTACGCACCCTCGACGAGCGGCATCCGGCCTACCTCATCTACACCTCGGGATCCACCGGCCTGCCCAAGGGCGTCGCGGTGACCCAGGCCGGTCTGGCGACCATGGCCGCGGTGGGCAGGCAGTACCGGATCGACGCGGGCGCGCGGGTGACCCATCTGAGCTCGCCCAGCTTCGACTTCTCGCTGATGGAGATGCTGTTCACCTTCACCGCGGGCGCCACCCTGGTCGTGGTCCCACCGACGGTGTTCGGTGGCGACGAGCTGGCCGATCTGGTGCGCCGCGAACAGGTTTCGCATCTGCTGATCACTCCGGGCGCGCTCGAGTCGGTGGACACCGGCACGGTCGAGAGCGTGCGGGTGATCGTCACCGGTGGCGACAAGCTGGGCCCGGAACTGGTGGAACGCTGGGCGGCACAGGGCCGTTCGGTGTTCAACGCCTACGGTCCGACCGAGGCCACTGTCATGGTGACCACCGGCGAGATGGTCGCGGGCGAGGCGGTGACGCTGGGTTCGGTGATTCCGGGGGTGGCCGCGTTCGTGCTGGACGCGCGGTTGCGGCCGGTGCCCGCCGGGGTGGTCGGTGAGCTGTATCTGGCCGGTCCCGCGCTGGCGCAGGGCTACCTGCACCGCGCCGAGCTGACCGCGGAGCGCTTCGTCGCCAACCCCTTCGGTGCCGACGCGGGCGCGCCGGGCGGTCGTCTCTACCGCACCGGTGATCTGGTGCGCCGCAACACCTCCGGTGATTTCGAATACCTGGGCCGCTCCGATTTCCAGGTCAAGATCCGTGGCCTGCGCATCGAACTCGGCGAGATCGACAACGCGCTCACCACCCATCCCGACGTGGACTTCGCGGCCACCCTCGGACGAACCCTGGCCAGTGGCACGACCTCGCTGGTGGCCTATGTGCTGCCCCGCGCGGGCGCCACGGTGACCCCGGCCGAGCTGACCCAGCACCTGACGGGCCTGCTGCCCGCGTACATGGTGCCCGCCGCGATCATGCTGCTCGACGAGATCCCGCTGACGCCGGTGGGCAAGCTGGATCGAAAAGCCTTGCCGGAGCCGACTTTCACGGCGCGGGCCTACCGGGCGCCGAGTACGCCGGTCGAGGAGATCGTGGCGCGGGTCTTCGCGGATCTGCTGGTGGCAGAGGGCGGCGAGGAGGTCGGCGCCGACGACGACTTCTTCGAGCTCGGCGGCAACTCGCTGCTGGCCGCGCAGGCGGTGGCCCGGATCGGCACCGCGCTCGACACCCGGGTGCCCGTGCAGCTGGTGTTCGAGGCCTCGTCGGTGGCGGCGCTGGCCGCTCGCGTCGAATCGCATGTCGGGGTGGGCACCGGCAATCCGCTTACTGCCCAGCCGCGTCCGGAGCAGATCCCGCTGTCGTACGCGCAGCAGCGGATGTGGTTCCTCAACCGGTTCGATCCGGCCAGTGGCGCCAACAACATTCCGCTGCCGGTGCGGCTCACCGGCAGCCTCGACGTGGCCGCCATGCGCGCCGCGGTGACCGACCTGATCACCCGCCACGAAGTGCTGCGCACCATCTACCCCGAGGTGGACGGGGATGCCGTGCAGCTGGTGCTGCCGGTGCGCGACCCGCGTGCGATCCCGCTGGTCGAGGTGGTCGAGACGACCGCCGCGCAGCTGCCGCAGCTGATCGCCGAACAGGCGAGCGCCGGTTTCGATGTGGCGCTCGCGCCGCCGGTGCGGGTGCGGCTGTTCCGCCTCGGCGCCGAGGAACACGTGCTGCTGTGCGTGGTCCACCACATCGCCGCCGACGGCTTCTCGATGGGCCCGCTGACCCGCGACCTGATCTCGGCCTACTCCGACCGGCTGCGCGGTCTCGCGCCGCGCTGGCGCGAACTGGCGGTGCAGTACGCCGATTTCACGCTGTGGCAGCGGGCGACGCTGGGCGCCGAATCCGATCCGGATTCACTGCTGGCCCAGCAGATCTCGTTCTGGCGTGACGAATTGGCCGGGCTGCCCGAGCAATTGGACCTGCCTGCCGACCGGCCGCGCCCGGCCGCCATGACCAACCGGGGCGCGAGCTACGACTTCCGCATCCCCGCCGAGGTGCACGCCGCGCTGGATCGCCTGTCCCGCGAACACAATTCGACGCTGTTCATGGTGGTCCACACCGCGCTGGCGGTCCTGCTGGCCCGGCTGTCGGGCACCACCGACATCGCCGTCGGCACCCCGGTCGCCGGTCGTGGCGAGGCGGTGCTCGACGATGTGATCGGCATGTTCGTCAACACCCTGGTCCTGCGCACCGAGGTCGACCCGGCTCGCAGCTTCGACGAACTGCTCGGCACCGTCCGCGCCACCGACGTCGCGGCCTTCGGCCATGCCGACGTGCCGTTCGAGCGGCTGGTCGAGCTGCTCGATCCGGCCAGGTCGATGGCCAGGCACCCGCTGTTCCAGGTGATGCTCACCTTCCAGAACCTCGCAGGCACCGAACTGCGGCTGCCCGGACTCACCGTCGGCGGTGTGGATCTGGCCGTGCCGTTCGCCAAGTTCGACCTGGAACTGACCATGGTCCCGCTGGAGACCGACGGCGTCGCCGACGGCGTCTCGGCGGCGTTCACCTATGCCACCGACCTGTTCGACGAGGCCACCGTCGCCGGTTTCGCCGATCGCCTGGTGCGGCTGCTCGGCCAGGTCGTCGCCGATCCGGCCCGCCCGGTCGGCGCCATCGACCTGCTCGAGCCCGTCGAGCGCGAGCGAATCCTGGTGCGCTGGAACGACACCGGCCACGAGCTGGTGCCCGCGCTGCTGCTCGACGGTTATCGCGCGGCCGTGGCCGCGCACCCCGACGAGATCGCGCTGGCCTACGAGGGCACCGAGCTCACCTACCGCGAGTTCGACGAGCGGGTCAACCGGCTGGCCCGGTTGCTGGTGCGGCGCGGGGTCGGCGCGGAGTCGCTGGTCGGGCTGGCCGTGCGGCGCTCGCTGGATCTGGTGATCGGCATGTACGCGATCGTCACCGCCGGTGGCGCCTACGTGCCGCTGGACCCGGATCATCCGGCCGAGCGCATCGCCCACATCCTCGACACCGCGCAGCCGGTGTGCGTGCTCACCACCACCGCCGACGCGGTCGAGGTGGCCGCGAGCACGCCGGTGATCACGATGGATACCGTTGCGCTGGAAGACTTCCCGGGCACGCCGCTGACGGCAGCCGAGCTGTTGCGCCCGGTGCTGCCGCAGCATCCGGCCTATGTCATCTTCACCTCGGGTTCGACCGGCCGCCCCAAGGGTGTCGCGGTCTCGCACGCGGCGATCGACAACCAGACCGCCTGGATGCTCGCGGAATACCCGCTGGGTCCCGGCGATGTCTACCTGCAGAAGACCGCGACCACCTTCGACGTGTCGCTGTGGGGCTACTTCATGCCGCTGCGCACCGGCGCGAAACTGGTGGTGGCCACCCACGACGGCCACCGCGACCCGGCCTACATCGCCGAAACCATTGCCGCCCAACGTGTCACGGTGACCGACTTCGTGCCGTCGATGCTCACCGTGTTCGCCGCGCACACCACCGCGGGCAGCATTCCCACCCTGCGCGATGTGTTCGCCATCGGTGAGGCGCTGCCGCCGGAGACGGTCGAGGCGCTGCGGACGGTGTCGGGCGCGCAGGTGCACAACCTGTACGGACCCACCGAAGCCGCTGTGTCGGTGACCTATTGGCCCGCGGGCGAGACCGACCGGGGTTCGGTGCCGATCGGTGTGCCGCAGTGGAACACTCGCGTCTACGTGCTGGACGGGCAGTTGCGCCCGGTGCCGGCCGGGGTGGTCGGCGAGCTGTATCTCGCCGGTGACCAGCTCGCGCGCGGATACGTCGCACGGCCGGATCTGACCTCGGATCGGTTCGTGGCCAACCCCTTCGAGCCCGGCGCGCGGATGTACCGCACCGGCGACCTCGTCGTCTGGCGCACCCCGACCGCCGACACCCACGTGCTGGAATACCTGGGCCGCACCGACTTCCAGGTGAAGTTCCGTGGCCAGCGCATCGAGCTCGGCGAGATCGAGACCGCGCTGCTGGCCCAGCCCGCGGTGAGCCAGGCCGTGGCGATCGTCGCCGATTCGGCCACCGGCGAACAGCTCGTCGCCTATGTGGTGCCCAAGCCGGGCGCGGAGATCGAGCAGGCGCCGCTGCTGGCCGCCATCGGGGAATCGTTGCCCGCGTACATGATTCCGGCCGCGCTCGTCGCCCTGGACGCGTTCCCGCTGAACCCGAGCGGCAAACTCGACCGCAAGGCCCTGCCCGCGCCGACCTTCACCGCCGGCGAGTTCCGCGCGCCCGCCACACCCGCCGAGGAGATCGTGGCCGGGGTGTTCGCCGAGCTGCTCGGAATGGGTCGCGTCGGCGCCGACGACGACTACTTCGCCCTCGGCGGCAACTCGCTCATGGCGACTCGCGCGATCGCCCGCATCAACGAGGCCCTCACCGCCGAGCTCACCATCCGCGATCTGTTCGAAGCGCCCACGGTGACGGCACTGGCCGCCCGGATCGGCGCGACCGGCACCGCACGACCCGCGCTCACGGCAGCCGTACGCCCGCAACGGATTCCGCTGTCGCTGGCCCAGCAGCGCATGTGGGTACTCAACCAGCTCGACCCGGCCTCGGGCTCCTACAACATCCCCTTCGCCATCCAGCTGACCGGCGACCTCGACATCGCCGCACTCGACGCCGCGGTCCGCGATGTGCTCGACCGACACGAGTCGCTGCGCACCCGTTTCCCTGTGGCGGGTGCCGTGGTGCCGAAGGACCTTGCCGCCGTGGGCGACTCGACGGTGGCTGACGGGTCGCCGATTCAGGAGATCGTGTCGGTGGCGGAGGTGCTGCCGGAGGGGCTCGTCGTGGAGACCACCGGCGATGTGCTGGGCCGGGCGGCCGAACTGGCCGCCGCCGGTTTCGACGTCACCCGCGAGGTTCCCGTGCGGGCGCGGTTGCTGACCGGTGGCGCGGACGCGCGGTGGCTGCTGGTGTTCGTCGTGCACCACATCTCCGCCGACGGCGCCTCGCTGGCCCCGCTCGCGCGTGACCTCATGACCGCCTATGTGTCGCGCAGCGGTGGGCAGGCGCCGGCCTGGACGCCGTTGGCCGTGCAGTACGCCGATTTCGCCCTGTGGCAGCGCGAGGTGGTCGGCGCGGACGACGAGCCGGGCTCGGTCGCCACCGCGCAACTCGACTACTGGCGCGAGCAGCTGGCCGGCGTGCCGCCACTGCTCGAGCTGCCGCAGGACCGGCCGCGCCCGGCGGTGCCGACGCTGCGGGGCGCCACCACCGAGCTGCGGTTGTCCGCCGAGGTGCATCAGCGGCTCAACGGTATTGCGCGCGAACACAAGTCGTCGCTTTTCATGGTCGTGCACGGGGCGCTGGCGGTGCTGCTGGCGCGGCTGTCGGGCACCTCCGATATCGCCATCGGCACCGCGGTCGCCGGACGGGGTGAACGGTCGCTCGACGAGCTGGTCGGCATGTTCGTCAACACGCTCACCCTGCGCACCGCGCTCGACCCGGCCGGGTCCTTCGACGAGGCCGTCGATCTGGCCCGCGAGACCGATCTGGGCGCGTTCGCCCATGCTGACCTGCCGTTCGAGCGGGTCGTCGAGGTCGTCGCGCCGGGCAAGGGCAGCGCGCACAATCCGCTGTTCCAGGTGGCGCTGACCTTCAGCAACAACGAGGCCGCCGCGCTCGAACTGCCCGGGCTGACCGTCGACGCGCTGGCGACGGCGGTCGCGGCCAAGTTCGATCTGCAGGTCGACGTGGAGCCCCGCTTCACCGAGACGGGCGAGCCGGGCGAACTGGTGACCCTGTTCAACTACGCCACCGACCTGTTCGACGAGGCGACCGTGCGGACCCTCGGCGAGCGCTTCGCCCGCATCCTGACCGCGGTGGCCGCCGACCCGCAGCTGTGCATCGGCGACATCGACATCCTCGACGAACAGGAACGCGCCCGGCTGCTCGGCGGTGCCGAACAGGCCGTCGTGTCGAGCGCGCCGACCGGCGGCACCACCCTCGCGCAGTCCTTCGCCGCGGCCGCCGAGGACGATCCGGACGGTCCCGCGCTGGTGTGGGGCGAGGAGTCGCTGAGTTACGAACAGCTCGACGCGCGCTCTTCCCGGCTGGCTCGCCTGCTGATCGCCCGCGGTTTCGGGCCGGGCACCGGCGTGGCCGTCGACCTCGCGCGCGGGGTGGACTGGGCGGTGTCGGTGTGGGCCGTGCTCAAGGCCGGCGCGGCCGTGGTGCCGGTCGGCGTCCACGTCGACGGCGAGCCGTGCGCCAAGATCGGGCTGACCCTCGGCGCGCCGCCGGTGAGCGAGATCGACTGGGTCGTGCTCGACGACGCGGCCGTGCGCACCGAGCTGTCCACGCAGTCCGCGCGGCCGGTCACCTACGCCGACCGCACCAGGGCACTGCGCGGCGGCGACCCGGCCTTCGTCGGCCCGGACGGGGTGCGCAGCTACGACGAGCTGGCCACCGCCGGTGCGCGGGTGCGCGCCGAGACCGACCTGACCTTCGAATCCCGCACCTTCGGCCACGGCCCGGCCGACAGTTTCGCCGCGCTGGTGGAGCCGGTCGCCGCCGGTGTCGCCGGTGCGTCGATGGTGCTGGTGACGCAGGTGTCCGCGCAGGCGCTCGCTGAGGAATGGGTGAGCCATCTGTTCGGTGATCAGGCCGGTCTCGAAGCTCTCGGCACCGCGGGCCTCGATGACCTGCGGGCAGTCATCGCCGATGACACGGCCCCGGGCGATCCCGGACCCGCCGAGGTGGTGCTGGTACTCGGGGGCTCGCGCGCGCCCGTCGCGTGAGCCCGGCCGCCGGTCAGCTGCGTGATGACGCGAAGGGCGGGCGAGGCAACAAGTTTCGGTGATGGTGAGGTGGAACGGCTATGACACGTCCGGCACGGACTCGACCGGTGCGCACGCGGCGCCCCAGGGTGACCACGCTGGCACAGCTGCTCGCGGCCGCCGCCGAGACCAACCCCGACGGTGTCGCGGTGGTGCTCGCCGACGCCACCCGCACGCTCGGCACCCGCACCTACGCCGAACTCGACGAGCAGTCGACCCGGATCGCCCGGCTGCTGATCGCGCGCGGTATCGGCGCGGGTGACCTGGTCGCCATCGGGATCTCGCGCTCGATCGAGTCGGTGCTGGCGGTGTGGGCCGTCACCAAGACCGGCGCCGGTTTCGTGCCGGTGGACCCGAACTATCCGCCGGATCGCGTGACGCACATGGTCACCGACTCCGGCGCTGTCTTCGGCCTGACCGTCGCCGCCGTCGCCGACCGCCTGCCCACCGAGGTGGACTGGCTGGCCATCGACGGTCCGCTCGCCGCCCCGCTGCTGGCCGAGGTCGCCGGCGAGCCGATCACCAATGCCGACCGGCTGCGCCCGGTCCGCGCCGAGGACCTCGCCTACCTCATCTACACCTCCGGCTCCACCGGCCTGCCCAAGGGTGTCGCGGTGAGCCAGGCCGGGCTGGCGCCGTTCTGCGAGGAGCAGCGCAGGCTCTACGGTGTCGAATCCGGTTCGCGCACATTGCATTTCGCCTCACCCTCGTTCGACGCGTCGCTGCTGGAACTGCTGCTGGCGATCGGTGCGGCGGCGACCATGGTGATCGTCGACCCCAGCGTGTTCGGCGGTGACGATCTGGCCGCGCTGCTGCGCCGCGAGCGGGTGAGTCACGCGTTCATCACTCCGGCCGCGCTGGCCTCGATCGACCCGGCCGGGCTCGACGATTTCCGGGTGGTGGCCGTCGGCGGTGAGACCGTCCCACCGGATCTGTTGCGCCGCTGGGCGATTCCACTGGCCGACGGGACACTGCGCGAATTCCACAATGTGTACGGGCCGACCGAGACGACCATCGTCACCAATATCAGTGTGCCGTTGAAGCCGGGTGACCCGCTCACCATCGGCGGGCCGATCGGCGGCGTCGCCGAATACGTCCTCGACGAGCGTCTCGGCCCCGTGCCGCCCGGGGTGACCGGCGAGCTGTACATCACCGGCGCCCAGCTGACCCGCGGCTACCACGATCGTCCCGGGCTGACCGCCTCCCGTTTCGTGTCGAACCCGTTCGACCCGGCCGGATCCCGGCTCTACCGCACCGGCGACCTGGTGCGCTGGACCGTCGACGGATCACTGGAATACGTGGGCCGCAACGACTTCCAGGTGAAGATCCGCGGTTTCCGGATCGAGCTCGGTGAGATCGACGCGGTGCTCTCGGCACACGAGAGCCTGGACTTCGCGGCCACTCTCGGCCACGAACTCGACAGCGGCGCCACGATTCTCGTGTCGTATGTGCACGCCGCGCCGGGCGCCACGGTCGACGCCGCCGCGCTCATCGCCCATACCGAGCGCAGCCTGCCCGCGCACATGGTCCCGACCGTGATCATGGCGCTCGACACCATCCCGCTGACCCCGGTCGGCAAGCTGGACCGCCGCGCACTGCCCGAACCGGTGCTCGAGCACGCCGAATTCCGCGCACCGAGCACGCCGGTGGAACAGATCGTGGCGGGGACCTTCGCCCAGGTACTCGACCTGGACGCCGACGCGGCGCTCGGCCTCGACGACGACTTCTTCGCCCTCGGCGGCAACTCGCTGCTGGCCACCCAGGTCGCCGCCCGCCTCGGCGCGGCGCTGGACACCGACTTCCCGGTGCGGTTGCTGTTCGAGGTGCCGACGGTCGGCGCGCTGGCCCAGCGGCTCACCGAAACCGCCGGTGCCGGTGCGCGTCCCGCGCTGGTGGCGGGGGAGCGGCCCGCGCGGATTCCGCTCTCGCTGGCCCAGCAGCGGATGTGGTTCCTCAACCAGTTCGACCCGGAGTCGGTGGCCTACAACATCCCGATGGCGGTGCGGCTGCACGGCGGTATCGACGTCGAGGCGCTGCGGGCCGCGGTCGGTGACCTGGTCGCCCGGCACGAGACGCTGCGCACGATCTATCCCGAGACCGGCGACGGGCCGGTGCAGCAGGTGCTGGCCGCGTCGGAGTCCACGCCGCAGCTCGAGGTGCGGCGGATCGCGCCCGAGCAGCTCGGCGCCGCCATCCACGAGCTCGGCTCCTCCGGGTTCGATGTGCGCGCCCAGGTGCCGGTGCGGGTCGCGCTGTTCCAGCTCGGCGCCGAGGAAGTGGTGCTGGCGGTGGTCGTGCACCACATCGCCGGCGACGGCTCCTCGCTGACGCCGCTGACCAGGGACCTGATGCTGGCCTACGGCGCGCGGTCGGCCGGGTCGGCCCCAGAATGGACGCCGCTGGCGGTGCAATACGCCGACTACGCACTGTGGCAGCGGGCGCTGCTCGGCAGCGAGGACGACCCGCGATCGCTGGCCTCGGCGCAGCTGGACTACTGGCGGACCGCGCTGGCCGGGCTGCCCGATCAGCTCGACCTGCCCGCCGACCGGCCACGCCCCGCCGTGCAGTCCTTCGCGGGCGGGCGCGTGTCGATCGAAATCGACGCCGCGACACACCGCGCGCTGGTGGCACTGGCCCGGCGGCAGGGCGCGACGCTGTTCATGGTGGTGCACACCGCGCTCGCGGTCACCCTCGCCCGACTGGCCGGCACCGACGATCTCGCCATCGGCACCCCCATCGCGGGCCGGGGCGAGGCGGCGCTCGACGACCTGATCGGCATGTTCGTCAACACCTTGGTCTTCCGCACCACCCTCACCCCCGGAGAGCCGTTCGCCGAACTGCTGGCCCGCCAGCGCGATATCGACCTGCAGGTCTTCGCCCACGCCGACCTGCCCTTCGAGCGCCTGGTCGAGGCGATCAACCCGGCTCGTTCGACCGCCCGGCACCCGCTGTTCCAGGTCGGCCTGTCGTTCCAGAACCTCACCCGCACCGGCCTCGAACTCGGTCAGGCCGCCGTCGAGGCGGTCGACGTGGACCTGGCCGTCTCGCAGTTCGACCTGCACGCCGTGGTCGCCGACACCTACGACGCCGACGGCATCGCCCAGGGCATCAGCGGCGTATTCACCTATGCCACCGACCTTTTCGACGCATCGACCGCACAGGACTACGCCGACCGGTTCGCGCGGGTCCTGCGGGCGGTCGCCACCGCCCCCGAACTGCCCGTCGACGCGATCGACCTGCTCTCCGCCGCCGAACGCGACCGAATCCTGCACGGCTGGAACGCCACCGGCCATCCCGTCCCGCCCACCACCCTCGCCGCCCTGTTCACGCAGACGGCCACCGCCCACCCCGGCGGCGTCGCGCTGGTCGCCCCGGACGGCGCGGAACTCACCTACAGTGCCTTCGCCGACCGGGTGAACCGCCTGGCCCGCCACCTGATCGCCCAGGGTGTCGGCGTGGAAGACCGTGTCGCCCTGGCCATTCGCCGCTCGGTCGACCTGGTCGTCGCCATGTACGCGGTCACCCAAGCCGGCGCCGCCTACGTCCCGATCGACCCCGACCAGCCCGCCGACCGCGTCGGCCACATCATCGACACCGCCGCCCCGGTCTGTGTACTGACCACTTCGCGCGAGGGATTCCAGCTGCCCGCCGATTCAGCGGCAACGGCGGCGCGGCTGGGCTTCTCGCCGGAGATGGCCACCGCAGCGGCAACGCCCGCGGCAGTCCACCCGGACGCCAGTGGTGCCGCCGATGCCGAACTCGGTCGGCAATCGCTGGTAGCTGGGTACGGCGCCGCGATGGACGACCGCGTGAATGCTGTTGGGCCAGGGGCAGACGTGTCGATGGACCACCGTGCGAATGGCGCTGGGCCAGAGGCGAACGTGTCGATGGGTGACCGTGCGGACGTCGCCGGGCGTGGCATCACATCGGTGATCGCGATCGATACGCTCGACCTGTCCACCGCTTCGGGTGCGCCGATCTTGGTGAACGAACGCCGCGGTGTCCTGCGGCCCGAGAACACCGCGTACGTGATCTTCACCTCTGGATCGACCGGTAAACCGAAGGGTGTGGCGGTCTCCCACGGCGCGATCGTCAACCAATTGCTGTGGAAGACCGAACGTTTCGGGCTCGGGCGCGCGGACTCGGTGCTGTTGAAGACCGCCGCGACCTTCGACCTCTCGGTGTGGGAGTTCTGGTCGGCGGCGGTGTGCGGGGGCCGGTTGGTCATCGCCACGGCGGATGGTCATCGGGATCCGGCCTACCTGCTCGGGATGCTGACCAGGCAGGCAGTCAGCACGCTGCACGTCGTGCCCTCGATGCTCGACGCCTTGCTCACCGAAGCCGGTGGGACACTCCCGGATTCGCTGCGCCGCGTCCTCGCCATCGGTGAGGCGCTCCCCGCCGCGACCGCGCAGCGTTTCCTCGCCGACAACACCGCCGCCCTGCACAACCTGTACGGCCCCACCGAAGCCGCGGTCTCCATCACCGACCACCGCGTCACCACCGCCGACCGCACGACGGTGCCGATCGGCGCCCCCGAATGGAACAGCCACGCCTACGTCCTGGACTCGCGCCTGCGCCCCGTCCCGGTCGGCGTCACGGGCGAGCTCTACCTCGCCGGCGCCCAGCTGGCCCGAGGCTACTTCGCCCGCCCCGACTTGACCGCCGACCGCTTCGTCGCCGACCCCTTCGCGGCTTCGGCGGAGTCGGTCGCTGTGGGGCCGTTCGCGGCGGCGGCCACTGACCGTGATCCGGCTTCGGCGGAGTCGACCGCTGCGGAGCTGTCTGCCGACCGGTTCGCGGCGCCTGCACGGTCCGCTGAGGATCACCGCCGGGGTGGCGCGCGGATGTATCGCACCGGTGACCTGGTCGCCTGGACCGCCGACGGCGAACTCGAATACCGTGGCCGGACCGACTTCCAGGTGAAGATCCGTGGCTTCCGGATCGAGCTCGGCGAGATCGAGGCCGCGCTGCTGGCCGCCCCGCAGGTCGCGCAGGCGGCGGTCCTCGCCCACCAGGATGCGCGGCTCGGTGACCGCCTGGTCGCCTATGTGGTGCCCGCGTCCGGGACCGAGCTGACCCCGGCCGGGGCGAGGGCCGCGGTGGCGCAGGTGCTGCCCTCCTACATGGTGCCCGCCGCCTTCGTCGTCCTCGACGCGCTGCCGTTGAACGCCAACGGCAAACTCGACCGCGCTGCGCTGCCCGCGCCGGTGCTCGAACCGCGCGTCTACCGGGCACCGGAGAGCGCGCACGAAATCGCCGTGGCCGAGGTGTTCGCCGACGTGCTCGGCGCGCAGCGTCCCGGCCTCGACGACGACTTCTTCGCCCTCGGCGGCAATTCCCTGCTGGCCACCCGTGTGGTCCATCACCTGCGCGAGCGCACCGGCGCCGAACTCACCGTCGCCGCCTTCTTCGCCGACCCGACCGTGGCCGGTCTGGCCGCCCGGCTCGGTGACGAGCACGCAGGCGCCGCCGACCTGGCCGCCGCGCTGTCGGTGGTCCTGCCGATCCAGCCGCACGGCACCCGCGCACCGCTGCTGTGCCTGCACCCGGTCTCCGGCCTGGCCTGGGCGTACGCGGGCCTGAAGCCGTATCTGCCCGATGACCAGCCGATCATCGGCATCCAGTCCCCGGCGCTGAGCGAACCGGATTTCCGGCCCGCCTCGCCCGCCGAGCTCATCGACCGCTATGTCGCCGAGATCCGCGCGGTCCAGCCGCACGGCCCCTACCAGCTGCTCGGCTGGTCGCTCGGTGGCGTGCTGGCCCAGGCGGTCGCCACCCGGCTGCAGGCCGCGGGGGAGACGGTGGCCTCGCTGACCATGCTCGACAGCGTGCCCGGCGCCGACCTGGCCGACTTCACCACCGAACTGCGGCACGCGCTGGTCGAGCTGGGTATCCCGGAGCACCTGCTGCCCGCCGCCGACCGGCTGACCGAGCTGAACGACGAGGCCGTGGCCGCCCTGCACACCGCGCTGGCCGGCGAGGTCCCGATCTCGCGGGCCCAGTTCGTCGGCATGTATCGCGGCGCGCTGCACGCGGTGGCCGCGGTGACGGCGTTGATACCGGATCGGTTCGAAGGTGATCTCACCTACTTCACCGCCCTGCGCACCCCGGAATCCCTGCGTGCGGGGGCCTCGCGATGGCGTCGGCACATCAGCGGCGTGATCGTCGATCACCCGGTCGACGCCGCCCATCACGACCTGCTCGGCCCGGCCGCGTCGGCCATGGTCGGACCGGTAACCGCGCAGGTCGTCGCACTTTCCGCGAGGTAGTCCGATAGCACCCCGTAACAGGCGGTCCGGGGATTACGATTTCGTTTCGAGAGAGTAGGTGTGTCGTGGCGCACACCGCGGCGACGGTCGGCGGTAGCAGGGTAGGTGTGGCTATGCTGTGTCCGAATCGGTCCGCCGGACGCGAGAGGTGTATTGGTCTGTGGAAAACTCCCGCCGCTCTGGCCGTGCCGGCAGGCGAAGGCCAACCGGCACATTGTTCGGCCAGTTGCTCACGGCCGCCGTCGAATCCGCGGCCGAGTCGATAGCTGTCCGCTACAACCCGACTGGGACCCCGGGCGGCGAGTGTGACCTGACCTATCGCGAGCTCGACGAGGAGTCTTCCCGGCTGGCGCGCGAGCTCATCGACCGCGGGGTCGGCGCGGGCGACGTGGTCGCCGTCGCGATCGCCCGCTCGGTCGAATCGGTGCTCGCGATCTGGGCCGTCGCCAAGGCGGGCGCGGCCTACGTGCCGGTCGATCCCAGCTATCCGAGCGAGCGGATCGACCACATCGTCGCCGATTCCGGCGCGATCGTCGGCCTGACCGCGGCCGTGCACCGGTCACTGCTCGGCACCGGCACGTACTGGATCGAACTCGACGACCCGGTGGTCGCCGAACGCATCGCGGCCCGGCCGTCGCACTCGGTGAGCTACGCCGACCGGGTCCGCCCGATCGACGAGCGGCACCCGGCCTATGTCATCTACACCTCGGGATCCACCGGCAAGCCCAAGGGCGTGGTGGTGACCCATGCCGGTCTCGCCGCGCTGGCCGCGGCCGAGCGGGAGCACTACGGTGTCGAGCCGGATTCGCGTGTGCTGCATGTGTGCTCGCCGAACTTCGACGTCTCGGTACTGGAGCTGCTGCTGGCCTTCACCAGCGGCGCCACCCTGGTCGTCTCGCCGCCGCGGGTCTTCGGCGGCTTCGAGCTCTCGGATCTGCTGCGCCGCGAACGCATCACGCACCTGCTGATCACGCCGGGCGCGCTGGAATCGGTCGACCCGGGCGGGCTGCCCGAGCTGCGCACGGTCGTGGTGGCCGGTGACCGGTTCGGGCCGGAGTTGATGGGTCGCTGGGCCACCGGCGAGCGGCGCTTCTACAACGGCTACGGACCGACCGAGGCCACCATCCTGGCCACCAGCACCGGCGCGCTGCGGGCCGGCGACCCGATCACCATCGGCGCCGCGGTGCCCGGCATGGGCCTGTACGTGCTCGACGCGCGGTTGCGGCCGGTGCCGGCGGGCGTCGTCGGCGAACTGTATCTGTCGGGTCCGGCGCTGGCGCAGGGCTATCTGGGCAAGCCGGGACTCACCGCGGAACGCTTCGTGGCCTCGCCGTTCGGTGCGGGCAGGCTCTACCGCACCGGCGATCTGGTGCGCAGGCTCGACCACGACGGCACCCTGGAATACCTGGGCCGCACCGACTTCCAGGTGAAGGTGCGCGGCTTCCGGATCGAACTGGGCGAGATCGACAACGCGCTCACCGCGCATCCCGACCTCGACTACGCGGTGACACTCGGCAAGGCCATGCCGTCGGGCGCGACCGGGCTGGTGTCCTATGTGCTGCCGCGGGTGGGTCGCACGGTCGACACCGGCGCGCTCGCGGAGTTCCTCGCCGAATCGCTGCCCGCGTACATGGTTCCGGCCGTCATCATGGTGCTCGACGCGCTGCCGCTGACCCCGGTGGGCAAGCTCGACCGGGCGGCGCTGCCGACGCCGGTTTTCACTGTGCGCGGTTTCCGCGCGCCCGCGACACCTGCCGAACAGGTGGTCGCCGATGTGTTCGCCGCACTGTTGCTGCGCGACGGCGCGGGCCGGGTCGGCGCGGACGACGACTTCTTCGATCTGGGTGGCGACTCGCTGCTGGCGGCCCAGGCGGTCGCCCGGATCGGCGCCGCGCTGGACGTGCGGGTGCCGGTGCAGGCGGTATTCGAGGCACCGACGGTCGCCGGCCTGGCGAACAAGGCTGAGCAGCACCGGGTTTCGGCCCGCGCGCTGGCGTTGACAGCGCGGCCGCGCCCCGAGGTGGTCCCGCTGTCCTACGCCCAGCAGCGGATGTGGTTCCTCAACCGCTTCGACCCGGACTCGGCCGTGGACAACATCCCCGTCGCCGTTCGCCTGTCCGGCCGCATCGACCTGCCCGCTCTGCGGGCCGCCGTCGCCGACCTGGTGACCCGGCACGAAGTGCTGCGCACGGTGTACCCGGTATTCGGTGGGCCGGCGACCACCGGACGTGACGCGGTGCTCGACGGCGAAGGCCACCAGGTGGTGCTCGCGGCCGGAGATCCTTCCGCCGCACCGGAATTCGAGGTCGTCGAGGTCGCCGAGAGCGAGCTCACCGAGGCGATCGCGGCGGCCGCGCTGACCGGTTTCGACGTCACTGTGACGCCACCGGTGCGGGTGCGGGTGCTGGTCTTGTCGGAGAACGAACATGTCGTCGTCTGCGTGGTGCACCACATCGCGGCCGACGGCTTCTCCTTCGCCCCGCTCACCCGGGATCTGCTCACGGCCTACGCCGAGCGCCGGGGCGGTGGCGCACCGCAGTGGACGCCGCTGCCGGTGCAGTACGCCGACTACACGCTGTGGCAGCGCGAACTGCTCGGCACCGAGGACGACCCGCACTCGCTGCTGGCCGCCCAGGTCGCGTTCTGGCGGTCGACCCTGTCCGGCCTGCCCGAACAACTCGAGCTGCCCGCCGACCGGCCGCGTCCCGCCGTGGCCAGCAGGCGCGGCGCCAGCATGAGCATCCAGATCCCCGCCTCGGTGCACGCCGGTCTGGCCGCGCTGGCGCGGGAGCACAACGCGACGCTGTTCATGGTGGTGCACACCGCGCTGGCGCTGCTGCTGGCCCGGCTCTCCGGCACCCGCGACATCGCCATCGGTACCCCGGTGGCCGGTCGTGGCGAGCAGGCGCTCGACGAGCTGATCGGCATGTTCGTCAACACCCTGGTCCTGCGGACCGAGGTGCACCCCGGTACCCGCTTCACCGACCTGCTCACCGAGGTCAGGGCGGGTGACCTGGCTGCCTTCGGGCACGCCGACGTGCCCTTCGAGCGGCTGGTCGAACTGCTCGAGCCGGTGCGTTCGACCTCCCGGCATCCGCTGTTCCAGGTGATGCTGACCTTCCAGAACCTGGCCCGCGCCGATCTGGCGCTGCCCGGCCTGGCCGTGTCCGGTGCCGACTTCACCGTGCCGCTGGCCAAATTCGATCTACAGGTGGAGCTGGCCGAGCACGTCGGCGCCGACGGCGCGCCGCAGGGGCTGGCGGTCTCGTTCGTCTACGCGACCGATCTGTTCGACCGGGCCACCGTCGTCGACTTCGCCGATCGCTGGTCGCGGGTGCTCGCCGCGGTGGTCGCCGATCCGGCCGTCCCGGTCGGCGACATCGACGTGCTCGCTCCCGGTGAGCGTGAACTCGTGCTGCGCGAAGGGAATTCGGCCGGTTTCGCCGTGCCCGAGGTGACGCTGGCCGACCTGATCACCGCGCAGGCGCAGCAGCGGCCCGAGGCGATCGCGGTACGCGCGGGGGAGCGGTCGCTGACCTTCGCCGAGCTGCTCGGCCGTGCCTCGGCGCTGGCCAGGGCGTTGATCGCGCACGGGGCCGGCCCGGAAACACTGGTGGCCGTAGCGGTTCCGCGTACCGAGGAGCTGCCGGTCGCCCTGCTGGCCGTGCTGCTGTCGGGGGCGGGATACCTGCCGATCGACTCCGGCTACCCGGCCCAGCGCCTGGACTACATTCTCGCCGACGCGAAACCGGCTGTGCTGCTGACGACTTCGGCCGAACGCGGACTGGTGCCCGCGCCGGGCCTGCCGGTGGTGCTGGCCGACGAGCAGTCCGCGTACGCCACCGCGCCGCTAAGCCCGGCCGAACGGCGCACGCCGCTGCGGCCCGATCACCTCGCCTACGTCATCTACACCTCGGGCTCCACCGGGCTGCCCAAGGGCGTCGGCGTCAGCCATCGCAATGTGCTGGAACTGTTCGCCAATACCCAGCTGCTGTTCGCCTTCGACGAAACCGACGTGTGGACGGTGTTCCACTCCTTCGCCTTCGACTTCTCGATCTGGGAACTGTGGTGCGCGCTGGCGGGCGGCTCCGCGGTGGTGGTCGTCGACCATCTCACCTCGCGCTCGCCGATCGAATTCCGCGAACTCCTGGACCGCGAACAGGTGACGGTGCTGAGCCAGACCCCCACCGCCTTCGCCCAGCTCGACGAGGCCGACCGGGCCGCCCAAGCCGCGGGTGCCGCGCCGCTGTCGCTGCGCTATGTGGTCTTCGGTGGCGAGGCACTCGACCCGCGCAAGCTGCACCGCTGGTACGACCGGTACGGAACCGGCCCGGACGCACCGCAATTGGTGAACATGTACGGCATCACCGAGACCACGGTGCACGTCTCGCACCTCGGTCTCGACATCGCCGCCGCCGAGCTGCCCGGCAGCCTGATCGGCCGAGCGCTGCCGGGTCTGTCGGTGGCCGTGCTCGACGACCGGCTGCGGCCGGTGCCGTTCGGCGTCGCCGGTGAGCTCTACATCGCGGGCAACCAGGTCTCGCGCGGCTACCTCGGCAAGCCGGGGCTGACCGCCACCCGCTTCGTCGCCGACCCGTTCGGTCCGCCCGGTGCCCGCCGCTACCGCTCCGGTGACCTCGGCCGCTGGATCGGTTTCCGCGGCACCCCGACACTGGAATACGGCGGGCGCGGCGACCAGCAGGTGCAGCTGCGCGGTTTCCGGATCGAGCCCGGCGAGATCGAGGCCGCGCTGCTCGGCGTGCCGGGAGTGGGGCAGGCCGCGGTCGTGGTGCGGGCCGACGAGCACGCCGGCGACCGGCTGATCGGCTATGTCGTCCCGGCCGCGGGCGCCGCCCTCGACCCCGTCGCGGTGCGCTCTGCCGTCGCCGAATTCCTCACCGGCTACATGGTTCCCGATGCCGTCGTACTGATCGACGACCTCCCGCTCACCGCCAACGGCAAGCTCGACCGGGCCGCCCTGCCCGCACCCGAGTTCACCGCCGCCGCGGTGTTCCGCGCGCCGTCCACGCCGATCCAGCTGAGCATCGCCGAGGTGTTCGCGACCCTGCTCGGTATCCCCGAGATCGGCCTGGACGACAACTTCTTCGACCGCGGCGGCAACTCGCTGCTGGCCACCAGGGCCATCGCCCGCATCGACCAGGCGCTCGGCGCCGACCTGGTGGTGCGCGACCTGTTCGAATCACCGACGGTGGCCACGCTGGCGAGCCGGGTGCGTCCCGGCGCGCTGGCCGCACCGCGCCCGCCGCTGATCCCGGCGCAGGAGCGCGGCATCATCCCGCTCTCGCCCGCCCAGCAGCGGATGTGGCTGCTCAACCGGATCGACCCCGATTCCCCGGCCTACAACATCCCCCTGGTACTGCGCCTGCGCGGCGCGCTGGACACCTCGGCGCTGCGCTACGCGGTCGCCGATGTGCTCGAGCGGCACGAGGCGCTGCGCACCAGGTTCCCCGCCGACGGTCCCGGCGCCGTGCCGTACCAGGACATCCTGCCGGTCAGCGCGGTGCTGCCGACCGGGCTGGTGGTCGAGGAGTGCGACGATCCGCGCGAACGCGTGATGCGGCTGCTGGCAGGCGGTTTCGATGTCGCCGAACGGGTTCCGTTGCGCGCGGGGCTGTTCACCGTCCCCGACGACGATCCGCTGGCCGAGGAAGAGCACGTGCTCGCGGTGGTGGTGCAGCACATCATCGCCGACGGCGGCTCGCTCGCGCCGCTGGCCCGCGACCTGGTGATCGCCTACCGGGCCAGGGTGGAAGGCCGCTCACCCAGCTGGGCGCCGCTGCCGGTGCAGTACGCCGACTACGCGCTCTGGCAGCGCGCGGTCCTCGGCGAGGAGACCGACGAGAACTCCACCGCCGCAAGGCAACTGGACTTCTGGCGGCACACGCTGGCCGGGCACGCGGGCACCGTCGACCTGCCGCACGATCACCCGCGCCCGCCGCACGCCTCGCTGCGCGGCGCCGATGTCACCACCTCGCTACCCGCCGACGTGCACGTGCGGCTCACCGAGATCGCCCGCGCGCACAATGCCTCGCTGTTCATGGTGGTGCACGCGGCGCTGGCGGTGCTGCTGGCGCGCGTCTGCGGCAGCGACGACGTCACCATCGGCACCCCGATCGCGGGGCGCGGTGAGCCCGAACTCGACGACCTGGTCGGCATGTTCGTCAACACGCTGCCGCTGCGCACCGAGGTGGCGCCGCAGCGCGGCTTCGACGAATTGGTCGCGGCTGCACGCGAAGTCGACCTGTCCGCGTTCGCCCACGCCGACCTGCCGTTCGAGCGGATCGTCGAGGAGGTGGCCCCCACCGGCACCGTCTCGCACAACCCGCTGTTCCAGGTGGTGCTCTCCTTCCACAACAACGAGGCGCCGGTGCTGCGGCTGCCCGGGCTGACCATCGAGGCGATGGACCTGGCCGCCCGGCCCGCCAAGTTCGACCTGCAGGTCAATGTCGAACCACGGCTCACCGCCGCCGGTGAGCCCGACGAGGTGGGCATCGTCTTCACCTACGCCACCGACCTTTTCGACGAGCACACCGTCGCGATGTTCGTCCGCGGGCTCACCGAGATCATCACCGCTGTGGCCGCCGACCCGGCCGTGCGCATCGGCGACATCGACCTGCGCGATGCCAGGGAACGCGAACGCGAGCTCACCGCCGCGGCCTACGCGCCCGCGCCCTCGGCCAACGGCGCCGCCCTGGCCCAGGAACTGGCCTCGGCGGTCGAGGAAGACCCCGAGGCGCCCGCCATCGAGCTGGGTGACACGGAGCTGACCTATCACGAATTCGACGCCCGCTCCTCGCAATTGGCGCGCTCGCTGATCGCGCGCGGCGCCGGCCCCGGCAACGGTGTCGCGGTGCGGCTCGACCGTGGCGTGCAGGCGGCGATCGCGACCTGGGCGGTGCTCAAGGCAGGCGCCGCGGTGGTGCCGCTGGCCCAGCTCGACGCCGAACTGCCCGACGGGCTCGAGGTGAAACTCGGACTGACCCTGGACATCTTCGACGTGCCCGACGGTCTGGACTGGTACGACCTGGCCGACCCGGCGCTCGAGGCCGAGCTGGCCGCCGAATCGCCGCGCCCGATCGGCTACGCGCACCGCACCAGGGCCCTGCGCGGCGACGATGTGGCCTTCGTCGGCGCGGGCCGCGCGCTCAGCTACGACGAGCTGGCCGGCGCGGGCCAGCGGGTGGCCGAACGGACCGGGCTGACCTTCGAATCGCGCACCCGCGCCGCGGGCCGACCCGATTCGGTGGCCGCGGTGCTCGAGATCGTCGCGGCCGGGATCGCGGGGGCGACCCTGGTGCTGGCACCCGAGGACGGCTCGGACGAGGTCAGCCACGTGTTCACCGAGTCGGCGGTCGCGGTGGCGGCACCGGGCGACGGAGCCGGCGCGACGATCGTGGCGATGAGTGAGATGATCGGCAGCGCCGGGGTGCCGCAGCAGCGGCGCGCGGTGATCGGGATGGATGGATAGGTGGAACGCGCATGACCGGGCAGCGACTTGACCTCAGCGTCGATCGGAGGGAACTGGCGTGACCCGGGCGTCTCGGGCCTCCGGCGCCCGTGCCCGGCAGCGCGGAAAGTCGCTGCCGCAACTGCTGTCCGTCGCGGTGGAGTCCAACCCGGGCGGTCTCGCCCTGACCTGGGACGACGGGATGTCCGCGCCGGTGCGCTGGACCTACGCCGAACTCGACGAGCGCGCCAACCGGCTGGCCAGGGTGCTGATCGCGCGCGGGATCGGCCCCGAGGACGTGGTCGCCATCGGGCTGGGCCGCTCCCCGGTCTCGGTGCTGGCCATGTGGGCGGTCACCAAGGCGGGCGCCGCCTTCCTGCCCGTCGACCCGAACTATCCGCCCGCCCGGGTGAGCCACATGCTCGCCGATTCCGGCGCGGTCGCCGGCCTGTCGCTGATCGGTGACGTCGACCGGCTGCCCACCGGCCTGGACTGGCTGTGCCTGGACGACCCGGCCGTGCGCCGCGCCACCGAGGAACAGTCCGGCGACCCGGTGACCTTCGCCGACCGGGTGCGCCCGCTGCGCCTGACCCATCCCGCCTACGTCGTCTACACCTCCGGGTCCACCGGCCTGCCCAAGGGCGTCGCGGTGACCCATGCCGGGCTGGCCGGCTACTGCGCCGAGCAGCGCGCCCACTACGGCATCGAGCCGGCCTCGCGCACCCTGCACTTCGCCTCACCGTCCTTCGACGGCGCCGTCCTGGAACTGCTGATGGCCGTCGGCGCCGCCGCCACCATGGTGATCGTGCCCGCGGGCATCCTCGGCGGCGCGGAACTGGCCGAGGTGCTGCGCCGTGACGCGGTGACCCACATGTTCATCACCACCGCCGCGCTCGCCTCGCTGGACCCGGCCGGACTGGACGAACTCGCCGTGGTCACCACCGGCGGCGAGGCCTGCCCGCCGGACCTGATCCGGCGCTGGGCCACCGGCACCCGGCGCTTCCACGACTGTTACGGCCCGACCGAGACCACCATCGTCACCAATATCAGCGCCCCGCTGACCGTCGGCGACACCATGAACTTCGGCGCGCCGCTGCGCGGGGTCACCGAGTACGTACTCGACGAGCGCCTGGTTCCGGTGCCCGACGGCATGATCGGCGAGCTCTACATCGCGGGCAACGGCCTGGCCCGCGGCTACTACCACCAGCCCGCGCTGACCGCCGCCCGCTTCGTCACCGACCCCTTCGACCCGGCCGGCGGGCGGATGTATCGCACCGGCGACCTGGTGCGCCGTCGCCCCGACGGTGCGGTGGAGTTCGTGGGCCGCAACGACTTCCAGGTGAAGGTCCGGGGTTTCCGGATCGAGCTCGGCGAGATCGACACCGTGCTCACCGCGCACGAGAGCGTCGACTTCGCCGTCACCGTCGGCCACGAACTCGACAACGGCACCACCATTCTCGCCGCCTACGTGCACGCCGCCACCGGCGCGCGGATCGACACCGAGCAGCTGCTCGCGCACGCCAGGACCGGGCTGCCCGCGCACATGGTGCCGACCGCGCTGACCGTGCTCGACACCATCCCGCTGACCCCGGTCGGCAAACTCGACCGCGCCGCCCTGCCCGCACCGACCTTGCGCGCCAACGAATTCCGCGCGCCGTCGGGTGCGATGGAGGAGCTGGTCGCGCGCGTGTTCACCGAGCTGCTCGCGCCCGCGGACCGCATCGGCGCCGACGACGACTTCTTCGCCCTCGGCGGCAATTCGCTGCTGGCCACCCAGGCGGCGGCGCGCCTCGGCGCGGAAGTCGCCGCCCGGGTGCCCGCCGGCCATGTCTTCGAAAGCCCCACCGTCGCCGGGCTGGCCGCGCTGCTGGAGCCGATGAAGGGCGCGGGCGGGCACACCCCGCCGACCCGCCGCGAACGCCCCGAACTGATCCCGCTCTCGCCCGCCCAGCAGCGGATGTGGTTCCTCAACCAGTTCGACCCGGAATCCACCGCCGAGACCATCCCGTTCGCGCTGCGCCTGGCCGGACCGTTCGACGCGCGGGCACTGCACGCCGCCCTGTCGGATCTGGTGCAGCGCCACGAATCGCTGCGCACCTGGTATCCGGTGTTCGACGGCGGCGTGACCGAGGGCGCGGTCGTCGACGGCGTCGGCCACCAAGTGGTGCTGCCTCCGGCCGAGGCCGTGCCCGATGTGCTCGTCGACACGCTCACCGAAGACGAATTGCCGCTCTGGCTGGGCGAATTCGCGGCCACCGGGTTCGATGTCGCCGCCGGGGTGCCGCTGCGGGTGGCGCTGGCCGAACTCGGCGACCGCGATCACGTGCTCGCCATCGCGCTGCACCACATCACCGCCGACGGCGCCTCGGTCGCCCCGCTGCTGCGCGACCTGCTCGGCGCCTACCTCGCCCGCCGCAACCGCTCGCGGCCCAGCTGGCAGCCGCTGCCGGTGCAGTACGCCGACTACACGCTCTGGCACCGGGAACTGCTCGGCGCCGAGGACGACCCCGATTCGCTGGCCGCCACGCAGATCGCGCACTGGCGTACGGCGCTGGCCGGGCTGCCGGACCGCATCGACCTGCCCACCGACCGCCCGCGCCCGCCGGTGTTCTCCGGGCGTGGCGCCGAATACGGGTTCTCGATCCCCGCCGAAGTCCACGCCGCGCTGGCCGGATCGGCCCAGCGCAGTGGCACGTCGGAGTTCATGGTCGTGCACGCGGCCTTCGCGGTGCTGCTGAGCAGGCTCGCGCACACCGACGACATCGCCATCGGCACCCCGGTCGCCGGTCGCGGCGCCCGCGAACTCGACGACCTGATCGGCATGTTCGTCAACACGCTGGTGCTGCGGTCCCAGCTCGACCAGCGGGGCAGTTTCACCGAGCTGCTGCGCGCGACCAAACGCGCCGACCTCGCCGCCTTCGCCAATGCCGACCTGCCCTTCGAGCGGCTCGTCGAACTGCTCGACCCGGTCCGCTCCCAGGCGCACCACCCGCTGTTCCAGGTGGCGTTGTTCTTCCAGAACCTGGACCTGCCCAACCTGCGCCTGCCCGGCCTGGACGCGACGCCGGTCGAATTCAGCGGCACCGTGGCACGTTTCGACCTGCAACTGACCATCGTGCCCGGTGCCGAGGCGACCGCGCCGATGGCCGCCTCGTTCACCTACGCCACCGACCTGTTCGACGCCGAGACCATCGCGACGATGGCGGCGCGCTTCACCCACCTGCTCGGCGCGGTCACCGCGGCGCCGGACACCGCGATCGCCGACATCGGCCTGACCACCGCGAGCGAGCGCGAACTGACGCTGGTGGCCTGGAACGGCACCGGTCATCCGGTGACACCGGAACCGCTGCTCGACGCGTATCGCCGTGCGGTGAAGGCACATCCGGACGCCGTCGCGCTCGTCTACGAAGGCACCCAGCTGTCCTACCGGCAGTTCGACGCGCGGGTCAACGCGCTCGCCCGGCTGCTGATCGATGCCGGTGTCGGACCGGAATCGCTTGTCGGGCTTGCCATCCGGCGCTCGCCGGACCTGGTGATCGGCATGTACGCGGTCCTGGCCGCCGGTGGCGCCTACGTGCCGCTCGACCCCGACCATCCGGCCGAGCGCATCGCCTACATTCTCGACACCGCCCGTCCCGCAGCGGTATTGAGCATGCGGGCCGACGCGGTGGCCGTGCCGGCAGGCACCGAACTGCTGCTGCTCGACGAACTCGACACCACGGCGGTGCCCGCCGACGCGGTGCGCCCCGAGGAACTGCGCGCCCCGCTGCGCCCGGAACACCCGGCCTACGTCATCTTCACCTCCGGTTCCACCGGAAAGCCCAAGGGCGTGGTGATCTCGCACGCCGCCATCCACAACCAGATGGTGTGGATGCTGGCCAAGTACCCCCTTGTTCTGGGTGATGTGTACCTGCAGAAGACCGCGACCACCTTCGATGTGTCGCTGTGGGGGTACTTCCTGCCGCTGCGCGTCGGCGCGACGCTGCTGCTGGCCACCCCCGACGGGCACCGCGACCCGGCATACCTGATCGAGCTGATCGAGCGGCACAAGGTCACCGTCACCGATTTCGTGCCCTCCATGCTGACCGTGTTCGCGGCGCAGGCCAGCTCGCTCGGCGCGGGCGGTCTCGCTTCGCTGCGCGAGGTGTTCGTCATCGGTGAGGCGCTGCCGCCGGAGACCGTCGACGCCATGGCCGAGGTCGGCTCGGCGCGGCTGCACAATCTCTACGGCCCCACCGAGGCCGCGGTCTCGGTGACCTACTGGCCCGCCCGCGCGGGGCAGCGGTCGGTGCCGATCGGCCTGCCGCAGTGGAATACCCGTGTCTACGTGCTGGATTCGCGCCTGCGGCCGGTGCCGCCCGGGGTCGCCGGTGAGCTCTATCTCGCGGGTGACCAGCTCGCGCGCGGCTATGTCGCGCGGCCGGGGCTGACCGCGGACCGGTTCGTGGCCGACCCCTTCGACAGCGGCGAACGCATGTACCGCACGGGCGATCTGGTGGTGTGGCGCAAGCCCACCGCGACTGCGCCGCATCGGCTGGACTACCTGGGCCGCATCGACTTCCAGGTGAAGTTCCGTGGCCAGCGCATCGAGCTCGGCGAGATCGAGACCGCGCTGCTGACACACGAATCCGTCAGCCAGGCGGTCGCGCTGGTCGCGCCGACGGAGCTGGGCGATCAACTCGTCGCCTATGTCGTGCCTGCGCCCGATCAGGCCGCCGACCCCGACCGGTTGCAGTCCGTGGTGTCGAAAACCCTGCCCGCCTATATGATTCCGGCCTCGATCACGGTGCTCGACGCGCTGCCGCTCAATGCCAGCGGCAAACTCGACCGGAAAGCGCTGCCCGCGCCGCACTTCCACGCCCGCGCCTTCCGCGCGCCCGCCACCACGCCGGAACACCTGGTCGCCGAACTGTTCGGGGAAGTGCTGGGCCGCACCGGGATCGGCGCTGACGACGACTTCTTCGCCCTCGGCGGCAACTCGCTGATCGCCACCCGGCTCGTCGCGCGCCTCGGCGCGGCCACCGGCGAGCGCGTCCCCGTGCGCACCCTGTTCGAGCACCCGACGGTCGCCGGACTGGCCGCCGTCCTCGACCCCACCGCCGAGACGGTCGCCCCCAGTGGCCTCGGCGCCATCGCGCGTCCCGAGCGGCTGCCACTCTCGCCCGCGCAGCGGCGCATGTGGTTCCTCAACCGCTTCGACCAGGGCATGGGCGGTGACGGCGCCGCGGCCTACAACCTGCCGTTCGCGCTGCGCCTGACCGGCGGTCTCGACGTGGCCGCCCTCGGCGCGGCCCTGCGCGATGTGCTGGCCCGCCACGAGGTGCTGCGCACGATCTACCCCGAGACCGACGACGGCCCGATCCAGCGGGTACTGCCCGCCGACGAGGTCGACCTCGATGTGACACCGCACCGAGGCGAGCCGGCCGAGCAGGTCGGCGCGCTGGCGGCCACCGCCTTCGACGTGACCACCGAGGTCCCGCTGCGGGTGCGGCTGCTCGACCTCACCGAGCCGGGCCCCGACGCGCCCACCGAGTACGTGCTCGCCGTGGTCGTGCACCACATCGCCGCCGACGCGTCCTCCATGCCGCCGCTGGTGCGCGACCTGACCACCGCCTACCTGGCCCGGGCCGCGGGCCGGGCGCCCGGCTGGGCCGCACTGCCGGTGCAATACGCCGACTACGCGCTGTGGCAGCTCGATCACCTCGGCGCCGAAGACGACGCCGATTCGGTTGCCGCCCAGCAGATCTCGTTCTGGCGTGGCGAGCTGGCCGGGCTGCCCGACCTGCTGGAGCTGCCCGCCGACCGGCCACGCCCCGCGGTGGCCTCGCTGGCGGGTGCCCGGGTGCCGGTGCGCATCGACGCCGCCACCCACGCCGGGCTGGCCCGCATCGCGCAGGACAGTGGCGCGACGGTGTTCATGGTGCTGCACACCGCCTTCGCCGTGCTGCTGGCCCGCCTGGCCGGCACCGCCGATGTCGCCGTCGGGACGCCGGTCGCCGGTCGTGGTGAGCGCGAGCTCGATGATCTGATCGGCATGTTCGTCAATACGGTCGTGCTGCGCTCCCGCTACGACGGCGGGTCGGCCTTCACCGAACTGGTCGCGGCCCAGCGCGCCGGCGACCTGGCCGCGTTCGCCGCCGCCGACGTCCCGTTCGAGCGCCTGGTCGAGGTGCTGGATCCGCCACGGTCCACCGCGCGGCATCCGCTGTTCCAGGTGGGGCTGTCGTTCCAGAACGTCGACCGGGCCACGCTGGAACTGCCCGGGCTGCGGATCGCGCCCGTCGCGGCGGAACTGGCTGTGTCGCAGTTCGATCTGCACCTGATCGTCGGGGACAGTTACGCCGCCGACGGCACGCCGACCGGTATCGAAGGCTTCTTCACCTACGCCACCGACCTGTTCGACGCTGCCACCGTGGCGGCCTTCGCCGAGCGGCTGAGCCTGCTGCTCGCCGCCGTGGTGGCCGATCCCACGGTGGTCGTCGGCACCGTGGAGTTGCGGACACCGGCCGAGCTGGCGGGCGAGAGTGTCAGCGGCGCAGCCGATCTCGCAATGCCCGGCGGCACGCTGGCCGATCTGCCCGCGCACGCGAGGCCCTCGGCGATCGCCCTGGTCGCCGATCTGCCCGAGGGCAGGCTGGAACTCAGCTACGCGGAGTTCGACGCGCGCGTGAACCGGCTTGCCCGGCACCTGATCTCGCTGGGCGTCGGACCGGAGTCGCTGGTCGCGCTGGCCCTGCCGCGTTCGATCGACCTGCTCGTCGCCATGTACGCGGTGACCAGGTCCGGTGGTGCCTATGTGCCGATCGACCCGGATCAGCCCGCCGACCGGACCGACTACATTCTCGGCACCGCGGCACCGATCTGTGTGCTCACCAACGGCTTCCGCACCGATGCCGCACCCGTGGTCCGGGTGGACCATCCGGTCATCGCGTCCCAGGATCCGGGGCCGATCACCGATGCCGACCGGCGCGCGCCGCTGCGCCCGGAGAACACGGCCTATGTCATCTTCACCTCCGGATCGACCGGTCGGCCCAAGGGCGTCGCGGTGCCGCACGGTGCGGTGGTCAACCAGTTGCAGTGGCTGCGTGGGGAATTCGGCACCACCGAAGCCGATGTGTTCCTGCTGAAGACACCTGCCACCTTCGACCTGTCGGTGTGGGAGTTCTGGTCGGCGGCGGTGTGCGGCGGCAAGCTCGTGCTCGCCGCCCCCGACGGGCACCGTGATCCCGCCTACCTGGACGGGCTCATCAGCGACGCGGGCGTCACCACTGTCACCGCCGTGCCGTCGCTGCTGGATGCGCTGGCCGGATACTGGGAGGCGAGCCCGCCGCCGCTGGCCCGGATTCTCGCCATCGGCGAGACCCTGCCCGCCGCGCTCGCGCAGCGGCTGCTGACCGCCCTGCCCGACACCAGGATCGACAACCTGTACGGGCCCACCGAGGCCGCGGTGTCGATCACCGATCACCGGGTGACCCCGGCCGACGTGCTCACCGTGCCGATCGGCGCACCCGAATGGAACAGCCGCGTCTACGTCCTCGACGAGCGCCTGCGGCCGGTGCCGCCCGGGGTGCGGGGCGAGCTGTATCTCGGAGGCGTGCAGCTGGCCCGCGGATACCTGCGCAAGGCCGCGCTGACCGCCGAACGATTCCTCGCCGACCCGTTCGAGCCCGGTGCGCGGATGTACCGCACCGGCGACCTGGTCGCCCGTACCGCCGTCACGCCGGATCGGCCCGGCGAGCTGATCTACCTGGGCCGCACCGACTTCCAGGTGAAGGTGCGGGGATTCCGGGTGGAGCCCGGCGAGGTGGAGGCCGCGCTGCTGGCACTGCCCGGCGTCGACGCGGCGGCGGTGCTCGCACGCACCGACGCGCACTTCGGTGACCGGCTGGTCGCCTATGTGACCGGGGCGGAACCGGATGTGGCGCAACTGAAGTCGGCATTGCGCGCGAAGCTTCCCACCTATCTGGTGCCCGAGGCGTTCGTCGTCCTCGACGCGCTACCGCGCACGGTCAACGGCAAACTCGACCGGAACGCCCTGCCCGCACCGGTTTTCGAGGCAGCCGCGTTCCGCGCGCCCGCCACCCCCACCGAGCAGCTGATCGCCGGGGTGTACGGCGAGATCCTCGACGTGCCCGAGGTCGGCGCCGACGACGACTTCTTCGCCCTCGGCGGCAACTCGCTGCTCGCCACCCGCGCCGCCGCCCGGATCGGCACCGCGCTGAACCGCACGGTCGGCGTCCGGCTGCTCTTCGAAGCACCCACCGTCGCCGAACTGGCGTCGCGCGTCCACCGCTCCGCCGCCCTCGCGACCCTCCCACCGGTCGCGGCCCCCCGCCCCGACCGGCTGCCCCTGTCACTGGCCCAGCAGCGCATGTGGCTGCTCAACCGCCTCGACCCCGACGCCACCGTCTACAACATCCCCGCCGCGATCCGCCTCACCGGCACCCTCGACCTCCCAGCCCTCTCGCTGGCCGTCGCCGACCTGCTCGCCCGGCACGAGGTACTCCGCACGCGCTACCCGATGGTCGACGGTGCGTCCGCTCCGACCGGTCCGGGAATCTCCGCTGGTCGCGGGGATGCCGCCGCGCCAGCTGCTCGCGGTGACCACGGTGCCGCGTCCGCTGGGCGTGGCGTTGCTGATGGTCGTGGGGATGCTGCTGCGTCGGCCGGTCGGAGTGACCTTGGGGCCGCTTCGGCTGGGCGTGGTGATGTCGGCCGTGGCGCGATAACAGGCCAGGGCTCCGTTGCCGATGGTTCGGGCGAGATGCCGGTGCAGCAGGTGCTCGCGCCGGGTGCGGTGCTGGTCGATCTCACGCCGGTGCCGGTGACCGCCGAGGAGCTGGCGGCGGAGGTGCGCAGCATTGTCGCGGTCGGGTTCGATGTGACCGCCGCGCCGCCGGTGCGGATGCGGTTGCTGCGGCTGGGCCCGGACGAGCACGTGCTGGTGCTGGTGATCCACCACATCAGCGCGGACGGGTTTTCGATGGGTCCGCTGACCCGTGACCTGGTGCTGGCCTACACCGCGCGTACCGCCGGTGCGGCGCCGGTATGGTCGCCACTGCCGTTGCAGTACGCGGATTACGCCGTGTGGCAACGGGATTCGCTCGGCGACGAGAACGATCCGGCGTCGACGGCGGCCGCGCAGCTGGGTTACTGGACCACCGAGCTGGCTGGGCTGCCCGAGGAGATCGCGCTGCCCGCCGACCGGCCGCGTCCGCCGGTGCAGTCCTTCGCCGGCGCGACCAGCGAGTTCAGCATCGACGCCGAGCTGCACGCGGAGATCTCCCGGCTCGCGCGAGCGCAGGGCGTCACCGTGTTCATGGTCGTGCAGGCCGCGCTCGCGGTGCTGCTGGCCCGGCTCGGCGATACCGACGATGTGGCCATCGGTACGCCGATCGCCGGGCGCGGAGCCAGGGAACTCGACGATCTGGTCGGCATGTTCGTCAATACGCTGGTGCTGCGCAGCCACCTCGACGAGGCCATGCCGTTCACCGCGCTGCTCACTCAGACCCGCGAGACCGACCTGCGTGCCTTCGCGCACGCCGATATCCCGTTCGAGCGGGTCGTCGACGCGGTCCAGCCCGTGCGGTCGGCGGGCAGGCATCCGCTGTTCCAGGTGGCGCTGTCGTTCGAGAACCTCGCCCCGGTCGCGGTCGAACTGCCCGGTATCGCGGTCGGTGCCCTCGACGCGCGCACCGCCGAGGCGAAGTTCGACCTGCTGCTCACCCTGCGTGAACTGCCCGAACTCGGTGGCCTCCAGGCCGAATTCACCTATGCCACCGATCTTTTCGACGCCGCGACCGTGCGGTCTTTCGGCGTGCGTTTCCAGCGGCTGCTCACCGGGCTCGTCGCCGCACCGGCCACCGCGATCGGCGATGTCGACCTGCTCGACCCGGCCGAATTCGCGGCCCAGACCAGCTTCACCGGCCTGCCCGCCGAACCGGCCGCCACCCTCGCCCAGCTGATGGACGACGCGGTCCGCGCCAACCCCACCGGGCAGGCCCTGCGGGACGGCGGACGCGGCTTCACCTACACCGATCTCGACGCCGCGGCCAATCAGCTCGCCCGCGGCCTGATCGCCCGGGGCGCAGGCCCGGAAGTCGCTGTCGCCGTGGCCATCCGGCGCTCCGCGGAATCGGTGCTCGCGGTGTGGGCAATCGCCCGGACCGGCGCGGTGATCGTGCCGATCGACCCCGGGTACCCGGCCGAGCGGATCAGCCACATGATCGCCGACTCCGGCGTCGTGCTCGGCGTCACCCTCGCCGCCGAACGCGCCGAACTGCCCGACCTGCCGGGCGACGGCGTCTGGATCGCGCTCGACGACCGGACGTTCACCGCCGAGATCGCCGGATACCCCGGTGTCGGCCTGCGCGAGATCGAGCTGCGGGCACAGCCGCATCCCGGCAATGCCGCGTACATGATCTACACCTCGGGCTCCACCGGACTGCCCAAGGGCGTCGTGGTGACCCATGCCGGCCTGGCCAACTTCTGCGCCGAGCAGAAGGCTCGCTACCAGCTCGACACCGCCTCGCGCGCACTGGCTTTCGCCTCACCCTCGTTCGACGCCTCGATGCTCGAACTGCTGCTCGCCCTCGGTGGCGCGGGCACACTGGTGGTCGCGCCCGCCGGCTCGGTGGGTGGCACCGAACTCGCCGAACTGATCCGCGAGGAACGGGTGACCCACGCCTTCCTCACCCCGACAGTGCTGGCGACCCTCGACCCCGAGGGCGTGCCCGGCCTGCGCGCGCTGATCGTCGGCGGCGAACACGTCCCCGCCGAGCTGGCCGCACGCTGGAACACCGTGCCGCAGCGCCACTTCCACAATGGCTACGGCCCCACCGAGACCACCATCATGACCGCCATCAGCGACCCGCTGCGCCCCGGCGAACCGGTCCACATGGGCGGCCCGATCCGTGGCGTCCGCGCCCTGGTGCTGGACGCGCGCCTGCGCCCGGTCCCCGAAGGCGTCACCGGCGAGCTCTACCTCGGCGGCATCCAGCTGGCCCGCGGCTACCACGACCGCCCCGGCCTGACAGCGAGCCGCTTCATCGCCGATCCCTACGCCGACAGTGCTGACTCGCGCTCGGCTGTCGGCGCCGATGCCGAGGGCTCCGAAATTGCCGGGGCGAGTCGCTTCGTCGCCGATCCCGACAGCGTCGACTTGCGTCCGGCTGACGGCGCCGATGCCGCGGGCTCCGCGAGTGCTGGGGCTGTCGCTGGTGGGGTGGCTTCGGTTGGTGCTGTTGGTCGTGGCGTCGCCGGCGCGCGGCTCTATCGCACCGGTGACCTGGTGCGCCGTCGCGGTGACGTGCTGGAATTCGTGGGCCGCAACGACTTCCAGGTCAAGATTCGCGGTCTGCGGATCGAGCTGGGCGAGATCGACGCGGTACTGGCCGGCGCGCCCGGTGTCACCTGGGCGGCGACGCTGGGCCGGGACAACGGCAGCGGTTCGACCATGCTGGTCTCCTATGTCCTGCTCGACCCGGACAACCGTCCCGCCGACGACGCCGAGATCACCGCCGAACTCACCCGCCAGGCGGCGAAGGTCCTGCCCGACTACATGGTGCCCGCGGCGATCGTCGTGCTCGACGAACTGCCGCTGACCCCGGTCGGCAAGCTGGACCGGCGCGCGCTGCCCGATCCGATTGTCACCCGCGGCGAGTACCGACCCCCGCGCACCGCCGCCGAACGCGCTGTCGCGCGGGTGATCGGCGAGGTGCTCGGGCACGAGCGGGTCGGCCTCGACGACGACTTCTTCGCCCTCGGCGGCGACAGCATCACCGCCATCCAGATGGTGTCGCGAGCCGGCGCCGCCGGTGTGGTGCTGCGGCCGCGTGACCTGTTCGACGCGCGCACCGTCGGCGCGCTCGCCGGCCGGGCCGAGGTCACCGCGGCCGGCGCCCTGCGCGGCGCGCTGCCGCTGACCGCCACCGCCGCCCAGCTGATCGAGGCGGGCGAACGCGCCGTGGAACCACGAGCCGTGCTGCTCACGGTGCCCGCGGACTGCCCCGACGACGCCGTCGCCGAGGCCGCCACCGCGGTGATGAACCAGCATCCGATGCTGTGGGCGCTGCTCGATCGCAGCACCGACACCCCCGTGCTGCGCATCCCGCCGCACGAGGAGCGCATCGGCGGCGCCTTCCGCCGGCTCGACGCCGAGGACGGCGAATCCTCGCTGCCCGTCGACGACATCGTCACCGCGGCCGCCGCCGCCCTCGACCCCGACGAGGGCCGCAATATCCACTTCATCCTCACCGGCGACAGCGACGGCCCAGGCACGCTGGTCGTCGTCGCCAATTCGCTGGTGCTGGACGAGAATTCGTGGCGCACCGTGGTCGACCAGCTCACCTCGGCCTGGAGCCGGGGCCGCCACGCCGCCCCCGCGGCCCCCGACGCGGGCCTCGACGACCTGGTCCGCCGGCTCGCCGAATACCCGTCCACCCTCCCGGCCCGCGCCGAACGCGAGTACTGGCATCGGGCGATCCGGTCCAGGGCCGACGAAGCCGCCGACCTGGGCCCACGCAACCGGGTCTCGCTGAGCATCACCGGCGAAGGCACCGCCGCGGTCAGCGGTGTCGCCGAGGCCTACCGCGCGACCGTCGACGAGGTGCTGCTCACCGCGGCCGCGCTGGCCCTGCACACCGCGGCCGACACCCCCGCGGTCCGGGCGATCGGCACCGTGGTCCGGCTGCGCGCCGACCAGCGCCTGCTCGGGCGCGCCGACGCGGAGAACGTAGTCGGCGGTTTCACCACCGACTACCCGCTGCCGCTCCGTCTGGACGGCATCGATATCGCCGACGCCCTGGTCGGCGGCCCGGCCGCGGGCGCCGCCCTGGCTCAGATCAAGGAACTGCGCCGCACCGTGCCCGGCCACGGCGCCGGCTTCGGCCTGCTGCGCTACCTCGACATCGAGGCCGCCGACAGCGTGCGCGCCCTGGACCGCGGCCGCTTCGCGGTGCGCCTGCGCGACCTGCGCCCGGCCACCGTGCACTCCGATGTCGCCGCCGACGACCTGGCCCTGGTACTCACCGTCGACGCCACCGCCGACGGCCTTGTCGCCCGCTTCGACTACGCCACGACGGTGCTCACCGGTGACGCGGTCAAGAACTTCGCCGAACACTGGATCCGCGCGCTCGGCGGCCTCGCCGAACACGGATTGCGCCCTGGCGCAGGCGGATTCACCCCCTCGGACTTCCCGCTGGTGCGGCTGGGCCAGACCGAACTGGGCCGCCTGGTCCGGCGTTATCCGCGGCTCGGCGACATCTGGCCGGTGACCCCGTTGCAGTCCGGGATGCTGTTCCACGCGCTGCTCGCGGAGAACTCGGTCGACCCCTACATCACCCAGTTCGTGCTCGACCTGGACCCGGCGGTGGACGACGACCGGCTGCACGAGGCCGCCCAGATCGTGCTCGACCGGCACGACAACCTGCGCGTCGCCTTCGCCACCGACGCGGCCGGCACCCCGGTGCAGATCGTGCTCGACGACCTCGACGTGCCGTGGCGGGTCATCGACGCCGACGAGACCGCCTACCAGCGGATCAAGGCCGCCGACCTGGCCACCCACTTCGACATGGGCGCCGCGCCGCTGCTGCGCTTCACCCTCGTACGCACCGGCACCGGCGCACACCTGCTGGTCACCAGCCATCACATCCTGATCGACGGCTGGTCGACCCCGCTGCTGCTCCAGGAGATGCTCACCGCCTATGCGGTCGGCAGCCGCAGCAGGCGCCTGACCAAGGTTGCCCCCTACCGCGACTACCTGGCCTGGCTCGCCGGCCAGGACCTCGACGCCGCCCGCCAGGCCTGGCGCACCGCGCTGACCGGCCTGGCCGAACCGACCCCGCTGGCCCCGGTCGACCAGGGCCGCGAAATCGCCTCCGGCAGCGGCGAAACCGGCTTCGCGCTCACCCCCGCCGACACCGCCGCGCTCGGTGCCCTCGCCGCCGGTCTCGGCGTCACGCTGAACACCGTCGTGCAGGCGGCCTGGGGTCTGCTCATCGCCCGGCTGGTCGATCGCGACGATGTGGTGTTCGGCGCCACCGTCTCCGGCAGGCCCGCCGCGCTCGACGGCGTGGAACGCATGGTCGGGCTGTTCCTCAACGCCATCCCGGTCCGGGTGCGGCTGCGGCCCGGCGACACCGTCGCCGAACTGCTGCGCGCACTCCAAGCCGAACAGGCCGACCTGTTCGACCACCACTACCTCGGCCTGGGCGAAATCCAGGAGATCGCCGGTATCGAAGCGCTGTTCGATTCGCTGGTGGTCTTCGAATCGTTCCCGGTCGACCGCGCGGCGCTGGCCGAGGCGTCGTCGGAGTCGGCCGCCGTCACCGGCATGGACGCCGCCAACGGCACCCACTACCCGCTTACCGTGCAGGTCGTCGCCGACGGGCAGCTGCGCGTCTCGGTGAAGTACCTGCGCGATGTCTTCGGCGAGGACACCGCCACCGCCCTGGCCCAGCGGCTTTCGATGCTGCTGGCCCGGTTCGTGGCCGAACCGCAGGCCCGGCTCGCCGAGATCGACGTCCTGCTGGCCGAGGAGCGCGCGACCCTGTCGGCGGCCAACGCCACCGACGCGCCCGAACTGCTCGACGAGGCGACCCTGCTGACCCTGTTCGACGCGCAGCTCGCCCGCACCCCGCAGGCCATCGCCCTGATCGACGGTGAACAGACCTGCACCTACGCCGAATTCGACGAGCGGGCCCGCGCCATGGCCACCGCCCTGCGGGCACGCGGCGCCGCCCCGGAGCAGCTGGTCGCGGTCGCCATGCGCCGTGGCATCGACCTGGTGACCGCCATCTACGCGGTACTGCGCACCGGCGCGGCCTACGTCCCGGTCGATCCGGATCATCCGGCCGAGCGCACCGACGGAGTACTGACCGCGGCCGCCCCGCTCTGCGTGCTCACCACCACCGCGACCGGATTCACCACCGGCGCACCGGTTCCCGTCGTCGAGGTCGACACCCTCACCCCGGAAAACCCGGCGGACGAGTTCGCCGCCGCCTTGCCGGACACCCTGGCCTATGTCATCCACACCTCCGGTTCCACCGGCAAGCCCAAGGGCGTCATGCTGACCCACCGGCAGCTGGTCAACCAGTTCCGCTGGGCCCAGCGCGCCTACCCGCACGGTCCGGGCGATGTGGTGCTGCACAAGACGCCGGTCACTTTCGACATCTCCACCTGGGAACTGCTGTGGCCCTTGCAGACCGGCGCGACCGTGGTGATCGCCGAGCCCGACGGGCATCGTGACCCGGCGTACCTGGCACGGGTGATGGCCGAACGGTCGGTCACCACAGTGCATTTCGTGCCGTCGATGCTCGACGCCTTCCTGGCCGATCGCGGTATCGCCGAACTGCCCGCGCTGCGCCGGGTGTTCGCCGCCGGTGAGGCGCTCTCGGCCTCGACCGCGCGCCGGTTCGCCCGCGTGCTGCCCGGCGTCGACCTGATCAATTGGTACGGCCCCGCCGAGGCGACCGTTGTCACCGCCGCCGACGTCGAAGACGGTGCGGGCGTGAGTATTCCGATCGGCGTCCCGGTCGCCAACACCCGCGTGCACGTGCTCGACCGGCATCTGCGCCCGGTCCCGCCCGGCACCGCGGGCGAGCTGTACCTGGAAGGTGTGCAGCTCGCGCGCGGCTACCTCGGCGCACCCGCGCTCACCGGCGAACGCTTCGTCGCCCAGCCGGGCGGCGGACGGCTCTACCGCACCGGCGACATGGTCCGCTGGAACACCGAGCAGGAGCTGGAATACCTGGGGCGCAGTGACTTCCAGGTCAAGTTGCGCGGGCAGCGGATCGAGCTCGGCGAGGTCGAGGCGGTGCTGCGCGATCATCCGTCGGTCCGCCACGCCGCCGTCGCGCTCGTGCACGGGCCGACCGGAGACCGGCTGGTCGGCTATGTCGTGCCCGCCACGACCGGGCAGCCCGCGGCGAACCCGCCGGTCGGCTACGCGCTCGAGCCCGGCGCCGTCATCGACGAGGCCGCGCTGCTGGCGCACACCAGGGCCGCGCTGCCCTCCTATATGGTGCCCGCCACCCTCATGGTGCTGAAGTCGCTGCCGCTCAACGCCAGCGGCAAGCTCGACCGCAAGGCCCTGCCCGCACCCGCCTTCACCACCCGCCCCTACCGGCCGCCGACGACCCCGCTGCAACGCGCGGTCGCCGAGGTCTACGCGGAGGTGCTCGGCGCGGGCAAGGTCGGTCTCGACGACGACTTCTTCGAACTCGGCGGCAACTCCCTGATCGCCACCAAGGCCATCAGCCGGTTGCGGACCAGGGTCGGCGCCGAAGTCCGCGTGCAGTGGTTCTTCACCGACGCCACCGTCGCCGCGCTGGCCGGCCGCATCGACGCCACCCAATCCGGCAACGGCGACTACGACCTGGAATCCGACGACGCGCTCGGCGTGCTGCTGCCCATCCGCAACCGGGTACCGCACGGCACCGAGGCCGGTGGCCCGCTGTTCTGCGTGCACCCGATGTACGGCCTGTCCTGGTGCTATGCCGGACTCGCCCAATACATCCCGGCCCGGCGGCCGATCTTCGGGTTGCAGTCACCGGCGCTGAGCGAGGCCGGCTACCTGCCCGGCACGCTGGCCGAGATGGCCCGCCGCTACGTCGCCGAGATCCGCGCCCAACAGCCGCACGGGCCCTACCGGCTGATGGGCTGGTCGCTGGGCGGTGTGCTCGCACACGCCGTCGCCACCGAACTGCAGGCGGTGGGGGAGCGGGTGTCGCTGCTGGCGATGCTGGACTCACACCCCGACATCGACGTGCCCGATTTCCACACTGCGGTCCGCGACGCGCTCGCCGAACTCGGCGTCGACATCAGCGCGGCCCTGCCCGCCTCGGGCGTGCGGGAGCTGAGCGAGGAGGCCCTCGCTGCCCTGCACGCGGTCATCCCGGCCAATATGGCTGTGCTCACCCCCGAACGGGTGCGCCGGATCTATCGCAGCGCGGTCCGTTCGGCCGAGCTGATCGCCGAACACCGGCCCGCGGTGTTCCGGGGCAGGCTCGAATACTTCAGCGCGCTCGGTCACGAGACGGCAGCACGCAATTGGGCACCGTATGTCGACGGCGAGATCCGTGATCGGCCGGTCGGTGTGGTGCATGATCAGATGACCTCGCCCCAGGCGCTGACCGATATCGGCCCGCGCCTGGCCGAGCTGCTCGACGCGGGTGACCGGGAGGCCGGGTCGCGATGACACCGGTGGTGCCGGTGAGGCATGATGTGACCGCACTGTTGTAGCGGTTACCACTGTTGTATCGAATGCATAACCCGTATCTTGGGCACGCAAACAGAATTCGAGACGAAGCGAAGGTGCGAAATTGATGCGTCGGCAGACCCGGCGTCGTGGCTCCCGCGCCGCGGCGATGATCGCGGCAACGGCAGTGGTAGCCGGACTGTTGTCCGGCCTCGGCGCAAGCCCCGCATCGGCTGACCCGATCATCGATTCCCAGAGCCTGCTGGCCAACCCGGTCGCCCCCGACGGCTCCAAGATCGTCAAAGCCGAGGTGAAGGATTCGCGCAACCTGCGGTTGCACGTCTACTCCGCCGCCATGGACCAGAACATCATCGTCGACGTGCAGCGCCCGGCCGACGCCTCGGTCCCGCGCCCCACCCTGTACCTGCTCAACGGTGCGGGTGGCGGCGAGGATTCGGCGTCCTGGGTCGCCAAGACCGACGCGCTCGAGTTCCTCGGTGACAAGAACGTCAACGTCATCCAGCCCATCGGTGGCGCGTGGAGCTACTACACCGACTGGATCGCCGACGACCCGGTCCTCGGCCGCAACAAGTGGAAGACCTTCTTCACCGAGGAACTGCCCCCGCTGGTCGACGGCGCGCTGGGCACCAACGGCGTGAACGCCATCGCCGGCCTGTCCACCTCGGGCACCACCGTGCTCGCGCTGCCGATCGCCAAGCCCGGCCTGTACCAGGCGGCCGCGGCCTACAGCGGGTGCGCGCAGACCTCCGACCCGGTCGGCTCGGAATTCGTCAAGCTCACCGTCGAGACCTGGGGCGGCGGCGACACCATGAACATGTGGGGTCCGCAGGGCTCTGAGGAGTGGGTCAAGAATGACCCGTACGTCAATGCCGAGGGGTTGCGCGGGCTCGATCTGTACATCTCCACCGGCAACGGCCTGCCCGGCCCGTACGACACCCTCAACGGTCCCTACGCCCTGCCCGGCCCCTACGGTCTGGCCAATCAGATCGTGATCGGCGGCGTCATCGAGGCGGGCACCAACTATTGCACGCACAACCTGGCCAACCGGCTCAACGAGCTGGGCATCCCGGCGACCTTCAACTTCCGGCCCAACGGCACCCACTCGTGGGGCTACTGGAAAGACGAGCTGAAGCTGTCCTGGCCGACCCTGGCCCGCGGCCTGGGCCTGTAGCCCCGTAGTTCGCCGAACCGCCCCGGTCGTCGCCGGGGCGGTTTTCGTTTCGCCGACCTGCCTCTCGATGTTTGCGAATTGTGGTTAACTTAGGTTGACTGGTCCAGCGCTGCCCCAGCGGCGCGGTACCAGCCGATGAACCCGGTACGCGGAACGGAAAGTGAGTGCATGGTCGCCGATCGCAGTGAGGCCGAACGCGCCTGCGAGCCGACCACCGCACCGGCGCGGGTCGTGCGCCGCAGGCCCAAGGACCGCAAGATGCAGATCATGCGGGCCGCCGCCCGCGCGTTCAGCGCCCGCGGCTACCACCCGGTCGGCGTCGACGAGATCGCCGCCGAAGTCGGCATCTCCGGACCGGCCCTCTACCGCCACTTCGCCAACAAATACGCGCTGCTCGTCGCGGCCGCCGAGGAAGGCGCGCGCGGCCTGCGCGATGTCGCCGCCGCCGCCGACGACCCGGCACTGAGCCCGGAAGCACGGCTCGACGCGCTGCTCACCGCCGTCGCCGAGCGCAATATCGACATCCGCCGCGAGGCCGGGCTCTACCGCTGGGAACGCCGCTTCCTCGAACGCGAGGACCGGGTGCGCATCCGCGCGTTCTACCGGGAACTGGAGGCGATGGTCGCCGCGCCGATCGCCGAACTACGGCCCGAAGCGACCCCAGAGGACGTCACCCTGCTGGCCGTCGCCGCGCTGAGCGCGCTGGCCAGCATCGCCGCGCACCGCACCACCCTCGCGCACGGGCGGATGCTGGCCGTACAGCTCGACATGGCCTGGGCGATCGTGCGCGCCGACCTGCCGCCCGCCCCCGCCGAACCCGAGCCGAGCACCCAGAACCGTGGCCTGCCGATCACCTCGAAACGTGAACAGCTGCTCACCGAGGCGATCCGCATCTTCGGCCGCAACGGCTACCACGAATCCGGGATCGAGGAGATCGGCGCCGCCGTCGGCATCAACGCCTCCAGCGTCTACCGGCACTTCGACAGCAAAGCCGACCTGCTCGCCGCCGCCTTCCACCGCACCGGCGACCGCCTCGCCATCGCCATCGGCGAAGCACTGGCCGAGGCCGACAACGGCGCCGAAGCGGCCCGCCAGATCGCCGACCGCTACGCCCGGCTCACCTTCGCGACCCCGGAGATCATGCCGGTCTACTACGCGGAGTTCAGCAATCTCCCACAGGCCGAACAGCACCGCCTGCGCGCGATCCAGCGCCAGAACATCCTCGAATGGGCCAACCTGCTCGACGGCGACCCAGTGGAGGCGCGATTCCGGGTGCACGCGGCGATCGGGCAGATCATCGATGTCGGCCGGCTGCTGCGCTTCGACTCCCGGTCCGCCCAGCTGGACCGGCTCGGCGCGTTGACCAGCGCGGTCATGCTGGGCAGCGGCAACCGGGTCTGAGCCGTTTCCCCGACACCCGCAATTAAGGGTGACCTACACTGTCCGGCGTGGAACCCCGGACCGCACCGGCGCGCCTGCGTTCGATGCCGACCTGGCTGCTGACACAGGTCAGTACGCAGGGCGGCAGGTTCGTCGGCGACCTGATCCGCGCGCGTTCGGCCGCCCACCGCTACCACTACGCGCTACTGGCCGCACTGGCCGAATTCGGTCCGGCCAGCCAGGCCGAGCTGGGCAGACGCGTCGGGCTCGACCGCAGCGATGTCACCACCACGATCGCCGATCTCGAACGCGGCGGCTACGCGCAGCGGGTCCCCGATCCGGTGGACCGGCGCCGCAATCTGGTCACCATCACCGACACCGGTGGACGCCACCTCGAACACCTCGACACCGCGGTACGCCAGGCCCAGGACGAACTACTCGCGGCCCTGAGCCCGGCCGAACGCGCGGAACTGGTCCGGATGCTCCAGGCGGTCATGGACCACCACGCCCCCGCCTAACCGCGACGCAACCGGAACAGCGCCTTGGCCGTGCGCAGGTGGCGCGGATGACGATCGAAGGTGGACAGCCGCACCGGTGCCCGGTACAGCCGCCGCGCGATCGACATCGTCCTGCTGTACTCGCGCAGCCCCTGCTGGCCATGACTGTGGCCCTGGCCGTACTCGCCGACCCCGCCGAACGGCAGCGCCGGGATACCGGTGAACGCGGTCGACGAATTCACCGTCACCACACCGACTCTCAACTGCTCGGCGATGAACTCCGCACTCGGGATGTCGAGGGTGAACACGGTGACGGCGATACCGTTGCCCGCCGCATTCACCCTGGTTACAGCGTCGGCCAGGTCGGTGACCCGGTTGACCACCAGCACCGGGCCGATGCCCTCGCCGGTGATGGCGATGCTCTCCTCGGGCACCTCGGCCAGCACGATCGGCTCCACATACGGATCGCGGAAGGAATCGAGGCCGCCGAGTACCGCGTGCCCGCCGCGGGCGATGGCGTCGCGGACCTGCCTGCGCACCACATCGACCTGGGTGGCGTTGATCATCGGTCCGTAGGCGGCGCGATTGTCCGCGCCCGGCCGCAGCCGGGCCGCGCGCTCGGCCACCCTGGCCAGGAAATCGTCGAACACCGAATCGGCGACATAACAGCGCTGGATACCGGTGGCGTTCTGGCCCGCATTGGCCATCGCGCCGAACACCGCGGCCTCGGCGGCGGCGTCGAGAACGGCGTCGACGTGCACGATCATGCTGCCCTTGCCGCTGTTCTCCACCACGACCGGGGTCAGCGACTGCGCGCACAGCGCGATCACCTCGCGCCCGGCCGCCTCGGGACCGGCGTAGGCGATCTTGTCGACCTCGGCCAGGCACAGGGCGGTCGCGGTGCGATTGTCACCGGTGACGGCCTGCAGCACCGGATGGTCGGGGGCCACCGCCGCCCAGCTCTCGGCCAGCCAGGTGCCGACGCCGGTGGTGAGTTCGTGCGGATGGAACACCACCGTATTGCCCGCGGCCATGGCGTAGGCGATCGCGCCCATCGGCGTGAACACCGGGTTGTTCCACGCGCCCAGCACGCCGATCACCCCGAGCGGCAGATAGCCCACCGAGGCCTGCTGATTACGGGTGAGCCAGCCCGAGGACAGCCGCTTGCGGCCCAGCGTGCGCTCGGCGTTGCGGGCGGCCCAATCCAGATTCTCGACCGCGAGCATCACCTCGAGCGCGGCATCGGCCTCCGGTTTGCCGGTCTCGTCGCGCAGCAGTTCCACCAGGGCGCCCGCGTTGCGCGCGAGATATCGGCGCCACGCCAGCAGCAGGCGCTTGCGTCCGGCGAAACCCAGTTCCCCCCACCAGTTCTGGGTCGCGCGGGCGGTGCGCACGGCGCGGGTGACCTCGGCGGAGCTGTGCACGGAATACTGCGCGAGCTGTTCGCCGGTGCGCGGGTCGTAGGACGTCAGCACATAGGGACGCCCCACCGGCGCCGCGGTGCCGGCTGGTGCTGACTCGTTCATCGTCACCTCTCACAACAGGTCGAACACGCCCGAGGAGACGGGCCGGTGAGACGAGTGTTTCCCCGACCGTCAGCGTATGGCCGGGCGAGCGGCCCGACAAGGTCATCCCACTGCCCTTGCGCTGCCCTGGTGACCAAGACCACATCGGTCCGCCGAGTGGGACCGGCTCGCACGAGAGCGACCCGGAAAACCGCCGGACCGGTAACATCGCGCCGAACGGTATGGATCACCTACCGAGAAGATAATTTTCCGTGCGCGCATGCCCCTTGACGAGCGGAACGCGCCCGGCCGATGGTGGAGAGTTGATGCCGAGTTCGATCTCAGTGGAGTCGCCCGTGGGTGGCGTCGCGACAGGCGGCGGTGAACCCGCGGTCCTGGTGTCCGACGTGCGCAAGTCCTTCGGCGACGTGCACGCCCTGCAAGGCATCAGTTTCCAGGCCGAACGAGCCAGCGTGCTCGGCATTCTCGGTCCCAACGGCGCGGGCAAGACCACCACGGTCAAGATCCTCTCGACCCTGCTGCGCCCCGACTCCGGCTCCGCCGTGGTCGCCGGGCACGACGTGCGCACCGACGCCGCGGGCGTGCGCCGCGCGATCATGATGACCGGCCAGTACGCCGCCCTCGACGAGAACCTGACCGGCCGCGAGAACCTCGAACTGTTCGGCAGGCTGATGGGCCTGACCAAGTCGGCCGCCCGCAAGCGCGCCGAGGTGCTGCTCGAGGAATTCGACCTGGTCGGCGCGGGCAAGCGGGCAGTGCGCAACTACTCCGGAGGCATGCGCCGTCGCGTCGACATCGCCTGCGGGCTGGTGGTGCGCCCCGAGGTGGTCTTCCTCGACGAGCCGACCACCGGCCTGGACCCGCGCAGCCGCCAGGGCGTGTGGGACCTGGTCACCGCTCTGAAGAACCAGGGCATCACGGTGCTGCTCACCACGCAGTACCTCGAAGAGGCCGACGTGCTCAGCGACAACATCATCGTCATCGACAAGGGCACCGTCATCGCCGAGGGCACCGCCGACCAGCTCAAAGCCAAGACCGGCGGCAGCTACTGCGAGATCGTCCCGCTCGACCCGAGCAAGCTGGCCGCGACCGTGCAGGCGCTGGGCGATCTGGTCCCGGCCGCCGTCGCCGCCGACATCGCCGGCGCCGACAAGCTCTCGGTGCCCGCCCCCGACGGCGCCGCCACCCTCGCCGAGGCCCTGCGCAGGCTCGACAGCGCCGGCATCGACCTGGCCGACATCGCATTGCGCAGGCCCTCGCTCGACGACGTGTTCCTGTCGATCACCGGTCACACGGGCGGGCACTAGTGAGCGCTCCGACTGTCGCGGGGACCACCCTGTTCGACGATCTGCCCGCCGCGCATCCGAGCAGCTTCGCGCAGTGGCGCGCGCTGACCGGGCGCATCGTGCACACCATGGTCACCAAGGGTGAGCTGATCGTGGCGGTGCTGTTCCCGCTGGTCATCACCGTCGCCTTCTACCTGCCGCTGCGGTATGTGATGAAGGTCCAGGGCATCGACTACGCGCAGTACGTCATGCCGATCATCGTGTTGCAGACCATGGCCATGACCATGATGTCCAATGCGCAGCTGGCCGCGTTCGAGGCGCTGACCGGCCTGAGCACCCGGTTGCAGACCATGCCCATCGGGTCGCTGGTGCCGTTGCTCTCGCGCATCTGCGCCGGGCTGGTTCGCTCGGTGATCTCGCTGATCGCCACCGTCGGCTACGGCTACCTGATCGGTTTCCGGTTCACCGGCGGCTGGCTACAGGCCATGGCCTTCTGTGGCTTCGCGCTGGGCATCGGTGTGGTGCTGACGCTGGGCGCCGACGCGCTGGGCAGCCTCACCAAGAATCCCGAGGCACTGAGCCAGGCGCTCACCCTGCCCATCCTGATCTTCGGCATGCTCTCGACCGGCTTCGTACCCGAGGCCGCGTTCCCGAGCTGGGCGCGCGGATTCGCGCGCAACCAGCCGATCTCCCAGGCCGCGCAGACCCTCAGCGACATGGCCGCCGGCGACCTGAGCTGGGCGGGCACCTGGGTGTCGCTGGTGTGGCTGGGCGGGCTGGCCATCTTCTTCCTCCCACTGGCTGTGTGGGCGAGTGTGAGGCGATCATGACCACGACGTTGACCGCGGCGCAGCTGCCGGAGGTGGACGCCAAGCCCGAGGGCTCGGTGTCGTTGTGGATAACCCACAGCCTCATCCAGTGCAAACGCCTGCTGATGGTCTGGCTGCGCGACCCGTCCACGACCATCCAGACCATCGTCTACCCGGCGGTGACCCTGCTGATGTTCCGCATCGTGCTGGGCGACTACATCACCGCCTACGGCGGCATGCCCGCCATCTACGGCCAGGCCGCGCTGCTGACCCTGGTCGCGGCCATGACCGGCGCGGTCGTCAGCGCGCTCGGCTTCAAACGCGAGAAAGCCGCCGGACTGCTGAGCCGGTTCTACACGATGCCGCTGAACAAGGCGTCGCTGCTGACCGGCCGCCTGCTCGCCGAGGTGGTCCGCATCCTGATCACCACGGTGATCGTGCTGCTGGTCGCGGTGCCGCTCGGGTTCCTGTTCATGGAGAACCCGCTGACCAATATCGCGCTGGTCAGTGTGCCGGTGCTGTTCGGTCTCGGTTTCGCGGTGATGGTCACGGCGCTGGCCACGATCACCGAGGGCGTGATGCTGATCAGCCTGATCGGCATCGTCAACACCTTGCTGATGTTCTTCAACACCGGCTTCGTACCGATCGTCGCCTACCCGACCTGGCTGCAGACCATTGTCGCCAACCAGCCGATGAGCTGCGCGATCGACGCGATGATCGGGCTGTCCTACGGCGGTCCCGTCGCCGAGCCGCTGATCAAGACGCTGGCCTGGACGATCGGCATGGTCGCGGTGTTCGCTTACCCGGCTATCGCTGGGTACAAGAAGGCCGCGCAGACTGCCTAGGCCACCGGCGTAATCGTGCAATTCGCCGTTCCGCAGTCGTTATTCCGACTGGCGGGACGAGAATTGCACGATTACGCCGGTTCGGCGAACGGGAAATCCACCCAGCGGTCCCGGTTGGTCCAGCCGACCAGGTCGTAGCGCCAGCCGAACGGCCAGGTGTGCGCGACGGTGTTGAACAGCACCGCGCCGAGGGCGGTGTAGTCGTCGTGGGCCGAGAGCAACGCGTGCTGACCGCGGTCGGATTCGGTGAAGAAGGCCTCGAACATGGCGATCGACTGGTCGGTGGTGAGCCGGCCCAGGCCGAACAGACCGCGCATCCGCATCCAGTAGACCGCGCGCGCCCGCCACGGCCAGAGCGCCGCGATCGGGTCGGTGCCCTGCTGGACCGCGGTCACCGCGGTATCGATCAGCGCCAGCGAATCGGCCACGCTGTAGCCCGTGCACGGGTGCATCATGCCGCCGCGCGAACCGAACGGGACCGCGACCGCCGTGCCCTTCTTCGGCGGCGCCTGGTCGAGCGGATAGTGCGCGGCCTCGCTCGATTCGTCCCCGCGCAGCACGATGCCGTGGGCGGCGAGCCTGCTGAGCGTGCGTTTGCGCAGCTCGTGCTGGGGCATACCGCCGCGCAGACCGAGACTGGTCTCCTCGAAGATCACCGTGCCGTCCCCGAGCGGCACCGCGTAGAGGAACGACGGCGGCTCGTCCGGGCCCGCGCCGTTCTCAGGCCGCCAGTCCAGCAGCAGGCCCTCGCCGTCGCCGACCATGGGCGCCGCGGTCTCGGCGGCGACGAAGATGCCGTGCGCCGAGGCAGCCCGGCGTTTGCCCAGCGTGGGCAGGCCGCGGGTATCGAACACCGTGGCGGCCTTGATCACCGTGCCGTCGGCGAGCTCCACCTCGTGCTGGTCCACCCGGCGGGCCCGGTCGGCGAAAACTGTCGCGTCGTCGAGGGCCAGCGCCGCGTGCAAACCAGCCTTGGACAGCACGCAGTACTCGCGGGGAATCCGGTGCTCGGTCTTGGTCCACACCGTCGGCTTCGCGATGCGCTGGGCGATCACACTGTCCGGGAGCCAGCCCGGCAGCTCGTCGACCCAGCACGAGAATGTCGGCGGGAACAACCGATCCGGCCGTGGATCCACCGCCGCCACCCGCAGCCCGGCCACCGCCGCCCGATGCGCCAGCCCCCGCCCGGTCGGCCCCAGCCCGACCACACACACATCGAATTCCCGCACACTACTCACGCCCGCATTCAATCCCGCCCCCACATCGCGACGCAAGCACCCCGCTCACGGCGACGGACGGTGGTCAGTCCTCGAGTGCCAGGGCCTGACGCATGGTCAGGCGGCCCTGGGTCTGCATGAGCGAGCGGCGGTAGATGCGTTCGGCGACCAGCACGATGCCGTAGGTGGCCACGGCCATCAGTCCCAATGCCACGAGCGGTTCCCACCAGGCGGCGGTGCCCTCGGCCAGGCGGCCCGGCATGGCGACGATGGACATGATCGGCACATACGAGGCCACCACCCGGGGGGTGCCGGTGAGGAAGATGCCGGCGAACAGCACGATCATGATCAGCATCGACAGGGGAGTGGCGGTGGACTGGAGGTCCTCGCTGCGGGTCGCCAGCGCACCGGCCACCGCCCACAGACTGGCCAGCGCGATGAACCCGACCACGAAGAACACGATGAACCAGCCCGCGGCCCCGGCGATCTGGCCCAGCTGATCGGCCCGATCGGTCGCCACCAGCCCGAGCAACCCGGCCCCGACGAACAGCGCCAGCTGCGCGAAGGCCAGCACGGTATTGCCGACGACCTTGCCGATCAGCAACTGCCGCAACGGCATCGCGCTGGCCAGGATCTCCACGATCCGGTTCTGCTTCTCCTCCACCACACTCTGCGCGATCGACATGCCGAACAGCACCGAAGCCAGATAGAACAGGAACGCGAAGACCAGCGCCACGATCTTGCTCAGCCCCGGGTCGACCGCGCCCTTGTCCAGCAGGTCGTAACTCACCACCGCGCCGCGCCCCAGCTCCTCGAGCGAGACACCCGCGGCCGCGGCATTGCGCTGTAGGGCCAGTTGCTGGGCGGCGGCGGTGATGTAGGTGGTGGCCTCGTCGTCCTCGGCGGTTTTGCCGACCAGCAGCCAGCCCGAATCTGCGGGCACCAGACCCACATCGACGACCTCGTCCCGCACCTGCTGTTCGACGGCCGCACGGTCGGCGACCTCGTGCGCGATGAAGGTGGTGTCGCTGTCGGCGGCGGTGGCCAGGCCGTTCGCGGTCTCCACCACGGCCGCGGTCGCAGGCCCGGTGATCGCCACGTCGATCTTGTCCGGCCTGCTGCCGAGGAATCCGCTGACCGCCAGCGACGCGACGATCGCCACGATCGTCACCACCGTCGAGACGACGAAGTTGCGATCCCGCAGCTTCACCACGATCTCGCGGACCGCGACGATCCGCCACACCCCGCTCATGCGCGGTCGCCTTCCGTGGTCACGCAGGCTGCCGCCGCCAGGCGCTGAGCTCTCATGCCGTCACCTCCCGGTAGATCTCGGCCACGGTCGGTCGCGCCTCGGCGAACTCCCGCACCGATCCGCGCACCAGCGCTTCCTGCAACACCTCGTCGGTCCCCGCGCCGGCCAGTTCCAGCACCGCCGCCGACCCGTCGAGCGAGATCACCCGCACCCCGGCGAACTCCCGCAACCACCCCGGATCACTGTCGAGGACCAGCCGGTACCGTGCCGCGCTCCCCGCGCGCAGCGACTCGACCGAGCCCTGCCCGACCACCCGTCCGCGCGACAGGATGACCAGCTGGTCGCAGAGCCGCTCCACCAGATCCAGCTGATGCGAGGAGAACAGCACCGGCACACCCTGATCGGCGTACTCGCGCAGCAACTCCACCATCGAATCCACCGCGGCCGGGTCGAGCCCGGAGAACGGCTCGTCCAGGATCAGCGCGGTGGGCTGGGCGATCACCGCGGCCGCGATCTGCACCCGCTGCTGATTGCCCAGCGACAGCGACTCGAGTTTGTCCTTGCCCCGCTCGGCCAGCCCGAAGCGCGCCAGCAGTTCCCCGGCCCGCTGCTTGGCCCCGGACGCGCTCATACCGCGCAGCCGGGCCAGATAGACCAGCTGATCGAGCACCGGCTGCTTCGGATATAGCCCGCGTTCTTCGGGCATATAACCGAAGGAGCGCCGATCCTGCGCGGTCACCGGCCTGCCGTCCCAGCGGATCTCGCCGGACTGCACGGCCAGCACCCCCATGATCATCCGCATGGTGGTGGTCTTGCCCGCCCCGTTGCCGCCGACGAACCCCGTCAGCGCGCCGGGTGGCACACCGAAGGACACTCCGTCGACCGCCACGTGCTCGCCGAACCGGCGCACCAGCTGCGCGACTTCCAGCATCGAGTCCTCCCCGTCTGTCGTCCCGATCACAACCGTACCGATTCAACGACTTTCGGGGGGTGGCACTCAGCGCGGGGTGACCCAGGTGGTGATGTCGGCGTGCACGACCTCGATGCCGTCCTTGTCGTAGATCGACACCGGCACCGTCAGCTCGGTGCCCTCGGTGATCGCGGCGAAGTCGGGCACCTCGGCCAGCTTCGCGACCGCGCGCAGCCCGCTCTCGGCCTTGGTCAGGTACTGCACGTTCATCGCCTTGGGAATCCAGCGGTGCGTGGTCGGGACGGTGGCCTCGCTGAGCATCCCCATCGCCACCTCGGCCAGATTGCAGGCCGCGATCGCGTGGAAGGTGCCGAGGTGGTTGTGGATGCCGAACCACTTGGGCGAGGTCACCTCGCAGATGCCCGGCTCGAGCCGGACCACCTGGGGCAGCACGGTGCCGAAGTAGGGGACCCGGGCGACCATGCCCAGGGAGAACAGCGTGTGGCCGAGGCGGTTGTCCGGCAGCTTCTTCCAGCCGCGGTAGGTCGCGGTTTCCTGTGTCATGCGCGCTATCTTACTCAAAAGTAAGATAGCGCGGAACCCTCGATCGCCGAGGCCGGCATCGTGCCAGCTACCATGAGCGAGCACAGCCCGTTCCGGCGATACGGTCCAGGTAGACGCCCCCGAGGGGCGTGATCGATACCTCATGACCCCCGATTTGAAGAGCGTTGTCGGGATGGTGCATACTGTTCGGGTTGCCTTGCACAGGATCGTGCCCTCTCCTTGGAGAAGGCAGATCGAGTCAGGCGAGCAGAAGTTTGTATTCCCCCGGTTCGCCGGGTGCGGATACGTCCGGGACCACGTTCCAGGCCGATGATGAGTAAGTGATCAGGGCTGAAGAATGAGCGAAAAGGCGACACGCCCGACCGCGTGGACCGGAGCACCATGACAGATGAACAGCGGCGAGGATCGGGCGGTGCCCGGTCACGGTCTTCAACTTGTTCCTCGCGCGAGCGGGGATGAGCCCGTGTGTTCGGACTGTGCAAATGAGGGTGGTGCGGGAGCTTGCTCCTGTGACCACGAAGGAAAGCGGAGAAAAGGACACTTAGCGTGGCGGGACAAAAGATCCGCATCAGGCTCAAGGCCTATGACCACGAGGCGATCGACGCGTCTGCGCGCAAGATCGTGGAGACGGTGACCCGCACTGGCGCCCGTGTGGTCGGGCCTGTGCCGTTGCCCACCGAGAAGAACGTGTACTGCGTCATCCGTTCGCCGCACAAGTACAAGGACTCGCGCGAACACTTCGAGATGCGTACGCACAAGCGCCTCATCGACATCCTCGACCCGACGCCGAAGACGGTCGACGCGCTCATGCGCATCGACCTGCCGGCCAGCGTCGACGTCAACATTCAGTGACGGGGACTCGAGATATGACTGACAACAAGAACCGGCCCGCAGCCGGCATCCTGGGCACCAAGCTCGGCATGACCCAGGTCTTCGACGAGAAGAACCGCGTCGTCCCGGTCACCGTCATCAAGGCGGGCCCGAACGTGGTCACCCAGATCCGCACCGTGGAGCGCGACGGCTACTCGGCCGTGCAGATCGCTTTCGGCGCCATCGACCCGCGCAAGGTGAACAAGCCGACTTCCGGCCAGTTCGCCAAGGCCGGTGTCACCCCGCGCCGCCACGTCACCGAGATCCGCGTCGCGGATGCCTCCACCTTCGAGGTCGGCCAGGAGCTCTCCGCCGACGTCTTCGAAGAGGGCACCTACGTCGACGTGACCGGTATCAGCAAGGGCAAGGGCTTCGCCGGCACCATGAAGCGTCACGGCTTCAAGGGCCAGGGCGCCTCGCACGGTGCGCAGGCTGTGCACCGTCGCCCGGGTTCCATCGGTGGCTGCGCCACCCCCGGCCGCGTGTTCAAGGGCATGCGCATGTCGGGCCGTATGGGTAACGACCGCGTCACCACGCAGAACCTCTCGGTTCACAAGGTCGACGCCGAGAACGGCCTGCTCCTGGTCAAGGGTGCCATCCCCGGCCGCAAGGGCAACGTCGTGATCGTCAAGAGCGCCGTGAAGGGTGGTGCGCACGCATGACCAGCCTCGACAAGAAGGCCAACCTGACGCTGACCGTTAAGGCCGCAGGCGGCAAGACCGAAGGCACCGTCGACCTCCCCGCGGAGATCTTCGACGTGACCGCCAACGTCGCGCTGATGCACCAGGTCGTCATCGCGCAGCTGGCCGCCGCTCGCCAGGGCACCCACTCCACGAAGACTCGTGGTGAGGTCTCCGGTGGTGGCAAGAAGCCGTACCGCCAGAAGGGCACCGGCCGCGCCCGCCAGGGTTCGACCCGTGCGCCGCAGTTCGCCGGCGGTGGCACCGTCCACGGCCCGCAGCCGCGTGACTACAGCCAGCGGACCCCCAAGAAGATGAAGGCCGCCGCCCTGCGTGGCGCCCTGTCCGACCGGGCCCGCAACGAGCGCATCCACGTGATCACCGAACTGGTCGCGGGTCAGACCCCGTCGACCAAGCTCGCCAAGAGCTTCCTGTCCGAGCTGTCGGACCGCAAGAAGTTCCTGGTCGTCGTCGGTCGCGAGGACGTCGCCGCGTGGAAGAGCGTGGCGAACCTGCAGAACGTGCTGCCGATCGCCCCGGATCAGCTCAACACCTACGACGTGCTCAACAGCGACGACGTGGTGTTCAGCGTCGAGGCCCTGAACGCCTTCGTTCACGGTCCCGCCGAGGCGGCCCAGGAGGAGAGCAAGTGAGCACCATCGCCGACCCCCGCGACATCCTGCTCGCACCGGTCATCTCGGAGAAGTCCTACGGACTGATCGAGGAAGGCACCTACACCTTCCTGGTGCACCCGGATTCGAACAAGACGCAGATCAAGATCGCCGTCGAGAAGGTTTTCGGCGTCAAGGTCACCAGCGTCAACACCGCCAACCGTCAGGGCAAGCGCAAGCGGACCCGCTTCGGTTACGGCAAGCGCAAGGACACCAAGCGCGCGCTCGTGACCATCTCGGCCGACAGCAAGCCCATCGAGATCTTCGGAGGCCCGGTCGCGTAAGCGGCTGGTCATCCAGAAAGTAGAGAAGAACTCATGGCAATCCGTAAGTACAAGCCGACAACGCCGGGCCGTCGTGGCTCCAGCGTCTCGGACTTCGCCGAGATCACCCGGTCGACGCCGGAGAAGTCGCTGCTGCGCCCGCTCACCAAGTCCGGTGGCCGTAACGCGCACGGTCGCATCACCACGCGTCACCGCGGTGGCGGTCACAAGCGTGCCTACCGTGTCATCGACTTCCGTCGCCTGGACAAGGACGGCATCCCGGCCAAGGTCGCGCACATCGAGTACGACCCGAACCGCACCGCCAACATCGCACTGCTGCACTTCGCCGACGGCGAGAAGCGCTACATCATCGCGCCGAAGGGCATCCAGCAGGGCAGCCCGATCGAGTCCGGCCCCACGGCCGACATCAAGCCGGGCAACAACCTGCCGCTGCGCAACATCCCGACCGGTACCACGATCCACAACGTGGAGCTGCGTCCGGGCGGCGGCGCCAAGATGGCCCGTGCCGCAGGCATGAGCATCCAGCTGCTGGGCAAGGAAGGGCCGTACGCGACCCTGCGTATGCCCTCCGGTGAAATCCGCCGTGTCGACGTGCGCTGCCGCGCCACCGTCGGCGAGGTCGGCAACGCCGAGCAGTCGAACATCAACTGGGGCAAGGCCGGCCGTATGCGCTGGAAGGGCCGCCGTCCTACCGTCCGTGGTGTCGTCATGAACCCGGTCGACCACCCGCACGGTGGTGGTGAGGGTAAGACCTCCGGTGGTCGCCACCCGGTCTCCCCGTGGGGCCAGCCGGAAGGCCGTACCCGCAAGCCCAACCGTCCGAGTGACAAGCTCATCGTTCGCCGCCGCAAGACCGGCAAGAAGCGCTAAGGAGGAGGTAAGAAATGCCACGCAGCCTCAAGAAGGGCCCGTTCGTCGACGACCACCTCCTCGCGAAGGTGGACGTGCAGAACGAGAAGGGCACGAAGCAGGTCATCAAGACCTGGTCGCGTCGCTCGACCATCATCCCCGATTTCATCGGCCACACTTTCGCCGTCCACGACGGTCGCAAGCATGTCCCGGTGTTCATCTCGGACAACATGGTCGGCCACAAGCTCGGTGAGTTCGCGCCGACCAGGACGTTCAAGAGCCACGTCAAGGACGACCGGAAGAGCAAGCGGCGATGACTGAAACCAACACCGAAACGGTTCAGAACCCGACTGCCCGCGCCACCGCTAAGCACGTGCGGGTCACCCCGATGAAGGCGCGTCGCGTCGTGGACCTGGTCCGCGGACAGCGCGTCGAGGACGCCCTGGCGATCCTGAAGTTCGCGCCGCAGGCCGCGAGCGAGCCGGTCGCCAAGGTCGTGGCCAGTGCCGCGGCGAACGCCGAGAACAACCTCGGCCTCAACCCGGCCACCCTGGTCATCTCGACGGCCTACGTCGACGAGGGCGCCACCATGAAGCGTTTCCAGCCGCGGGCCCAGGGCCGCGCGTTCCGGATCCGCAAGCGCACCAGCCACATCACCATCGAGGTCGAGAGCGTGCCCACTGCCGGCGCTGCCACTCGTAGCCGCCGGAAGGGAGGGGCAAAGTAAATGGGACAGAAAATCAACCCCCATGGCTTCCGCCTCGGTATCACCACCGACTGGAAGTCGCGTTGGTACGCGGACAAGCAGTACGCGGAATACGTGAAGGAAGACGTTCAGATCCGCAAGCTCCTCGCCACTGGCATGGAGCGGGCCGGTATCTCGAAGGTCGAGATCGAGCGCACCCGTGATCGCGTCCGTGTGGATATCCACACCGCGCGTCCCGGCATCGTGATCGGTCGCCGTGGCGCGGAGGCCGACCGCATCCGCGCCGAGCTGGAGAAGCTCACCAAGAAGCAGGTTCAGCTGAACATCCTCGAGGTCAAGAACCCCGAGTCGGATGCGCAGCTGGTCGCTCAGGGTGTCGCCGAGCAGCTCAGCAACCGTGTGGCGTTCCGTCGCGCGATGCGTAAGGCCATCCAGTCGGCCATGCGTTCGCCGAACGTCAAGGGCATCCGCGTGCAGTGCTCGGGCCGCCTCGGTGGCGCCGAAATGTCGCGCTCGGAGTTCTACCGTGAGGGTCGCGTCCCGCTGCACACGCTGCGCGCGGACATCGACTACGGCCTCTACGAGGCCAAGACCACCTTCGGTCGCATCGGCGTGAAGGTCTGGATCTACAAGGGTGACATCGTCGGTGGTCGTCGTGAGCTGACCGCTGCCGCTGCTGCTCCGGAGCGCCCGCGCCGCGAGCGTCCGAGCCGCCCGCGTCGTTCCGGTTCCGCCGGCACCACCGCGACCAGCACCGAGGTCGGGCGCGCCGCCACCGCAGTGGCGGAGGCTCCGGCAGAGAGTCAGGAGGGCTGACGCATGCTGATGCCCCGTAGGGTCAAGCACCGCAAGCAGCACCACCCCGGTCGCTCCGGCATGTCCAAGGGCGGCACCGCGGTGGCGTTCGGTGAGTACGGCATCCAGGCTCTCGAGCCCGCCTACGTCACCAACCGTCAGATCGAGTCGGCGCGTATCGCGATGACCCGCCACATCAAGCGTGGCGGCAAGATCTGGATCAACATCTACCCCGACCGCCCGCTCACCAAGAAGCCGGCCGAAACCCGCATGGGTTCCGGTAAGGGTTCGCCGGAGTGGTGGGTCGCGAACGTGAAGCCCGGTCGGGTCATGTTCGAGATGTCTTACCCCAACGAGGAGACCGCTCGTGAGGCCCTGCGCCGCGCGATGCACAAGCTCCCCATGAAGTGCAGGATCGTGACCAGGGAGGAGCAGTTCTGATGGCTACCGGAACACCGGCCGCAGAGCTCCGCGAGCTCAACGAAGAAGAGCTCGTGGCCCGCCTGCGTGAGTCGAAGGAAGAACTCTTCAACCTCCGCTTCCAGATGGCGACGGGTCAGCTCGACAACAACCGTCGTCTGCGCGTCGTCCGTCACGAGATCGCGCGCATCTACACGGTCATGCGTGAGCGCGAGCTCGGCCTGGCCTCGGCACCCGCTGGCAAGGGAGATGCGGCATGAGCGAGAACACCGAAGAGCGCAACAGCCGCAAGGTTCGTACCGGCTACGTTGTCTCGGACAAGATGAACAAGACGATCGTCGTCGAGCTGGAAGACCGTCACCGGCACAAGCTCTACGGCAAGATCATTCGCACCACCTCCAAGGTGAAGGCGCATGACGAGAACGAGACCGCCGGTGTCGGCGACCGCGTTCAGCTGATGGAGACCCGCCCGCTGTCGGCCACCAAGCGCTGGCGTCTGGTCGAGGTCCTGGAGAAGGCCAAGTAGCCTCCCTCCTCGATCCATCGAGATCGTTGCCACGAAGGCCCGTTTCCCCAGGGAAGCGGGCCTTCGTCGTGCCGTCGGCAGATTGATACCTTGCTGGTATCATCGAGCGATGGCGATGACTCTACGGCTCAATGGGGACGACGACCGGCGGCTGACCGAGCTGGCCGAGCGGCTCGGCCGGAGCAAACAGGACCTGGCCCAGGAAGCGATTCACATGTACGTCACTCGGCAGGCGGAGGCGTTCGGGTCCATGATCGACTCGATCATGGATGAGCATGCCGAACTGATGCGCCGCCTCGCGTGATCTATCTCGATCTCGCTGAGGTCGTCGCCATTGCCCGCGCGGTGAACAAGACGCCGCACGCCGTAGGCGACATCGGTCTGCTGGCCAGCGCCGTCGAGCGGCCGAAGGCAACAGTATTCGGCCAGGAAGCGTACCCGGGGTTGTTGCTCAAGGCCGCCGCTCTCCTGCATTCGATCGCGCGAAACCATGCCCTGATCGATGGGAACAAGCGAACGGCGTTCGTCGCGAGTGTCGCCATGCTCCGGCTGAACGGATATCGTGTTCGCCCGCTCCCCGACGAGCAGGAGGAGCTGATGAACCGGATCGCGACGGGCGACGTGGATGTCGCCGAGATAGCGAAGAGCCTGGAGCTGTGGTCCGCGCGGACCTGAGGTCTCAACCAGTGAAAGCGTAGGGCTGGCGGATCTTTCGGGCGAAGTCGACGACATTGGTGACGGTGCTGCCGGAGACGCCGACCTCGGCGCCGATGCTGCGGGCGGTCCAGGACTGATCGGTGAGTTCTAGAATCTCCTCGATCTGATCGAGGGTCAGGCGCAGCGGGCTGCGGTGGGCGATCTGGCGGGCCAGGGCGCGGACCTCGGTGTCGTCGTCGAAGTCGTGGGGGTCGAGGTCCTCGTCCGGCTCGTCGATGGTGAGGTCTTCGGCCGGCTCGGGCAGCGGCTGCTCGGCGGCCGGCTGAGGCGCGGCCTCCGGCTCGTTCGTGAGGGTCAGCTGTTCGGGTAGGCCGACCTGGGGCTGTGGATCGGTGTGCATCGTCGCCGATTCGGCGGATGCCGTGTCGCCGTTGTGGTCACGGGCGACGGTGCCGGCGTGCGCCGTCGCCTCGGGAACCGGGTCGGTACCGGTCGCGTCGCCCGCTGTGCTCTGCGCGGCGGCGGTCACCGGTATTCGCCGCGTGCCGGCCACGGCCGGACGAGCCGCGTGTTCGTTCCCAATGGGCCGATGGTCGGCGGCGGCCTTGTGGATCAATTCGAGGGTGCCGGGGGCAGTCGGTTTCTCGGTCGCGACCCGGCGGGCATCGCGCGGAACGTGTGCGCGCTCGGCCGGCGCAGTGACAACCACCTGGGCGTCGGCTTCGGTATCTGTGGCACCAGCGGCGATCGCTTCGGCGGTCGGATAGCTCGGCTGAGCCAGCCGCTCGGCCGGGGTGTATCCCGGTTGATCGCCCGGCAGTTCCACCGATGCGCTTTCGATGAGCAGCGCGTACCGGGCCGACACCCACGCGTGCAACCAGATCACCACGCCTACCATCACCGGGGCGATCGCGTATTCGGCTGCGCGGCCGAAGGATCCGGCGGCCAGGTGGGGGCCGGCGTTGAGGGCGACGGTGGTGCCGAGCAGGGCGAGTTCGAACAGCAGGACCTTGCCGCGTTCGAGTTCGCGGCCCCAGCGGGCGGCGGTGGTGGCGGCGACCATGATGGTGATGATCGGGATGGAGATCATCGCTTCGATGCCGTAGCTGAGCCAGTAGAGCGGGTCGCTCATGTCGCCGCTGGGTACCAGGTTGCGCTGGACGTTCACCCCCGCCCAGACCATGCCGAGCACGACAACACCGATCAGTGCCCGCGATGACCATTCCGAACGGCGATAGAGCTGGGCGAGCCGGGCATCGGCGCTCGACACCCGGCGCCGCGCGGCCAGCGCCTTGCGATGCCAGCGGGCGTCGGCCTCGTCGGCGCGGCGGATGAGTGCACCGGTGCGCCGATCGCGCTGGTCGGCGGCGAGTTCGTCGGCGACGGCGCGGCGGCGTTGTTTGCGGCGCTGGGCCCTGATCCATTCGGCGAGTTCACGTTCGGCGCGGATCTCCTCGGCCGAGAGCGCCTCGTAGAGCGCGGCGTCGTGCTGCAGCCCGATCTTGCCCCGCGCGGTCGCGACCTGCTGGGCCAGCGCCGTGATCTCGGTGTCCGGTGTGCGCAGGGCATTCTCGATCGACCGATCGTCGGACATCTCGCGCCTTCCGCGTCACTCGAACATATGGACTATCGAACATATGTGTGATTGCCAGAGAGCGTAAACGTCGCGCGCGTGTGGGTCAACGGTGCACGAGATCGGCGCCGCGTCGATCGGTCCGTAAACCTCGCGCGTGCGGTCGATGACAAGCGGCGAATCAGGCGAGCGGGGCGTACCGGGCAGCGCCGACGAGCCGGCCGCGGTCCGGGACGACGTGGCGACCACCCTGGGAATCAGCTGTCGGGCTCGCCCAGCACGCGGCGGCCTTCGTAGGCGTCGCGGGCCGCCGAACCACGTACCGCCGCCACCTGATTCGGGACCGCGCGCCGCAGCAGGGGGTCGCGCAGACGCTGGGGGAGCAGCCCGGCCAGGTGGACCAGCGGGCTGACGTATCCCGGGATCGACACCTCGAACCGTGGCCGCTCGACCACATCGAGCACCGCGCGCGCGACATCGCCGGGCTGGAGCAGTTTCGCGGCGCCCGTGGCGGTGCCGACCGCGAGCTCGGTGTCGACCACACCCGGCATGACGACCGAGACCCGCACGCCGGTACCGCGCAGTTCCTCGCGCACGCCGGTCAGGTAGCCGAGCACGCCGTGTTTGGTCGCGGCGTAGGTGGATTCCCCGGGCGGGGAGACCTTGGCCGCCGCCGAGGCGATGGTGACGATGTGCCCGCGCCGCCGCGTCCGCATGCCCGGCGCGACCAACCGCACGCCCCGGATGACACCGTGCAGGTTCACCGCGATCATCCGGGCCGTCGCGGTGTCGGGTTCGGCGTCGAAGGAGCCGACCCACATCACGCCCGCGTTGTTGACGAGCACATCGATCGGCCCGAGCAGCGCTTCGGTGGTCGCGAGGAAGCTGTGGAACGAACGCTCGTCGGTGACGTCGAGTTCGCAGCCGTGCACTGTCCCGGGCAGTTGCCGCGCGACCACCCTGGCATCGTGGCCGGACAGGTCGCCGATGCAGACCCGCGCCCCCGCCTCGGCGAACTGGTGCGCGATCTCGCGGCCGATGCCCGCTGCGCCGCCGGTGATCGCGACGACTAGACCAGCATGGGTGCGTTTCATCGACAAGAGCCTTTCGGATCAGCGGTAACGGCGCTACTGACATGGCATCATGTCAGTAGTCGGGGCTCAGTATTCCATGTCGATCGGAGCGAAGGACAGAGTCTGATGACGGATCACGATGCCGATCGCCCGACAGGCAGGCGCTATCTGGGACAGTCGCAGGCGCAGCGGGCGCACCACCGCAGGCAGATGCTGCTGGACGCGGCACTGGAGGTGTTCGGCACCCAGGGCTACCCCGCCGGTTCGGTGAAGAATCTGTGCGGCGCCGCCGGTCTCACCGAACGCTATTTCTACGAGTCCTTCCGCGACCGCGAAGCCTGCCTGGCCGCCCTCTACGCCGAACTCACCGCCCAGCTGCAGGACCGCACCCTGCGCGCGATCGACGCGGCCGCCGCCCTGGAAACCATGATCGACGCCGGCCTGACCGCCTTCGTCGGCTACCTGACCGACGACCCCCGCCGGGCCAAGGTGGTGCTGATCGAGGTGGTCGGCGTCTCGGCACAGATGGAACAGCGCAGACACGCCGTGCTACGCGAATACGCCGAACTCATCGCCAGCATCTGGGCCACCGCCCGATCCCAACCACTGTCCCTGCATGAACGCCTGACCTGCGTCGCCGTAGTAGGCGGCATCAACCACTTACTGGTCGACTGGCTCCTGGACGGCCGAACCGACGCCCCAGCCGAACTGGTAAAAGTCTGCGCCGCCCTCTTCGCCGCAGTCCGCGCCACCGACCCCGCGCTGGCTGGGGAGTTGCCGCCACATGTTCAGTAAATAAGCAGTTTCCGTCATCGGTGGAATCCTGCTATTGTCTGAACATGGTCGGGTTATCCGAGGATCGTGCCATGGCGAACCTGCTCCAGGCCGCCGTTGAGGCCATTCGTTCGCGGTTGCCGTCGACCTGGTCGGTCACGGTGACGTGGCAGCCGAAACCGCTCAGGGGAATGGGACGGGTCGACGCTTCGCTGATCCTGCGGTCTCCCGCTGGGGCGGAGGTCGAATTCGTCGTCGAGGTCAAAACCTCGGTTACCACCCGTGAGGTTTCTTCCGTGAAGGAGCAGCTGGGTCGATACATGCAGGACACGCCCGGCGTGATCGGCATGGTTGTCGCTTCCTATCTGTCGGAACCGACTCGGGAACGATTATCGGAAGCGGGACTGTCCTATGTGGACATAACCGGCAATATGCTTGTCCGGGGAGATGCTGTCGGCCTGTTCCTCTCGGATCGTGGTGCGCGATCGGATCCCAGACGGGGGCCTGGACGGCCGAAGGAAGGCCTCAACGGCGGACCGGCGGCCAAAGTGGTCCGCGCGCTCGTCGACATTCGAGGACCATGGCGGGTTCGGAATCTGATCACCGAATCCGGTGCATCCACCGGATCGGTGTATCGGGTCCTCGAGTACCTCGAGCAGGAAGAGCTCATCGCCCGGCAGGGCGGCGAGATCGACGTCTTGGATTGGCAGGGGATCCTGCGCCGTTGGAGCACGAGTTATCAATTCCTCCATGCCAACCAGGTGACGCGGTGGATAGCGCCGCGCGGATTGCCGTCGCTGCTGGATCGACTACGAGCGACAGAGGTCGACTACGCGATCACGGGTTCGGTCGCGGCGAGCGCATGGGCGCAGTACGCGCCCGTACGCTCGGCGATGCTCTACACCGCCGATCCGGTCGCCGCCGCGCAGCGATGGGGTCTCCACGCCGCTGAGACCGGTGCCAACGTGCTGATTGCGGAACCGGTGTACCCGGTTGTGCAGCGTCGATCCGTTCGGGCACTGGATGGTTTGGTTATGGCCGCCCCAGCTCAGGTCGTTGTCGACCTGATGACTGGCCCAGGGCGCGCCCCGTCAGAAGCTGAAGAACTCCTCGACTGGATGGGACAAAATGAGTCGGTCTGGCGTAGACGACAGTTTCAGTCCGTTTGATCTTCAATTCCGAACGCGCACGGCTCTGCTCGACGCGCTCGATGCGCTGGCTGAGCATCGGGCCGCTGTCATCGTTGTCGGAGCCCAAGCTGTGTACATGCACACCGGAGATCTCACCATTGCTCTACCGGAGATGACGAAGGACAGCGATGTTGCGATCAATCCCCTTGTCCTCCGGGATGATCCGCGGCTGGAAGTGGCGATGACCGCGGCAGGCTTCGTTCCCAATCTCAATCAGCAGCCAGGCTCGTGGGTGAACCCTCACGGCATCCCGGTGGACCTGATGGTCCCCGAGTATCTGGCCGGACCGGGCGGTCGACAGGCGCGATCAGCGCGTATTCCACCCCATGGAAAGAGAGCGGCCCGTCGAGCGCGTGGACTCGAAGCTGCCCTGATAGATCACCGTGAGGTGGTCGACCGTGAGTTCGTTGATGGTGACACCCGCGCGCTCGTCGCGAATGTGGCTGGACCAGCCGCACTGATCGTTGCGAAGTGCCACAAGATCGCGGAGCGAATCCAGCAGCCCAGCCGACTGAACGACAAGGACGCGCATGACGTCTATCGGCTTCTTGCTGCCTGCGATCCCACGCGCGTAGCGGAGTCGTTCGCAGTGCTGCTCGGCGAGGAAATCAGCCGGGATGTCACCACGGAGGCGGTGACGCATCTGTCGCAACTGTTCGCTGCTGAGGTTGATGCTGTCGGCGCCGCAATGGCTGGACGGGCAGAGGAGGGCTTTGGTGAGCCCGAGTATGTCTCCCGGGCGGTCTGCCTGCTCGCTCGCGAGCTTCTAGCCGCGATCGAGGGGGACGTCTGAACTCAGCTCAGGGCGGTGTGCCAGACGACGGCTGCGGCGAGGGCGCCTGCGCCGTTGAGGGACCAGTGCAGGGCGATGGGGGCGAGCAGGCTGCCGCTGCGCCTGCGTAGCCAGGTGAATACCACGCCGGCGGCGGCGGTGGCCGCGACGGCGAGGGTGATGCCGATGATCTGGCCGGCCAGGCCGCCGCCGACGATGCCGGACAGGCCCTTGTTTCCGCTGGTCAGGCCCAGGGAGGAGGCGATGTGCCAGAAGCCGAACAGCAGTGAGCCCGCCGCGAAGAGTCCGCGGACGCCGAGTACGCGGTCCAGCGTGCCGTGCAGGACGCCGCGGAAGGCGAGTTCTTCGGGGATCACCGTCTGCAACGGGATGACGATCATCGAGGCGATCAGCGCGCCGGAGATCGTCGCGTAGCGGTCGGCGAGGAAGAACGGCCGGGTGATCGGCAGGATCGCGCCGATCGCGACGGCGGTGAGCACGATGCCGACCGCGCCGAGCGCGTAGATCGTGCCGCGCCGCCAGTGCCGGGGGGACAGGCCGAGTTCGGCCCAGCCGAGTCCGCGTCGGCGCATCAGCGCCAAGAGCGCGACGGCCGCGAGCGGCACGATGACGATATTGGCCCACGCGGTGGTGAAGTGCGCGATCAGATTGGTACCGGCCAGGACGACGACGACCACGGCGATATCGATGTAGGCGTGCAGCTTGGGCCGGGGCGCGGCGACGGTGGCGGGTACAGGCACCCGACCGAGTGTACGGAAATATCACGACAAGGAAACGGTGCGCGGAAACGCAGGTCAGCGGCCGATTCCGGGTTCGACCGGCCCGATGGACGGTCATCAAGATCGAACAATGCGCCCCGGCCTGTGAGCTACTCGACAGCCGATCCGGACCATCCGGGCAGATCCGTCCACGCCCGCAGGCTGCGTGCCGTCTCGAACCGCCGCGGTTGTCCGCTGATCGGGTCGGTGAAGGCGAGCGTCGCGGCCAGTAATTGCAGCGGCCGGGTGTAGTCGTCGACGGATTTGTCGGTGAGCACCGGATAGAAGTCGTCGCCCAGGATCGGCACGCCGAGGCTGTTCATGTGCAATCGCAGCTGATGGGTGCGGCCGGTGTGCGGGCGCAGGCGGTAGCGGCCGAGTCCGTCGCGGTGTTCGAGGAGTTCCACCTCGGTCTCGGCGTTCGGCTCGCCCTCGACCTCCTGGGCGGCGATCACCTGCTTCTCCTTGACGATCCGGCTGCGTACGGTGCGCGGCAGCTCGAGCGCCGGATCGTAGGGCGCGATGGCCTCGTATTCCTTGCGCACGGTCCGGTGGTGGAACATCGTCTGGTAGGCCCCGCGCGCGGCCGGGTTCACCACGAACAGGATCAGTCCGGCGGTCACCCGGTCGAGGCGGTGGGCGGGGACGAGATCAGGCAGGTCCAGGTCGCGGCGCAGGCGGACCAGGGCGGTTTGCAGGATGTGCTGGCCGCGCGGGATGGTCGCCAGGAAATGCGGCTTGTCGATGACGAGGATGTCGTCGTCGCGGTGCACGATCCCGATCTCGAAGGGCACCTCGGTCTCCACCGGCAGATCACGGTGGAACCAGACCGCGCCGCCCGGCACGAACGGGGCGTCAGGGGTCAGCGGGCCGGTCAGGTCGACGATCTCGCCCGCCGCCAGCATCTCGTCGATCCTGGCCGGATCCACCCTGGGGAGCCGCTCGACCAGGTGATCGCGCGCGCTCGCCCAGTGCCCCTGCTCCGGGAATCGGAGCCGGGCCGGGTCGAGTCCATGCCGCTTCGGCAGTGGCGGCCGCTGCCTACGTCGCATGGGGAAAGCGTATCGGCGTGCTGGTCAGGCGGTGCGTTCGGCCAGTCCGGGGTAGGTGGTGATCAGGCCGTGCTCGTCGTAGTCGAGGGTGGCGTGGAAGTCGAGGGTGGGTGCGCGGTAGTCGTAGCGCTGGCCGGGGCCGTCGGTGATCCGGCGATAGTGCTGGGGCAGGCGCGTGGTGGCGAGGTCACCGGCGCGCACGTAGACGGCGGGGGCGTCGGCGGCGTCGCCGACCGGGAGGGCGAGGCGATGCACCGGGAACGCGTTGGTCAGCGCCGACGCCTCCAGATCGATGTCGAGACAGCCGTCGAACTCGGGTGCGGCGGCACCGTCGACCTGCCAGCGCCCGAGGCCGTCGGAGTGCACCGTCACCGTGCGCCGCGCGTCGCGATAGCGCCCGGTGATGTGCGCCGAGCGGGTGTGCCAGCTGCCGTCGAGGCGCAGCCGATAGTCGATCGCCCACGGCTGCCCGTCCTCGACCGCGGTTGCGCAGCCCTCGATCAGCACGCCCCGATCATCGCCGCGGAAATACGCCACTTCGAATCCGGTGCGTGCTTCGCGATGCAACCATGCGGCCGCGGCGGGCAGCGGGGCGAACATCAGAAACCGCGAAGGCGGTCGGGAGTGATGTGCACGGGTACCGAATAGTCGGCGAAGAATTCCGCCTCGGTCATCTTGATGTCCACGAATCCCTGCGTGTATTTGCGCACATACGCGGCGGTTTCCTCGGGATCCGCCGCCGCGCCCACCTGTGCGGTGCCGGTGAAGACCGCGACATCGCCGCCGCTCGCTGTGCTGTTGAGATTCAGCGAGACCCGCGGGTTGGCGGCGATATTCCGCAATTTCGGGGTGCCCGGCTGGGTGAAGAGCAGGAACTCGCCAGCCCGCCACAGGAACCACACCGGATTGGGTTGGGGCGTGCCGCTCGGCGCGATCGTGGTCAGCCAGATGACGTGGTCATCGGCCAGTCGCCGCGCGACCGTGGCGCCGAAGGGAGTGCTTTCGTCGAGAACGGACATGGTGTGCTCCTCGCGATGGACCGGTCGGCTCGTTCGTGCGCAACATCCCCCACTCGATCACCATTCCCGGAATTCGGCGGGCGAATCGCTATCCGGCTCGTTGATCGAGCACCATCAGTTTCGCTTCCACGAGTGTGTGCCTGGCGCGCCGCCGGGCCCGGCACAGGTCCACACTGCATTCGAGATGGATTTGCATGGCTCGGTGCGCCTGCTCTGGGGTGAGCGTGCCCGGGTCGGTGTGGCAATCAGCGATTGTCGAAATTATTGACGTGACAAACATTTTCGTTCTCCCACCGCGTCGTTGTGCTCAGGGTGGAGAGGAAATTACGCGCGCCGCGTCACGGTGCCGAGGGGGTTGACGAGCAGTTCATACAAGCTTCCCCACCCGGCCACGCCGGATCAATTTAGGCTAACCTATGTTCGGCGAGTTGCCGCGAACAGGTCGAGAGGCGAGAAAGTCATGACGGTGCAGGTAGCGCCGCCGCCGGGGGCGGAGTCGGGCAACCGGCCGCCGAAGGCGGTCGCGAAGGCGAAGAAACAGCAGGAAGCGCAGGCGCGCAAGGAGATCCTCGCGCCGGTGTCGGGGATGCTGACCGTGGCGAGCGTGATCGTCGCGATCGCCTCGGTCTGCGCGGTGGTGCCGTTCATCCTGATCGTGCAGGCCTGTCGCGAACTGCTCGCCTCCCCGGTCGACACCGACCGCGTGTGGTGGCTGTTCGGCGCCGCCGTCGCGGTGCTGCTGGTGCGCGCGTTGCTGCAGGTCGTGGTGCTGATCTGGTCGCACTCGGTGGACGCCGGCTATCAGCTGACCTTGCGCAGGGCCCTCGCCGCCAAGCTGACCCGGGTGCCGCTGGGCTGGTTCGGTGAGCGCAGTTCCGGTGAGGTCAAGACCCACCTGCGCGACGACGTCGAAGCCCTGCACTACCTGGTGGCGCACGCGCGGCTCGAGTTCGTCGGCGCGCTGGTGATCCCGGTCGTCACCCTGGGCTACCTGTGCACCGTCGACTGGCGGCTCACCCTGGTCCTGCTGATCCCGCTGCTCATCTATGTGCGCCTGTTCGGCCGGATCATGGACCGCGACGGCCGCGACCGCGTCGCCGTCTACACCCGCTGGGAACAGCGCACCTCGCAGGCCGCGATCGAGTTCGTCGACGGTATCCAGGTGGTGCGCGCGTTCGGTCAGGCGGGCAAGGCGCACCGCGAATTCCAGGATTCCGTCGACGGTCTGGTCGGCGCGACCAAGCGGATGAAGCTGCCGATCATCCGGGTGCAGGCCGCTTCCGACATCGTGGTCGCCCCGGTGTTCGTGATGCTGTTCGTCGTCGTCGGCGGGCTCGCCGGGGTTGGCCTCGGCTGGGTCGAGCCGCTGGACATGGTGCCGTTCGTGCTGGTCGGCCTGGGTATCGGTAGTTCGCTGATGGGCCTCGGCTACGGCTCGCAGGCCCTGCGTGCCGGTGGCGCCGCCGCGCTGCGGCTGCACGAGCTGCAAGGGACCGCCGAACTCGAGCAGGCCCCGGACACCGCGTCGGCTACCACGGACGAGGCCGGTGTGGTCCGCTTCGAGGACGTGCGGTTCGGCTACCGCGACGACCACGACGTGCTGCGCGGGGTCGACCTCGAACTGCGCCCCGGCACCCTCACCGCACTGGTCGGCCCGAGCGGTTCGGGCAAGTCGACGCTGGCCAAGCTGCTGCCCCGCTTCTACGACGTGAGCGCGGGCCGGATCACCATCGGCGGCCGCGACATCCGCGAGTACGGCAGCGAAGAGCTGTATCGCACGGTCGGTTTCGTCTTCCAGGATGTGCGCCTGATCCGCGGTTCGATCCGCGAGAACCTGGTGCTCGCCCGCTCCGGCGCCGACGACGCCGCCATCGAACGCGCCGCGCGTGCCGCCCAGATCCACGACCGGATCATGGCGCTGCCGCGCGGCTACGACTCCGAGATCGGCGTCGACGCCACCCTCTCCGGTGGTGAGGCCCAGCGCCTGTCGATCGCGCGGGCGCTGCTCGCCGACACCCCGGTCCTCGTCCTGGACGAGGCCACTGCCTTCGCCGATCCGGAGTCGGAAGCGGCCGTGCAGGACGCGCTGGCCGCGCTGGTCGCCGGGCGCACCGTGCTGGTGATCGCGCACCGGCTGCACACCATCACCGGCGTCGACCGGATCCTGGTGCTGGACAACGGTTCCCTCGTCGAACAGGGCAGCCACGCCGAACTGGTCGGCGCGGGCGGGCTCTATCAGCGGCTGTGGGAGATCAACGAGGCCGCGCTCGGCACGCTCGCCCTGGTGGAGGACGCACGATGATTCGCAAGGTATTCCGGCTGGTTCCCGCCGAATTCGGGCCGCTGGTGCCCAAGCTGCTCGCCGCGATCGTGCTGCAGGCGCTGTGCCAGGCCGCCGCCTATCTGCTGCTGGTCCCGGTGCTGGAGTCGCTGATCGACGACGATCTCGGCCAGGCCTGGCTGTGGGCGCTCGGCATGGCCGTCGCCGTCGGCGGGCTGATCGTGTTCGGCTACCTGCAGGCCATACTCGGCCTGCGCATCGGTATCGGTATGCAGGCGGGCTTGCAGACCAGCCTCGGTGACAAACTCAACGCGCTGCCACTGGGCTGGTTCGAGGGCCGCGACGCCGGACCGCTCTCGCGCGTGGTCGTCGAGCAGGTGCGGGAGATGCAGGGCCTGATCGCCTACCTGCTCACCAAGGTGCTCACCGGCATCATCGTGCCGGTGGCCGTCGCGCTGGGCATGCTGTTCATCGACTGGCGGGTCGGCCTTGCCATGCTGCTGGCCGCGCCCGTGCTGTATCTGGTGAACAACCTGGCCAATCGCGCCTATGCGGGTGCCGACGCGCGCCTGCACGACGCGGCGGCCGAAGCCGATTCGCGGGTGGTCGAATTCGCGCAGGCCCAGCCGGTGCTGCGGGCCTTCGGCGCGGTCGGCGCCAGCAACAAGAAGCTCGATGCCGCACTGGTGAGCCACAAGTCGGCGAGCCTGCGGATGATGGTCGCGACGGTGCCCGGTCTGGTCGTGTTCGCGGTGTTCGTGCAGGCGGTGTTCCTGGTGCTGGTCTACATCGCGGTGGTGCAGGTGACCGACGGCGCCGTCTCGGCCGCCGTCGCCATCGCGCTGATCGCGGTGAGCTCGCGCTTCATCGAACCGGTGAACCAGGCCGCCCAGCTGGGCGGCGCGCTGCGCTCGGCCGCCGCGGCCGCCGACCGCATCACCGGCCTGCTCGACGAGCCGACCCTGCCCGAGGCCGCCGAGCCGGTCACCCCCGGTGCGCCCGCCGTGGTGTTCGACGAGGTCAGCTTCGGTTACCGGCCCGGTGAACCGGTGTTGTCCGACCTGTCGTTCACCGTCCCCGCCGGCACCACCACGGCCATTGTCGGCCCGAGCGGTTCGGGTAAGACCACCCTGCTGCGTCTGGCCGCGCGCTTCTATGACGTGGAGTCCGGCGCGGTGTCCGTCGGCGAGCACGATGTGCGCGCCCAGCCCTCGGAGACCCTGCTCGGTCAGCTGTCGCTGGTGTTCCAGAACGTCTACCTGTTCAACCGTTCGGTCGCCGAGAACATCCGTATCGGCAACCCCGACGCCACCGAAGACGAGCTGACCCGCGCCGCCCAGGCGGCCCGGGTCGACGAGATCGTCGACCGCCTGCCCGAAGGCTTCGACACGCAGGTCGGTGAGGGTGGCGCGTCGCTGTCCGGCGGTGAACGGCAACGGGTCTCGATCGCCCGCGCCCTGCTCAAGGACGCCCCCATCGTGCTCCTCGACGAGGCGACCAGTGCCCTGGACCCGCACAGTGAAGCGGTGGTCGTGCGCGGCATCCACGAGTTGACCAGGAACAAGACGGTGCTGGTCGTCGCCCACCGCCTCGCCACCATCGCCCACGCCGACCAGATCCTGTTCCTCGACGGCGGCCGCATCGCCGAACGCGGCACCCACGCCGAGCTCCTGGCCGCGAACGGCCGCTACGCCACCTTCTGGAACGAACGCGAACGCGCCACCGGCTGGCGCCTCGAACCAACCCCCGCCTAACCCACCCCCACAGCGGCCCTCCGGATCCCGATCCCCAGGGCCGCTGCCGTTTTCAAGATCACCAGGCCTTCAGGGATTTTCCTTCTCGGCCGATGTCTCCCTGGTGGCCTGGTGATCAATTGTCCAGGCAATTCAGGTGCACCCGGTAGGTTGGTCGGCGCTGGGAACTTCGTTGCGCGGGCGGCGAATTGCGGATCCAGCCGGAGGTGAAGTGTGTATCTGGAGACCGATTTCGCGACGGTGTCCGAGGACGCGACCCGAGACGATGTGATCGACCTGATCGAATCGCTCGGCGACGGAAAGCATTCGATGGCGATTCTCGGCACCGAGGACGAGGTCTACATCCAGACCTCGTACCTGCCAGGGACCGATGAGTTCGGGATCGACTATCGAGACGGCGACGCCGCACACCACTACGCGGTGACGGTCCCGACGAACGAGCTGGTACTGGCCACATTCCTGAGCTATCTGGCGGGCAACGACCGCTGGCGCACCATGGTCGACTGGGAGCACGACACCCACTACGAACAGGCCTGAGGCCGGCACCCTACACGGCGCTATTTCCAGTAGGCGCGGGCCTTGATCGCGGTCTTCGGGAGGGCGTGGGTGGTGCGGAAGGTCTTCACGATCGAGCGGGTGGTCGCGCCGTCGCAGGCCACCCAGGCGTGTGTTCCTGGGGCGCAGGTGATTTCCTGGGCCTTCTCGCGCATGAGCCGGCCGTCGTCGACGCGCGGCAGCCAGGTCACCTCGTGGTTGGCATTGCTGTGGACCGGCAGGGTGGGGTCGGAGTCGAATTGCGATTCGAGCCAGACGCGGGCGGTGGCGTCGGGGATGGCGTCGAGCAGCGCGTTGACCGCGGGGAGCGAGGCGGTGTCGCCGAAGATGACGTACTCGCTCTGGCCGGTGTCGGGATGCGAGGCGTCGGTGCCGAGCAGGCTCGCCTCCAGCTTGTCGCCGACCGCGGCGCGTGCGGCCCATTGACTGGCGGGGCCGCCGTGCAGGGCGAATTCGATGTCGAAGCGGTCGTTCTCGGGATCCTGATTGATCAGGGTGTAGCCGCGATGATGCAGCTTGTCGCTGTCGGGTTCGGGAATCCAGATGCGGATGAACTGGGTGGGATAGGCGGGGTGGTCGGCGAGCAGGCCGTTGCCTTCGAAGCCGATGCGCACGTACTTGTCGGTGACCGATTCGACCGAGGTCACGCGCAGCTGGTAGTCGTTGGCGCGCCAGACCTTCATGATCAGGCCATTGGTTCCTTTACCCATATTGATAAGGCTAACCTAACCACCCCGGTTTGTCGCGACCCGGGCGCCGGAAAATACCGGCGGCCCGGCACCCCGTGAATCTCGGGGTGCCGGGCCGGGTGAGCTGGCCTCAGCAGGACAGCGACGCGTAGTACGCGATGGTGCACTGCGATTCGGTGGTGAGCTTCCAGGTGCCGTCGATGTCGACCCAGTCGATGGCGATCGGCGGGAAGGTGCCGAAGCCGGGCACGGTGACCAGCAGGTTCGCGTAGGTGCTCGCGCCCTCGGTCCAGGCGCCGGAGACGGTCCAGGCGAAGCCGGGGACCGCCGCCATCACGCCGCCGAGCTGATCCATCAGCGCCAGACCGGCTTCGCCGTTCTCCAGCTCGTTGGCGCGCGCGGCGCGGCTGGCGCCGGTGTTGAGCACGAGGTGCAGCTTGGACTGGAGCTGGCCGTCGCTGGGGGCGGCGGTGGTGTGGACGATCGACGGTGCGGCCAGTGCCGGTGCGGCGGTCGCGAGGGTGCCTGCGGTGCCGAGGATCGCGGCGGCGGTGAGGGCGAACGCGGCCGTGGTGGCACGCACCTTGTGCTTGATCATCTGTCGGGTCCAATCGTTGCGGGGCGGATGCTGCTCGTCTGTGATTTCACCACGGTGACTGGCATCAGTGCCCAATATAAGGTAAGCCTATGCAAATATGTAAGAGTGCCCCCGGTATCGGGCGCTCGAACTGTTGAAAGTGGGAGAACTCGGTGGACAGACTTCTGGTGGTCGGTGCGGGCCCCAAGGCCATGGCGGTCGCGGCCAAGGCGCACGTGCTGCGGCAACTGGGTCTGCCCGCGCCCGAGGTCGTCATCATCGAATCCCATGCGGTGGGCGGTAATTGGCTGCCCAGTGGTGGGTGGACCGATGGGCAGCACCGCCTGGGCACCAGCCCGGAGAAGGACGTGGGTTTCCCGTATCACTCGTCCTGGGCGCGCGGCCACAACCGCGCGATCAACGAGGCGATGATGGGCTTCAGCTGGACCTCGTTCCTGGTCGAGCGTGGCGGTTACGCGGAGTGGGTCGACCGCGGCAGGCCGAGCCCGCATCACCACGTATGGGCCAAGTATCTGCAGTGGGTCGCGCGCAAGTCCGGTGTCGAGGTGGTGCATGCCACCGTGCGCACCGTGTCCGCCGCCGCGCAGGGCTGGGAGGTGCTGGCGGTCGAAGCCGACGGCACCGAACGCAGGCTGCAGTCCGACGCGCTGATGATCACCGGCCCCGGCAACAGCGCTCGCGCGCTGGCCGAGCACCCGAAGATGCTCTCGATCGCCGAGTTCTGGGACCTGATCGGGCGCCGCGAACTGCCCTCGACCTCGCGCGCCGCGGTCATCGGCGGTGGCGAGACCGCCGGTTCGGCCATGGACGAACTCGTGCGCCACGACGTGCTCACCGTCTCGGTGATCTCCCCGGCAGCCACCATCTACACCCGCGGCGAGAGCTATTTCGAGAACTCCCTCTACAGCGACCCGGGCAAATGGCGCGCGCTGAGCATCGACGAGCGCCGGGATGTGGTGCGCCGCACCGACCGTGGCGTGTTCTCGGTGCGGGTGCAGGAGAACCTGCTCGGCGACAGCCGGGTGCATCATCTGCAGGGCCGGGTGGTCCGGGTCGGCGGCGACGGTGACGGCATCGAGCTGACCTTGCGCAACGACCGGCGTCCCGACGCCACGCACACGTTCGACCTGGTGGTCGACGCGACCGGCGGGCAGCCGCTGTGGTTCCTGGAGATGTTCGACTCCGATGCCTCGGATCTGGTCGAGCTCGCCATCGGCGGCCCGATCGACAAGCCGCGGCTGGAGGCGGCGATCGGTCACGACCTCGCGGTGACGGGGATGGAGGCCAAGCTCTTCCTGCCGAACATGGCGGGCATGGCGCAGGGTCCCGGTTTCCCGAACCTCAGCTGCCTGGGCGAACTGTCCGACCGGGTGCTCGCCGAGTCCTCGGTGCGATCCGGGATGGCGCGTAGGGCCGCATCCGGCCTCCATAGAGCACTAGGATAGGCTAGCCTTACTAGTCTAGTAGATGAGGTTCGGTTCATGCGTATCGTGTCGTTCGGTTTCCAGACCTGGGGCCGCAAAACCCTTCAGGCTCTGATCGATTCGGAGCACGAGGTTGTGCTCGCGGTGAGCCATCCGGCCAGCGAGGATTCCTACAAGGGGATCTGGTCGGACTCGGTCGAGGAGCTGGCCCGCGAACACGGTATCCCGGTCCATCTGACCGAGTCCGCCGACGCCGAGACCATCGATCTGGTCAAGCGCGCCGAGCCCGATGTGATCGTGGTCAACAGCTGGTACACCTGGATGCCCGCCGAGCTGTACAACATGCCCCGCTACGGCACGCTGAACCTGCACGACTCGCTGCTGCCCAAGTTCACCGGCTTCTCGCCGGTGCTGTGGGCCCTGATCAGCGGTGAGTCGGAATTCGGCCTCACCGTGCACCGGATGGACGAGCAACTCGACACCGGCGACATCCTGGTCCAGCACCGCCTGCCCATCGGTCCCACCGCCACCGGCACCGAGCTGGTGCTCGCGGGCATGGAGCTCATCCCCGGCGCGGTCGCCGAGGGCCTGGCCGCGCTCGAGTCCGGCACCGCGCAGTGGCGCCCGCAGGACAAGGCCGAGCGCACCTACTTCCACAAGCGTTCCGACCGCGACAGCCGCATCGACTGGAGCTGGGACGCGGCCGACCTGGAGCGTTTCGTGCGCGCGCTGTCCGAGCCGTACCCGCGCGCGTTCAGCTACTACCGCGGCGAGCGCGTCGAGGTGCTGGCCGCGAAGATCTCCGAGGCCTGCTACGGCGGCACCAATGGTCGGGTGATCGTGCAGGAGGACGGCGGCGCCGTGGTCAGCGGGCCCGACGCGGTGCGCGGACGCAACCGTGGCCTGGTCATCACCCGCGTGCGCACCGCCGACGGCGTCGAGCACGACGGCGCCGAATTCTTCCGGCGCGGCGGCTACCTCACCGACTCCGCGGAGTAGTTCAGTTCAACCGGGTCGGAAGGAAGTTCATGACGACCGTCGCCAAAGCCGCAGGCCGGGTGCCTACCGTGGAGATCGCGGCCGGGTCCCGGCCGGGACGCGCCCCGCTCTCGCCGGGGCAGCGGCGGGCCTGGTTCCTGCAGACCCGGGATCTCGACGACGCCTCGCTCAATGTCGCGGTGAGCTACCGGCTCACCGGTTCGCTGGATGCGCGACGGTTACGCTCGGCCCTGGCGGCGGTGGTCGACCGGCACCGAATCCTGTGCACCACTTACGGTCTCGGTGTCGACGGTGAGCCGTACCAGGTGGTCGACACCACGCAGACGCCGAGCTGGGCCGAACACGATCTGTCCGAGCTGCCCGCGCGCAGCCGGGAGCGTCGCGTCGCGGTGCTGCTGCGCCGGGCGGTCGGCGCACCATTCGACCTGACCGGGGCAGCGCCACTGCGTGTCACCCTGATCCGCACCGGCACAAGCGAATTCGTGTTCTCGGTGGTGGCGCACACCATCGCCTGGGACGAGGAGTCGGCATCGATCTTCGCCACCGCGCTGTCGGCGGCATACCTCGGTGTACCCGTGCCACCGCGCACCGGCATCACAAGTGCCGGGTTCGGCGACGTGCGGGCGGACGCACCCGCACCGACCACACCGGACGACGCCCACGCCCCGGACCGTTCCGGTGTCACCGGCCGATCGGCACGGCTCGACACGGAGGTCATCGGTGTTCGGGCCGGCAGCGGGTTCGTGGCCTCGGGTCCGGGGGACCGGGCGGCTGTCGGGATACCGCGGGCGGCGGCGCTGGGACGAGACGGCACTGCGATCGAGTCCGCGTTGGATTACTGGCGGCGCGCGCTCGACCCGCTGCCTGACGCGCTCGAACTTCCGGGTCGACCCGTGTTCGATCAGGCCGAGGCGGGGCGTGGGCGACGGGCTACTGCTGAACTGTCCGCCGAATTGCTCACCGGCGTAGCCGAATTCGCCGCCGCGCACGATGCCTCGCCGTTCGCGGTGCTGTTCGCCGCCTGGCAGGCCGTGGTGTGGCGCTACAGTGGCGCGCCGGAATTCCTGGTCGCGGTGCCGGTCACCACCAGGGCCGCCGGTGCGGAGGAACTCATCGGCTACTACGGCAATGTCGTGCTGCTGCGCGGAATCTGTTCGGGCACCGACAGTTTCGCCGACCTGGTCGCTGCGACCGAGGCCACCTGCGCCGACGCGTTCGTGCACGGCGGAGTCGGGATCGACGAGGTGGTGCGGGCCGCCAACCCGAGCCGGACCGGCGGACGCGACGGGCTGGAAGTGCTCACCCAGCTGGGTTTCGCCGTCCGCGCCGAGTCCGCGCCGCTGCGTCTGGACGGCGTCGAGGCGACCCGACTCGACGACGAAGGCGATCGCGCGCGCCTGCCGCTGCGCCTGACCGTCGCCGTCGGCGCCACGGGCGCGCGCCTGGAAGCCGAATACACCACCGGGCGCCCGGAACCCGCCCTGGTCGACCGGCTGCTGCGCCACTACCGCCACCTGCTCACCCAGGCACTGGCCGCCCCGGCCACCTGCCTCGGCGACCTCGAACTCTTCGACGCCGACGAACGCCACCGCCTCATCGACCTCTCCCGTGGCGAACTGGTACCCACTCCGCCCACCACCCTGGTACGGCTGTTCGAGGACCAGGTCCGCACCCGCCCCGACGCGCCCGCGCTGCTGGCCCCCGGCCGCGATCGCCGCACCGACCGGACGCTGACCTACCGCGAACTCGACGTGCGCGCGAATCGCTTGGCGCACTGGCTGATCGGGCACGGGATCGGCACCGAGGACATCGTCGGCCTGCGGTCGAGCACCTCGGTGGAGTTCATCGTCGCGGTGCTGGCGGTGCTGAAAGCCGGCGGCGCGTACCTGCCGATCGACCCGGCCTACCCCGACGAGCGCATCGCCTTCCTCGACGCCGACGCGGGAGCGCGCCTGGTCCTCGGACCGGTGGAATTGGCCGCGGCCGAGGAATCCGCGCGCACGCTGCCCGAACACCCGCCGGTCGATGCCGAGCGGGCGCGTCCGCTGCGGCCGGGCAACCTGGCCTATCTCGTCTACACCTCGGGCTCGACCGGCAAACCCAAGGGTGTGCCGGTGCCGCACGCGGCGATCGCCGAGCACCTGATCGGCTTCTGCGCGCAGTGGGATCTCACCGCCGAGGACCGGGTGCTGCAGTCGTCGTCGGTGAGCTTCGACGCCTCGCTGCTCGACATCTTCGTCACCCTCACCGTCGGCGCCTGCCTGGTGGTGCCCAAGCCCGACGCCTTCCGCGATATCGCGCACGTGGCCGAACTCATCTCGCGCTGCGCGATCACCGTGCTGCACATGGTGCCCTCGACGCTGAGCACCTTCCTGCTGCTGCCGGAAGTGAGCGAATGGGGTGCGCTGCGCCATGTTCCGGTGGGCGGTGAGGCGCTGACCGGCGAGGTCGCCGACCGGTTCGCCGGGGTGTTCGACGCCGAACTGCGCAATCACTACGGGCCGACCGAAGCCGTCGTCTGCGCGACCCACATGCCCGTCGTCGGACCGCAGGGGCCGGGAACGGTGCCGATCGGGGTACCCAACCGCAATGTCTACGCCTATGTGCTCGACGAACGGCTCGGGCTGGTACCCGACGGCGTGGTCGGCGAGATCTACCTGGGCGGTGCGCAATTGGCGCGCGGCTACCACGAGCGGCCGATGCTCACCGCGCAGCGTTTCGTCGCCGACCCGTTCCTGCCCGGGTCGCGCCTCTACCGCACCGGTGATCTGGCGCGCCGAAACGACGCGGGCGCACTGGAATTCGTCGGCCGCGCCGACGATCAGGTGAAGGTGCGCGGCTTCCGGATCGAACCGGCCGAGGTGCAGGCCGCGCTGGCGAGTCATCCGGCGGTCGGGCAGTGCGTGGTGCTCGCTTCGACCGATCCCGCGCTCGGCACGGTGCTGGCGGCATACCTGGTGCCCGTGGCCGGCCGTCCGCTCGACCTCACTGGGTTGCGCGCGCACGTCGCGGCCGCGCTGCCCGAGTACATGGTGCCCGCGGAATTCGTTGTGCTGGACGCGCTCCCGCTCACCGAACACGGCAAACTCGACCGCAACGCGCTGCCCTCGATTCGTGCCGGGGCGGGCGAGTACCGCGCCCCGGCGACCGCCACCGAGATCCGCCTGGCCGCGCTGTTCGCCCAGCTCTTCAGCCGCACCGAGATCGGCGCGCAGGATTCCTTCTTCGAACTCGGCGGCCATTCGCTGCTCGCCGCCGGCCTGGTCGCCCGGATCAGGGCCGAATTCGGGGTCGATATCGATGTGCGCGTGCCGTTCGACACCCCCACTGTCGCCGGGCTGGCCGCCCTGATCGAATCCCGGCCACCGGCCCGGATCCCCTTGCCGCCGTTGACCAGACATCCGCGCGTCGATCCGGCCCCCCTCTCACGGGCCCAGCGGGCGAGCTGGGACCGGCTGCGCGCGGGGAATTTCGGCGCCGGCAGCGCCGACACCGCGGCGCGCGGTGTGGGCAACGTGTCGCTCACGGTGCGGCTGGACGGTCGCCTCGATCTCGAGATGCTGCGGTCGGCCGTGGCCGAAGCCGCAGGTAGACACGAGATCCTGCGAACGGTCTTCGCCGAGGTCGACGGTGAGCCGGTGCCGTCGCGATCGGCCGAGCCGGTCACCGTCACCGTGCAGCCGACGCCCGGACCCACCCAGCTCGCGGCGGCCACAGCGGCCGCCGTCCGGCAACCCTTCGATCCGCGAGTGGCACCGCCCTTGGATGTCCGGATCCTGGTGGAAGGCAAGCGATCCCATGTCATCGTCCTCACCGCGCACGAACTGATCGCCGACCACCGCTCACTGCACGTGCTGCTCGCCGAGACCGCGGTCGCCTACCGCGCCCGCCTCGCCGACGCCGAACCCCTCTGGCCACCACCCGAATTCGACTTCGCCGATATCGCCCGCTGGGAACACGAGGCCGCCGACGCGCTCGCCGCCCAACGCGACTACTGGCGCACGGCTCTGGCCGGCGCGCCGGTAGCGAGCGGACCCGCTGCGGACCTGCCGGGTGCGCCGGTGGCGAGTGGACCTGCTGTGGAGCCGTCGGGTGCGAGGGTGGCGAGTGGACCCGTTGCGGACCTGTCCGGTGCGCCGGTGGCGGTGCGTCAGGAGTCCGGCAGTCCCGGTGTCACCGGCCATATCGCGCGCTTCCCGGTGCCCGCGCAGTTGCGGAACCAGTTGCGGATACTCGCCGAATCCGCGGGCGCTTCGGAATTCATGCTCTACCAGGCCGCCGTTCTGGCTTTGCTGCACAAGCTCGGCGCCGGGACCGACATCGTGGTGGGTGCCGCGGTGGGTGGGCGTGGCGACGCGATGGCGGCCGGGGTCGTCGGTCCGCTGACCGGTGTGGTCGCGTTGCGGACCGATCTGCGGGGGAATCCGTCGCTGCGGACCGTCCTGGATCGCGCGCGGGCGACCGCGCTGGCGGGCTACGGCCATCAGGATGTGGCGCGGGACGCGGTCGACGGCGCCGGCACCTACGCGACGATCCTGCACTTCGACGAGCGCGATCGCTCGGCCGCCCCGCACTTCGGCGCGGGTCTCACGGCCACGGTGCTGCCGCCCGAATTCGACGGCGCGCTGCGCGATGTGGGTTTCGGTTTCACCGCGGTGCGCGACGGTGGTTTCGCCGCGACGGTCACGCTCAACGCCGATCGCTACCACCGCGACACCGCGCACCTGTTCGCCCGGCGCATGCTGCGGGTACTCGGCGCCTTCGCCGAGACCCCCGATCTGGCGCTGGCCGATCTCGACGTGATGCCCGCCGAGGAACGCAGGCGGGTGCTGGGCGAATGGTCTTGCGGCGTCGAGGTTCTCGGTGTTCCCGGGATCGCCGAGCTGCTGGCCCGCTCGCTGACCTACCCGTCGGTCCGGCCCGCGCTGCGCTGCGGCGCCGACGTCGTCGACTACGGCACCGTCTGCGATCGGCTGCTCGCCGCCGCCCGTGACCAGCGCCCGGGCCGGCCCGAGGACTCCCCGCTGGGTGTCCTGCTGGCCGCCCTCGAACAGGTGGTCGTGGCCGAGGCGACCAATACGCGGTTCACGCTGTCCGACGAGCTGTCCTTCGAACCTGCCGCGCTGGCCGCCGCGGTCGCCGACCGGCGCGGGGTGGCGGCCTGCCGCGATGTCGCCCGTCCCGATCCGGCACGCTCCACGGCCCAGTGCCGGGTGATCGGCGCCGACGCGGGGCCGGTCGGGCTGTTGGTCGAAACCTTCGCGGCGCTGGCCGACGGCGCCCTGGTGGAGCTGGCGCCCGAGGGTGTCGCCGCGGTGGTGACCGAGCGGACGACTCATGTCGTGGCCGGCGTCGCCGCCCTGCCCACCGATGCGGCCGAGGCTGGGACCCGGCGCTGGGATGTGGTGATCGGCAAGGGTTTACGGGCCACCGCGCCGCGCGGGGTACTCGGCATGGCCGGCTACGTGGTGCCCGGTTACGCGGGACCGGTGGCGAGGGGGCCGCTCGACGGCACCGGCCGGGTGCGGCCCGTCCCCGGTGCGCGGGTGCTGGTCCTCGACGCGGCGGGCAACCCGGTGCCGCCCGGCGTGTGTGGACAGGTGTGGATCGGCGGCATCGCGCAGGCCGGACCCGAGGGCGGCGAGCTCCTGGCGACAGGTGATCGTGCGCACTGGACCACCGATGGCTGGCTCAAATTCGCTTAGCCTAACCTACTATCGACGAAGGCCTGGTGAACGATCCGCGGCCGAGAATACAAGGAGCTTGTCGATGACACTGCGGCGAAACAACGAGGCGCCGCGCAGGCGTGCCGCCGGTCGTGCGGGCCTGGTGCTGCTGGTACTCGGGCTGGTCTCCGGCCTGGTCGCCTGTGGTTCCGGCGAGGACACCGAGACGGGCGCCGGTGTGACGATCACGCACAACTTCGGTGAGACCACCGTCTCCGGCACGCCCGAACGGATCGTCACCCTGGGCAGCCAGTGGCTCGACGCCACCCAGGCCATGGGCGTGACCCCGGTCGCCTACGCCGACAGCGTCGCCATGGGCGGCAAGTCCCAGCTGCCGTGGACCCCGCCGGAACTGGAGCAGGCCACCGTCCTGAAGATGGGCGGCGACATGGCCGAGCAGATCGCCACGATGGAACCCGATCTGATCCTGGTGCCCAGCTTCCTGGTCGACCAGCCGATGTACGAGAAGCTCTCGCAGCTCGCCCCGACCATCGGCGCGGTGACCGCGAACGCCCAGGTCGACAAGTGGTCCGACCAGCTCACCACCCTCGGCAAGGTGCTGCACCGCGAGGACAAGGCGACCGAGGTGATCGCCGGCGTCAACGCGAAGATCGACGCGGTCGCCCAGAAGTACCCGAACCTGAAGGGCAAGACCTTCCTCACCTGCATGCTGACCGGTCCGGCCCAGCTGATGGTGCTGGCCGACCCCAACGACGGTTCCGCGGAGATGTTCACCCGGCTCGGCATGAGCATCCCGGCCAATATCAGCGCCCAGGCCAACACCGGTGGACGGCTCGCGCTGTCCCCGGAGCGGCTCAACGAGCTGACCTCCGATGCGCTGATCTGCGGTGCGATGCCGCAGTTCGAAGCCAAGTTCAAGGAACTGCCCGGCTACAACGAGCTGCCCGCGGTGCGTTCGGGCGGCATCGCCTTCGTCGACACCAAGACCATCAGCGCGATCAACACCCCCACCCCGCTGTCGATCCCGTTCCTGCTCGAGACCCTGGACCCGACCTTCGCGGCGGTCGGGCGATGAGTACCGCGCGCCCCGTTCCGCTCTCGCCCGCGCAGCAGGCCGCCCTGCTGCCCGAGCGGCTGCGGGACACCCCCGCGAGCAATCTGTTTCTCGCGCTCGAGCTCGTCGGCGAGGTCGACGCCGAGGCGCTCGAGCGCGCGGCGGCCGGGGTGCTCGACGCGCACACCGCGTTGCGCACGGTCTTCCCCGCGGATCGGCGCGTGCCGTATCAGCGGGTCGTCGAGGTGCCCGAGACGGTCGTGGCGACCGTGTCGCTCGGCGAAGCCGACCTGGCCGGTGCCCTGCGCGCCGACGCCGCGCACCGCTTCGACCTGGTCGAGCAGATCCCGGTGCGGATCCGCCGGTTCGTCCTGGCGGATCGTTCGGTCCTCGCGCTGACCGTGCACCCGGTCGCCGCCGACGACCTCGCCCTCGATCTGCTGGTCGCGGCGCTGTGCACGGCCTACGACACCGGTGCCCTCGCCCCGGCACCGGCGCAGTTCGCCGGTTTCGTCGCGCGTCAGCTCAAGAGCCTGACCACCACGCCCGCCGACGACCCGTCGCTGAGCTACTGGCTCGAGCGGCTGGCCGGGCTGCCGGAGCGGGCCGAGCTCGTAGCGGGCGCGCCGATCGATACGCCGGTGCGCCGGTTCCGCGTGGAGCCGGAAGTCCTGGCCGATTTCACCGCCGGACACGACCGTGCGGCGGCCTTCGCCGTCCTGCTCGCCCGGTCGCTGAGCGAGGCGGGCCTGGGCAGCGATCCGGCGATCGGCATTGTCGAACCGGGCCGCGACGCCGACGGTGCCGCGGAGACCATCGGCCCGTTCGCCAATCACCTTGTGCTGCGGCTCGATACGAGTTCCGTGGCGGCGCCGCGCGATCAGGTCGCCGCGGCCGCCGGACTCGTCGCGACCGCGCGCACGCACGCGAGCACCCGGGTCGAACGGCTGACCCATCAGCTCAACGGCGCCTCCGGTGGCCTGTTCCAGGTGCTGGTCGGGGTCAGGGCCGCGGCGCGGACCGCGCACTTGCGTGGCTGCGCTGTGCGGGAACTCGAGCGCACCTTCGCCCAGCCGCACGGCGTCGACCTGGTCGTTGATGTCGCCGGTGACGACGATGGCGTCGTGGTGACAGTGCAGGGCGCGCTGCCCGCGCTCGACGCGTTGACCACGCACCTGGAGCGCCGCTGCCATGCCTGGGCCGCGGGTGCCGACGAGGCGTGCGCGCTGACGCTGTTCGCCGCGCCCGCACCGCAATTCGACTTCGGCCTGCCCGGTCAGGGCGGGCCAGGCCGGACCGATACCGAGCGCGCGGTGATCGAGGCGATCCGGCGCGTCCTGGAATTCGACGAAGACGACGAGATCGGCCGCGAGGACACCTTCTTCTCCCTCGGCGGTGACTCCATCGCGGCCCTGCGCCTGGTCACCGACCTGGCCGAGGACGGCTACACCTTCGATGTGCAGCAGGTCTTCGGCTCGCCCGCCATCCACGAGTTGGCCGCGCTGATCGACGAGACGGCCGCCCAGCCCGCACCCGCGCCCGCCCCGGCGCCCGCCGAGGTCGCGCCGCTGAGTGCCTCGGGGCTCGATCCGGCCATGCTCGCGGCGCTGGGAAAGAAGCTCGGGCAGTGAGTGCGCAGATCCTCGACGTCGTCGCGCTGTCGCCGTTGCAGCGCGGGCTCTACTCGGTCAGCACCACCTCCGGCGAGGTCGATCCGTACCTGGTGACCTTCGCCGTGCGGGTCGAGGGGCTGGCCGATCTGTCGACGCTGCGCAAGGCCTTCGACCAAGTGCTGCAACGGTATCCGCACCTGGGCGGCTCGGTGGTCACCGACGGCCTGCCGCATCCGGTGCTGCTCACCACCACCGCCGGGCGCATCGGCTGGACCGAGGTGGATCTGCGCGGCGCCGCCGTTCCCGAAGCCGCCGCCCGGCAGCGCTACTGGGACGAGGGCCGGATCCGGATCGATCTGGACAACGGACCGCTGTTCCGGGTCACCGCCGCGCGCGTCGGCGAGCAGGACTACGACTTGATCTGCACCGCGCACCACATCGTGGTCGACGGCTGGTCGATCCCGCTGTTGTTCGCCGATCTGCTGGCACTGCATCGCGGCGAAGGCGCGGCCCTGCCACCCGCCCCGCCGCTGCGCGAGCATGCCGCATGGCTGGCGTCACGTGACACGGCCGCCTCCATCGCGGCCTGGACGACCGCGCTCGCGGATCTGGCCCCGATGCCGATGATCGCCGGACCCGCGCCGGCCGATATCCCCGTGCTCGGCGAGGCGCGCTTCTCGCAGGCCGAGACCGAGACGGTCACCCGCTGGGCCAGGGCCAACGGCCTGACCCTCAACACCGTGCTCCAAATGGCTTGGGCGCGTGTGCTGTCCAGCCTCACCGGCCGCGACGACGTGGTGTTCGGTCAGACCACCTCCGGGCGCGACGCCTCGCTGCCGAATGCGGATCGCCTGGTCGGCGCGCTGGTCACCACCATTCCGGTGCGCGTCCGCATGGACGACCGCACCCCCGCGGCGCTCGGCGCCGAACTGCAACGCGACGTCGCCGCCCTGCGCGCCCACGAGTACCTCGGCATTGCCGAGATCACCAAGCAGGCCGGCGTCGGCCAGCTCTTCGACACCCTGCTGGTCTTCGAGAACACCCCGATGGGATCGATCACCGCCCGGATGCCGCTGGCCGACGGCGCCACCCTGGCCCCGCGCCGCATCGACTCGCCCAGCCACTACCCGATCGCGGTCGTCCCCGTGGTCGAGGACAACCAGCTGATCACCCGCGTGGAGATCCGCCCCGACCTGGTCGCCCGCTTCGAGCCCGACCGCCTCGCCCGGCGCCTGCTCGCGGTCGTGCGCAGCATCGTCGACGCCGACCGGGGCTGCACGGTCCCGGTCCTGCTCGATGACGAACCCGCTTCTCTCGCAGTCGCTCCCGCGCACCCGGTGCCGTTCACGAACGTGCCCCAAGCGCTACTCGCCGCCGCCGAGACCGCCGGTCCACGTGTCGCCGTCGTGGACGAGATCGGCGCGCACACCTTCACCGAATTCGGCAGTGCCGTCACCACACTGGCCGCCGGCCTGCGCGCGCACGGTGTCACCACCGGCACCGCTGTCGCCGTGGTCCTGCCCCGCGACCGCCGAGTCCTGCACGCCCCCTTCGCCATTGCCGAAGCCGGTGGCCTGTGCGTACATGTCGACCCGGCCACTCCGGCGGACCGGCTCGCCTACATGTTCGAGACGGCGGGCGTGCGTATCGTCCTCGCCGACGAATCGCTGGCCGGACTGCTGGCCGACGTGCGTTCGGAGGGGCGGGAATTCGCGCACCTGTTGCCGGACAACGCCGGTGCCGTCCGTCGGGTGGACGACGCGGTAGCTCATGCCGCGATGCTGGACAACGAGGTCGAGGTGAGCGAGGCCCGCGCCGCTGGACAGTCGGCCGGCGTGATGGACACGGTCGCCTTCGGTGCGGCCGGAACCCGAGCCGGTGCGGGGGATGCGGCTCCGGTAGACGAGACACCGGACAGTAACGCCGCCGGCGCAGGCCTCGATCCGGCACGCGCGGAAGCATCAGGCGCGCACCGTGTTCCGGATGAGCGCACCCCCTTCTATGTCATCTTCACCTCCGGCACCACCGGCCGCCCGAAGGGTGTCGTCGTCCCGCACGGCGCGCTGCTGAATCACTGGTCCAATCACGAGCACCGGATCTTCGCACCCGCCGCCGCGCGGGCCGGGCGGCAGTTGCGGATCGGGCACGGCTGGTCGACCGGGTTCGACGCCGCCTGGCAGCCGACCGTCGCGCTGCTCAGCGGGCACGCGGTGGTGCTGCTCGGGGACAAGGTGCGCACCGATGCCGACGGGATCGTCGCCGCGATCCGCACCGAAGGCATCGACATCTTCGACACCTCCCCGTCCATGCTCGCCCGGCTCATCGAGGCTGGCCTGTTCGAGACCCGCGACGGACGCGAACACTGCCCGTTGACCGTGCTCGCCCTCGGCGGCGAGGCCATCAGCCAGGACACCTGGCAGCGGTTGCAGGGCCTGCCGACCACCCGGGTGATCAACTTCTACGGCCCCACCGAGACCACGGTCGAGGCGCTGATGGCCGATGTGCACGACCATCTCGCCCCGACCATCGGCCGGACCTTCGACGGCATGACCGCCGAGGTGCTCGACCATCGGCTGCGGCCGGTGCCGCCCGGCGGGCAGGGCGAACTGTATCTGTCCGGCGGGCAGCTGGCCCTCGGCTATCTGGGCCGACCGGCCACCACGGCGGCGGCCTTCGTCGCCGGCGCGGCCGGGCGCCGGTACCGCACCGGCGATCTGGTGCGCCGCGCCACCGACGGCACCGTGATCTACGAGGGCCGCATCGACAGCCAGGTCAAGATCAACGGGTATCGCGTCGAACCGGACGAGGCGACGGTGGTGCTGCGCGAGATCGAGGGCGTGCAGCACGCCGCCGCCCTGGCGTTCACCGACAACGGGCGCACCCGGCTGGGCGCGCTGGTGGTCGCCGACCGCACGTCACCGCAGATCCGGGCGGCCGCCGCGCGCAGCCTGCCGCAGTTCCTGGTGCCGAGCCGGATCGTGCACGTCGAGCAGCTGCCGCTGAACCGCAACGACAAACTCGACATCCACGCCGCCACCGCCCTGCTCACCGCACCGGTGACCCTCGGCCCGGAAGCCGAACCGGCCACCGCCACCGAACGCGCACTGCTGGAACTGATCACGGCCATGCGCGACGGAACCGGTGCGCGCATCGGCATTCTCGACAGCCTCGTCGACCTGGGCATCGACAGCATCGGCGTGATCGACCTGGTCTCGCGACTGCGCGGCGCGGGCTACAGCGTGGCCGCGAAAGATGTTCTCGCGGCGGCTGATCTGCGGGAACTTGCCGAGCGGATCGACAGCGGCGCGACCGGAATCACGGCCACCGAGGTCACCGCGGCGGGCACCGTGCTGCCGCTGACCGAGCTGGCAAACGAGATCATCGCCAATGGCGACTACCGGTATCTGGCGCAGAGCCAGGTGCTCACCTTGCCCGAGGGCGCGGGTGTCGCCGAGGTCGTCGCCCGTCTCGACGCGCTGGCCGTGGCCCATCCGACGCTACGCTCGCGTCTGCGTCATGACGAGTCCGGTGCGGTACTGGTGGTCGAAGAGTCTTCCAGTGCAGCGGAACTCACGGTGCTCGCGGACGAATCACTCACTTCCGCCGCGGCGCTGGAGCAGACCGTGCACCGGCTCGACCCCGATGCCGGTCGGATGATCGCGGCCACCGTACTCGACGGCAGGTTGCTGCTCTCGATCCACCATCTCGCGGTGGACGTGGTCTCCTGGCTGATCCTCGCCGACGACCTGCGCAATCTGGAACAGGATCGCGAGATCGCCGCCGAAGGCACTGTCGCCGAAGCGGATTCGACGACCGCGACGGCGCCGCGGATTCGCGGTGGCCTGCTCGGCGCCCGCTACACCGATCCCGCCCGGGACCGGGCCGCGCAGGCCGCGCAACAGGTGGTCGAGCTGAGCCCGGACGACACCGAGCGCCTGCTCGCCGCCTGCGCCGCGCACGAGGTGAGCCTGGACGAGGCGATGCTGGTGGCGTGCGCGGCGGCGTTCACCGACACCGCCGACGACACCGGCGCCATCGCCCTCACCCGCGAATCGCACGGCCGCCCCGCCGAGGACGACTCGCGCCGGGTCGGCTGGTTCACCGTCGAGGAGACCCTGGCCGTACCCGGTGACCTCGCCGCCCACTGGACCCCGGCGGCCGGCAAGCCGGAGCTGGGGGAGCGCGACCGCACCGTCCGCGCCCAGCTGCGCCTGAACCACCTCGGCCGCTTCGACGTGCTGCACTTCGGCACCGGCCCGTGGTCGCCGGTCCCGCTGGCCGATTTCACCGCGGAGTTCGGCGTCGCGGTCGACCCCGCCCTCCCGCTGCGCTTCACCGTCGACCTCACCACCGCTGTCGTCGCCCGCGACGGCCGCCCGGTCCTGGTCGCCCAGTTCGACGGCAACACAGCGGTTCTCACCCCCGACGAGCTGTCAGCCCACATCCAGCGCTGGCATGCCGTGGTCGTGGCTTACTCGGCCTGACCCGCCACCCGGCCGGCAGCGCGGTGATCCACCGTGCTGTCGGCCGTCGGTGTTCTGGAGTGGATACCGGGGTGGTCACATAGGTTAGGCAAACCACATTGTTCAGATCGATAGACCCGTATGGGTTACGATGCCAGGAAGGTTAGGCAAGGCTTGCCTTGTGTCTCCCCGGGGGCAGATCTGGTTGATGAGGAGTCTGATGTTCGGCAAGGCGGAAGTTCGCGAGCTCGTGGCGGCTGATCTCGGCGTCGCGCCCGAAAGCATCGGCTTCGACGACGATCTGGTCGGCCTCGGCATGCACTCCATGAAGCTCATGCACCTGTCGGCCAAGTGGCGCAAGCAGGGCTATGACCTGCGCAGTTCCAGTCTCGCCCTGCGGCCGACCATCAACGCCTGGGTCGAGTTGCTCACCGCGGCCGGTGGGTCGGCTGAGCCCGCGCCGGTGACCGTCGCCCCGGACGTGGCAGGCGAGGAGTTCGAGCTGGCGACCATGCAGCACGCCTACTGGGTCGGGCGCCGTCAGGGCCAGGCACTCGGTGGCGTCGCCGCGCACCTCTACGTCGAATTCGACGGTGCGGGGCTCGAGCCCGAGCGGCTGCGTCGCGCGGTCGACGCGCTGCTGCGCCGCCACGACATGCTGCGCGCCCAGTTCCTGGACAGCGGCACCCAGCGCATCCTGCCCCAGCCGCTGGTCCCGGTGTTCGCGAGCGCCGACCTGAGCGGCCATGCCGACGCCGACGCCGAACTCGAGCGCATCCGCCAGGACAAGAGCCACCAGCGCATGGACGTCGGCGCCGGACAGGTCGTCGACATCGCGGTGAGCACCCTGGCCGACGGCAGGCACCGGCTGCACCTCGACGTCGACATGGTCGCCGCCGACGCCCAGAGCTACCGCCGCATCCTCGACGACCTCGCCGCCCTCTACGCGGCCGACGGCGGCGACACCCTGCCCGCCCTCGGCATCACCTTCCGCCAGTACCTGGCCACCAAATCCGCGAGCGCGCCGGACAACAGCGCCGACGCGGCCTGGTGGGCCGACCGGATCACCACCCTGCCCGACATCCCGTCGCTGCCGGTCGTGCCCGAGAACGAGCGCGCCGACGCCGCCCGCAGCATCCGCCTGCACCACTGGTTCGACGCCGGCACCAAGGCCGCGCTGCACCGCAACGCGCACGGCAACGGCGTCACCCCGGCCGTCGCGCTGGCCACCGTCTTCGGTGAGGCGCTGGCCCGCTGGTCGGCCCAGCAGCGTTTCCTGCTCAACCTCCCGCTGTTCGCCCGCGAGCAGCTGCACGACGACATCGACCAGGTGGTCGGCGACTTCACCAACTCGGTGCTGGTCGAGGTCGACGCGAGCGCGCGCGAATCCACCGTCGCCCGCGCCAAGCGGCTCCAGCGCGAACTGCACACCTGCGCCGAGCATTCCGGCTACGAGGGCCTCGATGTGCTGCGTGACCTCGGCAAACTGCGCGGCGGCCCGGTGACGCCCTCGGTGGTGTTCACCTCCGGTCTCGACCTCGGCGAACTGTTCTCCGAGCGGGTGACCGAGGTGTTCGGTGAGCCGGTGTGGATCATCTCGCAGGGCCCGCAGGTCGATATCGACGCCCAGGTCGCCGAGCTCAACGGTGGCCTGCTGGTCAACTGGGACATCCGCCGCGACGCGCTGCCCGCCGGCGTGGCCGAGGCGATGTTCGCCGAGTTCCGCCGCATCGTCGACAGCCTGGTCGCACCCGGCGCCGACTGGACCGCCGACCTCACCATCGATCTGCCCGCGGCGCAGCGTGCCGTGCGCGCCGAGGCCAACAACACCGCTGCCGACCTGGGTGCGCGCACTTTGCACGCCGACTTCTTCGATCGCGCCGCCCAGGATCCCGAGCGCATCGCCCTGCGCTGGCGCGACGGCGGTTCCGCCACCTACGGCGAGCTGGCCGCCCAGGCACTCTCGGTCGCCGGCGCCCTCGCCGAAGCCGGAGTGCGTCCCGGCGACACCGTCGCGGTGATCGTCGGCAAGGGCCACCGCCAGATCCCCGCCGTCCTCGGCGTCCTCGCCGCCGGGGCGACCTACCTGCCCATCGCCACCGATCAGCCGCCCGCCCGCCGCGACCGCATCCTCGCTCGCGGAAATGTGCGCGTCGCGCTGGTCGACAACCTGCCCGGACTCGCCCAGCCGACCGGAGCCGCTGGTAACCCTGCTGCCGAATCGGCAGCCGCGGCCGCCGGTGAACAAGGTGTCGCGTCGGTCGGCGCAGCGGCGGGGTCCGTGCCTGCCCGTGTCGATTTCGGCTCCGTGCCGCCGGGCTCCGGGTCCGCACCGGCCCGGTCCGGGTCCGCACCGGTCGGTGCCGAGCCCGCGCGGTGGAACTCGGAAACCGTTGAGACACAGATGGATACGAGCGACATTCCGGCCGATGTCCGCGTCGTCGCACTGGGCGACGCACTAGCCGGACCCGGGCTGGACGCGCCCGTCGTCGGCAATCCCGACGACCTCGCCTACGTGCTGTTCACCTCCGGCTCCACCGGTGAGCCCAAGGGTGTCGAGGTGAGTCATCGGGCCGCCGCCAACACCATCGATGCCATCGACACCCGGTTCGGGGTCGGCGAGCAGGATCGGTTCATCGGCCTGTCGGCGCTGGGCTTCGACCTGTCGGTCTACGACATCTTCGCCCCGCTGGCCCGGGGCGGCGCGCTGGTCTGTGTGGACAGCGAGACCGAGCGGGACGCGCAGGCGTGGGCCGAGCTCATCGCCGAAACCGGGGTGACCGTGGTGAACGCCGCCCCCGGCCTGATCACCATGCTGCTCGAGCTGGGCACCGCCGAGCAGCTGCGCACCGTCCGGCTGGTCCTCACCGGCGGTGACCGGGTGCGTACCGAGCTCGCGCAGCGGCTGCGCGCGCTGGTGCCCGGCCTGCGTTTCGTCGGCCTCGGCGGCACCACCGAGACCGCCATCCACTCCACCGTCTGCGAGGTCACCGACGACTTCCCCGCCGAATGGGACAACGTCCCGTATGGCACTCCACTCGCGAATGTCGCACTGCGCGTGGTGAATCAGCGTGGCGAGGACTGCCCCGACTGGGTACTGGGCGAGCTGTGGATCGGCGGCGCGAGCGTGGCCGACGGCTACCGCGGCGACCCGGAACGCACCGCCGACCGTTTCGTCGAGCACGACGGCACACGCTGGTACCGCACCGGTGACCTGGCCCGTTACCTGCCCGACGGCACCGTCGACTTCCTCGGCCGCGCCGACCACCAGGTCAAGATCCGGGGTTACCGCGTAGAACTCGGCGAGATCGAATCCGCGCTCACCGCCCTCCCCGAAATCGCCGAAGCCGTCGCCCTGATCACCGATTCCGGCCGCCTCGCCGCCGCCGTAACCACCACCACCGCTGCTGAGGCGACCGCCGCCACCACCGCTGCTGAGGCCACCGCCGCCACCGTCACCACCGCCGCTGCTGAGACGACCGCCGCCACCGCCGCTGAGGCCACTGCCACTGCCGCAAGCACGGCTGCTGAGGCCGCCGCCGGGGTGGCGACCGCTCCGGGGCGTACCGCTGGTTCGGCGCCGGTCGCCGGCTCGCTCACTGCGGCGACGGTGCTGGATCGCCTGCACGCGGCACTGCCGCCGTACATGATCCCCGACGCCATCGAAGTGCTGGATCGAATCCCGTTGACCGCCAACGGTAAACTCGACCGCGCCGCGATCCGCAAACGTCTGGCCGCCGACGGCGATCTGGTGAGCGCGTACGTCGCCCCGGCCAACGAACTGGAATCGGCGCTGGCCTACATCGCCGCCCAGGTGCTCGACATCGAGCGGATCGGCGTGGAGACCGACTTCTTCGATGTGGGCGGCAACTCCATCCTGGCCACCACCCTGACCGCCAAGGTCCGCGGCCTGCTCGCCGTCGACAGCTTCGGCGTCGCCGCCGTGCTCGACGGCCGCACCGTCCGCCGCATCAGCGACGAACTGCTGGCCGCCGAAGCCGTGCCCGCCCGCCTGCTCCAGGTGGCGCGCATCCTGTGCGAACTGGCCGAGATCGACCTGCCGGAACCGGTAATCACCCGCTGAGCACCCGACCCGCGCGTTAGAAGATTGGTTAGACCGAGATGCGATCGCTGGAAGACCTGCAAGCCGCCATGCGCGCCCGCCTGGCGCAGGAAGGCCTGGACACCACCCCGCAGGTGACCCGGCGCCGGGATCCGGCGCGCGCGGCGCTGTCGTTCGGCCAGCGGTATGTGTGGGCGCACCAGCAGATCTCGCCCGGCAGCAGCGCCTACAACCTGTGCCTGGCGCTCACCTTCACCGGCCATGTCGACCACGACGCCCTACGCCGCGCGTTCCTCGCGCTGCCGCGTCGCCACGAAGTGCTGCGCACCACCTATCACACCGACGACCAGGGCGATCCCTACCAGCGCATCCACGATGAACTGCCGCCCCGGGTCAGCGATCGGGACTTCTCCGACCGCCCGCGCCCCGAGGCCGACACCGCCCTGGCCGAGCTCGTCGCGGCCGCCGCGCACGATTCCTTCGACCTGTCGGCCGAGTCCTCGCTGCGGTTGAGCTTCGTGCGGCTCGACGCCACCACCGTGGTCGTCGTGCTGGTCATCCAGCACATCGCCTGGGACGGCATGACCCTGCCCGCGCTCTCGCGCGATGTGGAGCGCTGCTACAGCCAGGCACTGATCGGCGAGATCACCGTCGAACCGCTGACCCTGCAGGTCGCCGACTTCGCCGAGTGGGAACAGGACCGCTTCGCCGAAGCCGATCACCGTGCCACCGAAGAGTTCTGGGCCGGCCAGTTCGACGGCGAAGTCCCCGAACTGGCCCTGCCCTACAACCGCAGGCCCGCCGTGGTCTCCGAGGCGGGCGTGCGCCTGGACCGGCTGCTCGGCGCCGCCGCCGACGCCAACCTGCGCGCGCTGTCGACCGAGTTGCGGGTCACTCCGTTCTCGGTGTTCCTGGCCGCCTACTACCTGGCCTTGCGCCAGCTCACCGGCCAGTCCGACATCGTCGTCGGCACCACCGTGGCCAATCGCGAAGAGTCCGGCACGGACCAGCTGATCGGCAACCTCAGCAATATGCTGCCGCTGCGCCTCACCGGCCGGGCCGCCACCTTCGCCGAACTGGTCGACCAGGTACGCGCAGTCACCACAGAAGCATTCCGGCACAAGCACTTCCCGGCCGAGGCCGTAGTACGCACGGTGAACAAGGCCACCGGCAATATCGGTTCCCGGCTCTTCGACACCATGGTCCTGTTCCTGCACCAGAAGATCGACGGACCCCAGCTGCCCGGCGCCCGCACCAGCTGGCAGCTGGCCGACCACGGCGCCTCGCTGCTCCCGATCGCGGTCGAAGCATTCCTGCATGCCGACCGCACCGACGTCCAGATCACCTACCGCACCGACCTTTTCGACGAGCCGACGATCGTGCGCCTGCACGAGTACATCGACCAGGTGCTCACCGGCGCGACCGCCCAGCGGCCACTGACCGAACTGCTCACCCTGTCCGACCGCGACCGCGTGGCGCTGGACACCTGGTCGCGGGGTGGCCGGGTGGCGATCGAACGCGAGACCGTCGACGCCATGATCCGGCACTCGGCGAGCACGTATCCCGAGCGCACCGCCGTGGTCTTCGGTGACATCGAACTGGACTACACCGAATTCGATTCCCGGGTCAACAGATTGGCGCGCCTGCTGATCGCGCGCGGGGTGGGCGCGGGCGACCGGGTCGGAGTGTTCGCCGAACGCAGCGAACACCTGCCGGTGGTCTTCGCCGCAGTGCTGCGCGCGGGTGCGGTCTACGTGCCGGTGGACCCGAGCTACCCCGCCGACCGCATCGAGTTCATGCTCGCCGACGCCGAACCCACCCTGCTGGTGCGCGCGGTGACAGGGGAGCGCGATCGCGATCTGGGCGACCTGCCCGTGCCGGTCGTCGACCTGCACGCCGACGAGACCCGCACCGCACTGGCAACTTTCGACGATTCCGCGATCGAACTCGCCCGCCCGATCCACCCCCTCGACGCCGCCTACCTGCTCTACACTTCCGGCACCACCGGCCGCCCCAAGGGCGTGGTGATCAACCACCGCGCCGTAGCCAACCACGTGCAGTGGATGCGCGACTTCCTCGGCTTCGGCGGCACCGCGCAAGCCACCACCGCGCTCGGACAGGCGGTGCCGGATTCGCCCGAGCGGATTCTGCAGAAGGCGCCCATCGGTTTCGACGTGTCGGTGTTCGAGCTGGTCAACGCGCTGTGCACCGGTTCGGCGACGGTGTTGCCAGCACCGGAGTGGTGGCAGGCTGATGTGGAGGCGCTGGCCGCCATTATCGAACGGCACCGGATCACCCAGATCTCGTTGGTGCCCAGCGTGGTTCGCGCGTTCCTGGACGCGGGGCCCGACCCCGCTCGGTTGCAGTCGATGCGCTTCGTCTACCTCGGTGGCGAGGCGGTGCCGCCGCCGCTGGTCGAGGAGGCGAGCCGGGTCTTCGGCGGTACGGTGCTCGGTCTGTACGGGCCGACCGAGGCCGCCATGGACCTCACCCACGAGGACTTCGCCGGCGCGCTGGCCGACCCGTCGGCCTTCCGCTCGGCGCTGATCGGCCTGCCCGAGTGGAACTCCGATGTGCACGTGCTCGACCAGCAGTTGCGCCGGGTGCCCACCGGGGTCACCGGCGAGCTCTACCTCGGCGGCGTGCAACTGGCCCAGGGCTATCACCGCCGCCCCGGCCTGAGCGCGGGCACCTTCGTGGCCTGCCCGTTCGCCGACGAGCCCGGCGCGCGGATGTACCGCACCGGCGATATCGTGCGCTGGCATCCCAGCGGCAGCCTGGAGTACCTGGGCCGCGTCGACGACCAGGTCAAGATCCGTGGCCACCGCATCGAACTGGGTGAGGTGGGCACCGTGCTGCGGCAGGTGCCCGGCATCGCCGCGGCGGTCGCCATCGCTGTGCCGCGTGCCGCCGACGCCGTCCTGGTCGCCTACTACGTGGCCGAGCCGGACTCGCCCTTCGCCACCGGCAGCGCCGAGGAGCACACCGGCACCATCCGTGCCCAGCTGTCGCAGCTGCTGCCCGACTATATGATCCCGTCCGCCCTGGTCCGGCTGCCGGAACTACCGCTCACCGCCAATGGCAAGCTCGACCGCAAGGCCCTGCCGCACCCCGATCTCGGCGGTGAATCCGGCAACGGCCGTGCCTTGCGCGGCGACGCGGAAACCGCGGTGGCCGAGGTCATCCGGCAGGTGCTCGGCATCGACAACACCCTCGCCGCCGACGACGACTTCCTGGCCCTGGGCGGCGACTCCATCAGCGCCATCCGCATGGCCTCGGCCTTGAAGAAACGCGGCCTGCTGATCACGACCAGCACCCTCTTCGAGTCCCGCACCGTCGCCGCCATCGCCGCCGCGACCACCCCCCTCGACGCGGCAGCGGGCCCAGCCCTGATCGAATCCGGCGATGGCACCGGCTGGATCCCCTTCCAGCCCATCGCCACCCTCCTCACCACCGGCACCGACTACAACGCCTACGCCCAGGCCACCGCCGTCGTCACCCCCACCGACGCCACCCTCGACCGTGTCACCGCCGCAGTCCGCTACCTGATCGACCGCCACCCCTTGCTCCGCGCGCGCCTCGAGCCCGGCCCCGACGGCACACTCGGCTACTTCGTGCCGAAGGCCAACAACCGAGCGCAGCTTGTGCCGTTCGGCCCAGGTGTCGTGGAAGTGGCTGTTCCGCAATCTGACTGGGATGTTGTGGCCGGTGACCTACTCCAGCAGCACCTCCGCGAGATCGCCGAATCCTTCGACCCCGCAGCGGGCCACATGGTCGGTGCGGTCTGGGTGCGTGCCGACGACAACTCCGCCGGACGCCTGCTGCTGGTCGCGCACCACCTGATCGTCGACGGTGTCTCCTGGCGCATCCTGCACGACGACCTGCGCCAGTACTGGGACAGCGCAACAGATCTCGATGCGACAGGCACCTCCGTGCAGGCCTGGAACACCAATCTCACCACCCTCGCCCAGTCTCCGGAGATCACCGCGACCCTGCCCACCTGGCAGGCCGTGGCCGAAGCCGCCGACCCACTGCTCGGCGCCCGCGCCTACGATCCCGCCCTCGACACCGTCGCCACGGTCGCCGAGGTCACCGCCGAACTGGATGCCGAGGACACCCAGTTCCTGATGACCACCGCCGCACAGTCTTTCCGCTGCGACTTCCTCGACATCCAGGTGGCAGCGCTCGCCGTGGCCACCCACCGCTTCCGCCGCGATCGTGGCCGCGACGGGGCGACCCTGTCGGTCACCATGGAGCGCCACGGCCGCGTCGACGACCTGTTCGCCGGCGCCGACCTGGCCAATACGGTCGGCTGGTTCACCACCGCCTACCCGCTGGCACTCGACATCAGCGGCGGCCGTGAGGAATTCGAGCCGGACATGGTGCGCGCGGTGCAGGCGGTCAAGGAGCAGGTCCTCGCCGTCCCGGACGGCGGTATCGCCTGGGGCCTGCTGCGCTGGCTGAACCCGCGGACCCGCGCCGAACTGGAATCCACTGCCGCACCGCAGATCAGCTTCAACTACATGGGCCGCTTCGCCCTGGCGAGCGCAGAGGACGCCACCGCCTGGGACGCCGCCCCGGAGTTCGGCTACCTCGGCGGCCACGCCGACCCGGCCATGCCCGCCCCGGCCGTGCTCGACATCAACACCGTCGCCTTGGTCGAGACCGGCGAACAGCCCGCCCTGCGCGCCTCCTTCCGCTACCCGGCCGGGGTACTCGCCGAGGCCGAGGTGACCGAGTTCGCCGCACTGTGGACCGCCGCCCTGCGTGACCTGGCCAAGACCGTCCGGGAGAACCCCGCCGTGCGCCTGACCCCCAGCGACGTGCTGGCCAGCGAGGTGTCACAGCTCGACCTGGACCGCTGGCGCGGCCTGTACGGCACTTTCGAGGACGTCTACCCGCTGGCCCCGCTCCAGGCCGGCCTGTATTTCACCGCCCTGAGCACCGCGGGCCGCGACGCCTACACCGTGCAGACCACCATCACCGTGCGCGGCGAACTCGACGTCGACCGGCTGACCCGCTCGCTGAACACCGTGTTCAACCGCTACCCGAACCTGCGCATCGCGGTCTCGGTCGCGCACTCCGGCCAGCCCTACGCCATCGTGGCCGAACAGATGGACTTCCAGGTGGACGAGGTCGACCTCGCCGCCGAGAAGCTCGAGAACTTCCTCGACGCCGACCAGGCCCAGCCCTTCGACCTGGCCCGCGGCCCGCTCATGCGCGCCACCGTGGTCCACCTGCCCGAGGACCAGCACATGCTGGTGCTGGCCTCGCACCACATCCTCACCGACGGCTGGTCCGGTCAGCTGCTGCCCCGCGAGATCTTCGCCGACTACGCCGACAACGGCACCGAACCCCTCGGCGACCCAGGCACTTTCGCCGAATTCCTGCGCCACACCCGCGCCACCGAGACCGCCACCGAAGCCGCCTGGACCGAATACCTGGCCGAGGTGCGCCCCTGCCTGGTCGCCCCCGACCGCGCCACCGGCGGCTCGGAAGTGCCGGTGCAGCACCGGTTCCCGATCGAACCCGCACTGGCCGACGCGCTCACCGAACGGGCCGCCGAACTGGGCACCACCTTCAGCGCGCTGTGCCAGCTGGCCTGGGGCAGTGTGCTGCGCTGGGTCACCGGTGAGGAGTCGACGGTGTTCGGCGAGGTGGTCTCCGGCCGCCCCGCCGACCTGGACGACGTGGACACCGCGATCGGCTGTTTCGTCAATACGGTGCCCGTCGCGATCAGCCTCGACGCCGCGCGCAGCTGGCGCGAGACCATCGCCGAGATGCAGCGGCGGCGGATGGAACTGCTGGAATTCCACCAGTTCCGGCTCACCTCGGCCAACAAGGCCACGGGCGCGCGCAAGCTGTTCGACAGCATGTTCGTGTTCCAGTCCTACCCGTCCGGACGCGACGAGCTGGTACGCCTGCTCGGCGTGCGCGAACTGGAACTGGTGGACTTCGCCGGCCGCGGAGCCACCGACAACGCGCTGATGGTCATGGTCTTCCCCGCGGATCTGCTGTTCCCGGGCGAACCGTGGCAGGTGGTCGTGTTCTACGCGGAGGACTCCTTCGACGCGGGCGACGCCGAGATCATCGAAACCGCGTTCACCACCACGTTGCGCGCGATCGCGGGCGATATCGACCACCGGATCGGTGCGACCGAGGTCCTCGACGACGAGGACGCGGCCGTGCTGGCGATGCGACGAATGTGGCAGTGACCGCCGCACTAGCTAGGAGAAAAAGGTAATGGCAGGCTCACCCGGCTGGCTCCGCAAATTCCATCGACCGCGCACCGCGGGCGCCCCACCACTGGTGATCTGCCCGCACGCGGGCGGCGGCGCGTCCAGCTACCGGCCCTTCTCGAAGACGCTGTCCGAGGACTTCGACGTGGTGCTGTTGCAGTACCCCGGCCGGCAGGACCGGGCCGCCGAACCGGCCAAGGGCAGTATCGCCGAACTCGCGCGCGGCGCCTTCGACGAATACGCGCGCACCCCGTTCGCCGCGAGCGGCGCCCCGCTGACCGTCTTCGGGCACAGCATGGGCACCATGGTGGCCTTCGAGTTCACCCGGCTGGCCGAGGCCGCCGGACTGCCGGTGCGGCTGCTCGGCGTCTCCGGCGCGGTCGCGCCCTGGCAGGTCGCCGACATGCCCGACCACCCCACCGACGACGAACTACTCGAGCACATGGCTGGCCTGGAGGGCACCGGTGCCGACGTGCTCGGCAACCGCGACCTGATGCGCATGGCCCTGCCCGCGCTCAAGGCCGACTACGCCGCCTTCGACGCCTACACCTGCGCCAAGGATGTCGGGGTCGGCGCGCCGATCCTGGCGCTGGGTGGCAGCGACGACGAGTTCGTCTCGATCGGTGACCTGTACTCCTGGCAGCAGCACACCGAGCATCCACTAGAGGTGAGCATGTTCGACGGCGGCCACTTCTACCTCAACGATCATGTCGCCGACATCGCCGAACTGCTGAGCGACGGTCTGGCGGTGGGTACCCGATGAGCGAGCACGATCCGATCGTCATCAGCGGGATGGCGGTGGAGGCACCCGGCGGTGTCGACACCCTCGGCGGATACTGGACCGCCCTCGCCGAATCCCGTGACCTGCTCGGCCCGTTCCCGCGCGACCGTGGCTGGCCGCTGGAGCGGATGTTCGCCGCGGGCCGCCAGGACGGCTGGAGCCCGGTTCGCGACTCCGGCGGATTCCTGACGCGCGCAGCGGACTTCGATCCAGCCTTCTTCGGCATCAGCCCGCGCGAGGCTGTGGCGATGGACCCGCAGCAGCGGGTCGCGATGCGGGTGGCCTGGCGCGCGCTGGAGAACGCGGGCATCCATCCCGGCAGTCTCGACGGCGCCGAGGTCGGCTGCTTCATGGGCGCCTCGCACACCGACTACGGCCCGCACGGCGCGGAAGTCAACGAGCACAACGGGTATCGGGCCACCGGCAGTGCCTACGGCGCCATCTCCGGGCGGATCTCGCACGGGCTCGGCCTGGTCGGCCCGACGATGACGATCGACGCCGCGTGCGCGTCCTCGATCGCCGCCCTGCACCTGGGCGCCTCGGCCATCCGCGCGGGCGACTGCGAGTGGGCGCTGGCCGGCGGGGTGTGCGTACTCGGTTCGCCGGCAGGGTTCTTCGAGTTCTCCAAGGCGAACGCGCTGTCCAACGACGGCCAGTGCAAGCCCTACTCCGCCGATGCCACCGGCACGCTCTGGGGCGAGGGCGCGGGGGTGGTCGTCCTCGAACGACATTCGCGCGCACTAGAACTCGGCCACCGGATCTACGGTGAGCTGCTGGCTACCCGGGTCAATCACAACGGCAAGGGCGCCCCGATCGCGGTGCCCAGCGCATACGCGCAAGAACAGCTCATGCGCAAGACCGTCGCGGCGGCAGACATTCCGGCCGAACTGATCGGCATGATCGAAGGGCACGGAACCGGAACCGCGGTCGGCGATCCGCTGGAACTCTCGGCGCTGCAAGCTGTTTACGGTGACGGCAGCGCGCTGCTGGGTTCGGTGAAATCCAATCTCGGTCACGCCCAAGCCGCCGCGGGCCTGCTCGGCCTGATCAAGGTGCTGCTCAGCGGCTTGCACGGACAGATCGCGCCCACCCGACACACCGCCAATCCCACCACGAAGGTGGACTGGGACGCCTCGGCGCTGCGCCTGGCGCACGAACTCCAGGACTGGTCGCCCGTCGACGGCGTCCGCTACGGCGCGGTGTCCTCCTTCGGCGTCGCCGGAACCAATGCGCACGCCATCGTGGCGATGCCCGCCCAAGAGGTGACCCATGCCTGATCATCGTCTGCCTGACGGCACCATCCCGGTGCTGCTGTCCTCCGACACCGAGGACTCACTGCGTCGCGAGGCCGCCGCCATCCTGGCCTACTGTGAACGCCATCCCGACCTCGGTCCGGCCCCGGTCGCCGACATGCTGCTGCGCACCAGAACCGCGCGCAAGCAGCGGGCCCTGATCATGGTCACCGAGCGCGCCGACCTGCTCGCCGCGCTGGGTGCCGTCGCCGAGGGCACCTCGCATCCGAAAGTGCTGCGCGGCACCGCGATCCCGCGCAAGATCGGCTACGTCTACCCGGGTCAGGGCAGTCAGCGCCCCGGCATGGGCCTGATGCTCTACCGCCATTCGGCCGCCTTCCGCGCCGCCGTCGACGAGTGCGAGGCGGTCTTCCAGGACCTCTACGACATCTCGCCGCTGGCCTACCTGCTGCACGAGGGCCCCGACGACCTCGACGACGACGTCCGCATCGTGCAGCCCGCGCTGTTCATGCAGATGATCGGCCTGTCGGCCATGTGGCGCTCGGTCGGGGTCACCCCGGCCGCCACCATCGGGCACTCCCAGGGCGAGATCGCCGCCGCCGTCGTCTCCGGGGTGATGCCGCTGGCCGACGGTGTGCGCGTGGTGACCATCCGCGCCCAGTTGGTCGACACCATCACCCGCGATGTCGGCATCGCCGGCGTCTACTCGATGGCCGTCCTCGGCGTCGACCGCGACCAGTGCGAGGCGCTGCTGGCCCGCAACTCCGGCTGGGCCGAGCTGTCGGTGGTGAACTCCGCGCACATCCTCGCCATCTCCGGTGACCTGGCGATGATCGCCGAGACCGTCGAAACCCTCACCGGCATGGGCGTTTTCGCCAAGGAGATCAAGGTCGCCTATCCGGCGCACACCTCCATCGTCAGCAAGTTCCGCAAGGAACTGTGCGAGAGCCTGGTCGGTCAGCTCGACAGCCCGGTCTTCGCCGAGACCGAGATCCCCAGCTTCGGCGGCGCCCTCGGCCAGCCGATCACCCCGGACCTGCCCACCGGCGACTACTGGTACTGGAACCTGCGCAACCGGGTGCGTTTCGACCTGGCCATCGCCGCCGCCGCCGAATCCGGCGTCGACACCCTGCTCGAGATCGCCGACCATCCCACACTCGTGCTGGCCGTCCAGGAGAACCTGGCCACGCTCGCGCCCCCACGCGACTACCTGGTCACCGGCACCTCCCGGCGCTCGGCGACCGACCTGACCGAATTCACCCGCAGCATCGCCCAGATCGCGGTGAGCAATACCGATTTCGACTGGGACGGGCTACTGGTCGACGGACCGCGCGGCACCCGGCTACCGCTGTTCGACTTCCCGAACACCCAGACCAACGACAAGCACCTGTGGGCGCCGCACGACTACACCGGCAAGGCGGCCGTGGTCGTCGACGACGAGCCGGAACCCGTCCCGCGCGTCACCGAGCAGTGGGTGCGGCTGCCGCGCCGCAGCCTGGTGCCGCCGCGCTCGCTGGCCCTGGTCGACGCCTCGGGCACCCAGGCCGACCTGGTCGCCGCGCTGCGCGCAGGCGCACCGCGTCATGGCGCCACCATTGTCGACCACGAGCACGGAACCAGCAGCGCCGGAACGGTATACGACACCATCGCGGTGCTGCTGCCCGCGGTCGCCGACGGGGTCGAGACGGCGGTCGCCGAGCTGGCCGGGTTCCTCGGCGAGCGGTCCTGGCTGCCGGAGACGGCCGGTGTCAAGGACATCTGGCTGGTCACCGCCGGTGGTGAACAGGTCGTCGACGGTGATCTGCCCGGACTGTTCCCCGCCGCCGCGCAGGCCGGATTCCGTTGCCTGGCAGCCGAATACCCCGGCATCGCCTTCCGTCACCTCGACCTGCCCGCCGACGCGGGCGAGCCCGCCGCCACAGCCAAGCTCGTGCTGGGCGCGGTGCACACCGCCGGTGAGCCGGAACTCGCTGTCCGCGAATCGAACTGGTACGGCAAACGCCTGGTCGCTGAGGAATCCGTGGTGACTTCGCTCTCGGGCGACGAGCTCGGCGAGGTCGTGATCGTCGGCGGCACCGGAAAACTCGGCCTCGACTTCTGCGCGGAGTTCGCGCGGGCGGGCGCAGGCCGGATCACGCTGATCAGCCGCTCGGGCGGTTCCGCCGACGCGCAGGCCAGGATCGCCGAGATCGCGGCCTCGGCCGGCACCGAGGTGCGGGTCCTGCACTGCGATGTCACCGACGTGGACGCGGTGCGCGCACTGGGCGAGGAATTCGCCGAACGGCCGGTCGACCTGCTGGTACACGCCGCCGTCGACTACGCGGCCTCCGCCGTTCCCACCCCCGACTCCATCCGCGCCGCCGCCGCGCCCAAGATCGTGGCCCTCGATCACCTGGTCACGCTGCTGCCGCGCAGCGCGCACGGCCGGGTGGTGCTGTGCTCCTCGCTGTCGGCCACCGTCGGCGGCCGTGGTCACGCGGTCTACTCGGCGGTGAACCGGATGCTCGACGCCGCCGCCGCGCGGTACCGCGCCGACGGCATCGCGGCCACCTCGGTGCAGTGGGGCCTGTGGCGAGAGGTCGGCGCGGACCAGGCCGACGCGCTCGCCGCGATCAGCGGCACCGGGCTGCTGCCGATGGACCCCGCCGGGGCCGTCGCGGCGGGCATCACCACCGCGGCGGAGAACGTCCTGGTGGTGGCGGCGGACTGGCCGCGGATCACCGAGGTGTTCACCGTCTTCGGACTCGGCGCGCTGTTCGCCGACCTGAAGGTGCCCGAGCCGGTCGCCGTCGTCGCCACCGTGGCTCCCGAACCTGCTGCTGAAATCATCGCTCCCGCAGCCGAAGTCGATACCGGCGACCGCATTCTCGCCGCACTGCGCGAAGTGATGGGACTGGACGCGACCGAGCCGATCGACGGCGCAGTGCCACTGGTCGCCCTCGGGCTCGACTCACTACAGGCGCTCGACCTGCGCAAACGGGTCGAGAACGAACTGCGGCTCGAACTGCCCGTCACCGCGATCATGGGCGGCGCGTCGCTGGACGATGTCGTCGGTCTGCTGCGGGCGTGACGTGGGCCTCGCGCGGGTATGTTCATTAGGTTAGCGTTACCAAAGTCACGAGGGGGCACGGTGTCTCGGTGACGATCAGGAGTCTCGCCACCCATCACGATCGGAGAACAGCGTTGACATCGAGTGCGGCGATCGCCGTCGAAGGCGTCGAGAAATCGTTCGGTGAAGTGAAAGCCCTGCGGGGCATCAGCTTCGAAGCACCCGCGGGGAGCGTGCTCGGCGTGCTCGGACCCAACGGCGCAGGCAAGACCACCACCGTGTCGGTGCTGTCCACACTCGTCCGGCCCGACGCGGGCCGCGCGACCGTGGCCGGCTACGACGTGGTCACCCAGGCCGACGAGGTGCGCGCCTCGATCATGCTCACCGGCCAGTACGCCGCCCTCGACGAGATGCTCACCGCCCGGGAGAATCTCGTGCTCTTCGGGCGGTTGCTCGGGTTGGGCCGCAAGCCGGCCAAGGCCAAGGCCGACGAACTGCTCGAACGCTTCGACCTGGTCGCGGCCGCGGACCGGCGGGTGGGGCAGTACTCCGGCGGTATGCGCAGGCGCATCGACATCGCGTGCGGTCTGGTGCGGCAGCCGCAGGTGGTGTTCCTCGACGAGCCGACCACCGGCCTCGACCCGGTCAGCAGGCAGAGCCTGTGGACGCTCGTGCGCGAGCTCAAGGACCAGGGCGTCACCATCCTGCTCACCACCCAGTACCTCGAGGAAGCCGACGTCCTCAGCGACAACATCATCGTCGTCGACAAGGGCACAGTGATCGCCGAGGGCACCGCCGACCAGCTCAAGGCCCGCGCGGGCGCCAGCTACTGCGAGGTCGTCCCGGTAGCCGCCGGCGACGTCCCCGCCCTGGTCACCGCCCTGAACGGTCTCGGCGAATGCGTCGTAGCCGAATCAGCCGACCGGGTCTCACTACCCGCACCCGACGGCGCCGCCACCCTCACCGCGGCCCTGGACCGGGTCACCGCCGCCGGCATCGAACTGATCGACATCGCGCTGCGCAGGCCGTCACTGGACGAGGTCTTCATCCAGCTCACCGCGCCCTCGGGTGACAAGGCGCCGGTCGCATGAGCGGCCAGGCTCGCGCGCCGCGCACCACCCGGCCCGACGCGGGGGCGTGGCACCGCCGTGTGCGGAGACCGGTGGCGGTGCGCGCTGTGGTCGGGTCGAGCTACTGCGGCGGGAAGGTTGTGGCGTGACGACAGTGAATTCGGTAGGGCCGGTGCGGGTTCCGCCTGGTGAGCAGTGGAGTGCGCTGAGCGAGCGGGGGATTCGTGCTGCTGTGCGCGAGGGTGACCTGGTGCTCGGGTTCGCCTCGCCGCTGGTGTTCTTCGTCTGTTTCTATGTGCCGCTGCGTAAGTCGATGGAGGCGGCGGGGATCGACTACGCGCAGTATCTGCTGCCGCTGATCCTGGTGCAGTCCATGTTCTTCACCTCCATGTTCGCCGCCGACCGGGCCGCGCGCGAGGTCTCCGGCGGTATGGGCACCCGGCTGCGGGCCCTGCCGGTGCGGTCGTGGGTGCCGCCGCTGGCGCGGATGTCGGCCAATCTGGTGCGGGCGTTGTCGGCGCTGATCGGCGCGCTGGTGATCGGCACGCTGTTCGGGTTCCGCTTCCACGGACTGGTGCCCGCGCTCGTCTTCATCGCGCTGACGCTGGCCTTCGGTGCCGCGCTGGTGATCGCCTCCGACGCGCTCGGCACCCTCACCGGCAATCCGGAACTGGGCGCGACCGTGCTGTTCGTACCGCAGTTGCTGCTGGTGATGGTCTCCACCGGGTTCGTGCCCGCCGAGGGTTTCCCCGGCTGGATCCAGCCGTTCGTGCGCAATCAGCCGGTCTCCCAGGTGGCGGCCGCGCTGCGTGGCCTCGCCGACGGGCAGTACCCGCCGGCCCTGACGGTGGCGGCGATCTGGATCGCCGTGCTGCTGATCGGCGGCGCGGTGCTGGCCGTCGGAGTGGAAAGGAAGCGCCGGTGACCGCGCTGATCGAGCAGAGCCTGGCCGAGACCGGCCGGTTGGTGCGCCGCTGGAGCCGTCAGCACGAGGTGCTCACCAGCACGCTGGTGCTGCCGGTCCTGCTGCTGCTGATGTTCCAGCTCGTGCTCTCCCGCACGCTCGAAATGGGCGGTGGCGACGAGCCGATCTACGGATTCGTCCCGATGATCGCGGTGGCGGGCACCATGTACGGCGCGATGGGCACCGGCCAATCGCTGTTCGGCGAACGCGAGAGCGGACTGCTGCGCCGGTTCTGGGTGCTGCCGATCCATCGCAGCGCAGGCCTGGTCGGCAGACTGCTGGCCGAATGCCTGCGCGCGCTGGCCGCCACGATCGTCGTCGTGCTGGTCGGCGTACTGCTCGGCCTGCGCTTCGAGGCAGGTCTGCTCGGGGTACTCGGCGTGCTCGCCGTGCCGGTGATCGTCATCATCGGCTTCACCCCGCTGGTGGTGATGGTCGGGGTCAGCAAGATCGGCGGCCAGGTCGTGCAGATCTTCGCCATCGTCGTCCTGGTCGGCATGTTCTTCAACTCCGGTTTCGTCGCGGTCGACAACTACCCCGGCTGGCTCCAGCCGATCGTCCGCTACCAACCCATGAGCTGCGCCATCGACACCATGCGAGCCTTCCTCCTCGGCGGCCCCATCACCACCCCCCTCCTGCACACCATCGCCTGGTCGATAGCCGGCCTCGCGATCTTCGGCGGCCTCGCCGTCCGCGGCTACCGCAAAGCGGCCCAGAGCTGACCCACCGGCCGGTGCGTGGCAGGCTCGGGTAGCCGACCACGCACCGGAGGTAGCCATGGAACCGAAGCACCCGACCCCGAGCGGGTCTGTCACCGAGCAGTTCGACACGATCGCCGAATGGTTGCGCGGCAACCTCACCACGGTGCACTTGCATGGTGCGACGACCGAGCAGATCGAGCAGGCCGCCACCGCGACCGGTCGGCCCTGGCCCGACGAACTCATCGAGTTCTTCACCCACGTGAACGGTTTCCCCGCCGAGCAGTGGGTGCAGCTGCTGCCCGCCGACGAACTGTTCGACCTGGACCGGGTGGTCCACGAGCGACAGCTCGAACTCGACGTCTGGGGCCCCCTCTCGGAAGACGTGGGCCTCGAACTCGACCCCGACGCACAAGCCGGCGACCCCGCCGGAACCTTCCTGCCCGAATTCATCCCCTTCGCCGGCCAGGACGGCTACCTACTCTTCGTCGACACCCGCCCCGGCGACCTCCACGGCTGCGTAACCAGATTCCACAAGGTCGACGCCGACGACGCAGGCCCCACCTGGCGATCCATCAGCGCCCTGCTCACCGACCTGGCAACCAGCCTGCACACCAGTTCGAAATTCGACGACTCCCGGACCCCCACCGTCATCGACGGCCGACTGACCTGGCAATGACACCCGCGTAGCTCGGTCCAGCAGATCTGCGGTGGGTTCCTGCGATGAGGGCGGTGATCAGGGTGACGAGGCCGAGTGCGCCTTCCAGGTCGTCGGCGAAACGGTGGACCTGGGCGATCGGGCCGACCTCGTCGAGGACTATGCCGGCGCGGGCCAGGACGAAGGTGAGTGCCAGCAGGGCGGCGCGGGCGTTGCCGTCGGTGAAGGGATGGAAGAAGCCGACGTCCAGGTAGAGGCGGGCTGCTCGGGCGGCGACGGGGAGATCCGGAGTTCGGCTGTCCGCCAGGCATTTCGCGAAGTGGGCGGGTGTCTGGGCGTCCAGGCCATAGTGTTCCCGGCCCTGTTTCGCGAAGGCCGGGCCGTCGCGAAAGGGCGCTCGGTCGACTCCGAGCACGATGCACTGCCATGTCGCCAGCAGCTCGAAATCCAGTGCCCGGCTTCCCGCGGCATCGGCACGCAGCAGTTCGTAGGCCTCGCCCAGCCGGGCCGCACGCCACGGATTGCGAGCGCGCTCGACGGTGTCGATCCGGTGCCGCAGACCGTCTCGGCGGCCTGTCACCGGACCGGAATCAGCGCCGGTATCCGCCCACGGAACCTGATCGCGGATTCCGCGCCACACCGCCAGGTGGTCAATGATGTTCGTACCCTGACTGTTTCGCCGCGACCGACCGCGCGAGCGTTTCCGCGATCTTGGCGACCGCAGTGGGCGCGGGTTCGCACCAGCTGTCGAATCGACCGCCGATCGCTTTGTGGACGAGCAGGTCGGCTCGGCTCTCGGCGACACCCCACCTGGTCAGGAACCAGGTGAGCACCTGCGCGCAGTGCCGGTACCAGGCATCACCGGCGCCGGTGCGGGCCACGACATGGTTGATCAGATGGACCGAGCCGCGCTCCCACATCGCGATCCGATCGTCCGTCGACAGTCCTTCCAGCGGATAACGATCGAACCGATCCGCGAGGTCTTCCAGCCAGTCACGCCATTCCAGCACCGCGTCGCTGACCCGCCGCAATGTCGTCTCCGGCTCGGCGAGCGAATCGTTCACACAACACCAGCTCGTCACCGGTCCGCCACCGAAATCACCCTCGTCGACGGCCCATCGCCACCCGACCGCCCACCGCCCGAAACGCTCGATCACCGCCTGCGACATGGCATCCGCCCATTGCTCACCGGCCTCGTCATCCCACTCGACGGTGCCGGATGCCCGCGCCGGAACCGCCGTGGCGGGTGCCAGCGAGCGGACGGTTCCGGCGACAGCCGACGTGTCGAACGGGTGACGAGCAGGATCGACCTCATCCCAGGTCAGTGTCCAGGGCAACACACTCAAATCCATCTCGCGCCTCTCACTCAGACCTCATCCACCAAGCTGACTACGATCCCGTGGCGCGCGCAACCACAGTTCCCTTGCGCGCCTGCTGGACCCACCGGCGAGCCCCGGGAACCGTCGCCGCGACGAGCACGGCGGCCACCGCGATGAACACGGCGGCCACCGCGATGAACACGACTTGTGGCTGGTCGAAGGTGTTGTCTCCGGCCAGGAGATAACAGGCGATATTGATCAGCCAATGGCCGATCGCCGCGATCAGTACCCGTTGACGAAAGCTCCCGACGCTCAGATCGCCGAGCACGATCGCGAACGACATCGTCGACACGATGAAACAGATCGCCACCACCGGCCCGAGCGTGAATGCCTGGACATGCCAGAGCGTCCAGGTCGCCCCCGTGATCGCCACCGCGACGAACCGAGTCGTCCGGGACTCCAGAACCGGCTGCATCACTCCCCGCCACCCGATCTCCTCCCCGCCCGCGCCGAGCAACTGCAGCAGCACGAACACCCCGAAGGACACGCCTTCCACCGCCACCGGACCGACAGGCGCGACCCCCGCGACGACAGCCGCCCCGATGATCAGCGCCCCGAACGCCACACACACCACGATAATCGCCACGGCGACCCACCCGACCCGCCGCACCGACACCGCCGCGGGCAGCGCCGCCGTGACAGTTCGCCGAACAACCAGCCACGTCACCGCCGCGCCGAGCGCCGGACCGAATTGGACCAACGACAACACCGCCGGGTCGATCCCGGAATACGGTTGCACCGCGAGCAAGAACATCGAGCCGACCAGAGTGGACACCACAAAGACGCCGATCGCCACCCAGACCCGTCCCGCGCGATGACGATCCGTCACCGAGCTCGCGTCGAGTGACGACCCGTCCATATCGGAATAACGCACAGACCCGACGTTGTCAGGCGTGTTGTCTCCCGTGCATCACCCTGCGGTACTACTCGGCGCTATTTCGCGGCGGCGGCGAAGTACGGGTCGAGTTTGTCGAGGATGTAAGGCACGGAGAGGGCGGACGGCTGGTTGACGGCGCTGATCTCCTGGGTGGTCAGGAAGACGGCGGCGCCCTTGCGGACCGACGGGAGGTCGCTGAAGCCGGGGAGCTGGCGGTACTTCTCGTCCATGCCGGTGGAGTAGCCGGCCAGCAGGAGGTCGGCGGTGAGTTCGTCGACGCGCTCGGGGGACAGGGCAAGGCGGCCCTGGCTGGACGGCAGGGCGGTGAGGTTGGCGGGGATGGTCATGCCGAGCTGGGTGAACAGCTGCGCGGAACCGTCCTCGGGATCGGTGAGCACCATCAGCTGCGACGGGCTGGCCAGCCAGGTGCTGGCGAAGGTCTTGCCTTTCAGGCCGGGGTTGGCGGCGCCGATGGCGGCGATCTTGTCGTCGACGGATTTGATCACCGCGGTCGCGTCGGATTCCTTGTGCAGCACCTTGCCCAGCGCGGTGACCTGGTCCTGCCACGGCCCGACCGCTTCGTCGGTCAGTCCGGGCAGGGTGGGGGCGATCTTGGACAGGTCGTCGTAGGTCTTCTGGTCGGCGATGAACGGGTCGACCAGGATCAGGTCCGGCTCCAGTGCGGCGACCTGCTCGGCGATATTGCCGGTGGTGTTCAGCGCTTTCGCCGACTGCAGGCTGGCCGGCTCCCACGGCGGGGTGGTCTTGGAGACCGCGGCGACATTGTCGATGTAGCCGACCGGGACGACGCCCAGCGCCAGCGTGGAATCGAGCCACTGGTTGCCCAGCGCGACGACCTTCTCCGGCGTCCCGGTGACGGTGGTCTCGCCGCGGGCGTGGGTGATGGTCACCGGTTCGCCCGAACCGGCGGTGTCGTCACCGGAGCCGCAGGCGGCGAGGGCGAACACGAGCGCGCAGGCGAGTGCCGCGATCGCCGCCCGACGCGGGCCGCGCGAAATCCGAACAGTGGTCATCGAGCACCCTCCATAGACCTGGTTACCGTCAAAGTCAGCCAAGGCTAACCTAGGACCAGGCCCGGAGAGGTCGTCTTTCTACAGTGTGACGCGCTGGTCCTGCGGCATGAACAGCTCGTCGCCTTCCTTCACCTCGAAGGTCGTGTAGAACTCCTCGATATTGCGGACCACCTGATTGCAGCGGAACTCGTTGGGGGAGTGGGTGTCCTGCAGACCTCGCAGTGTCGCCTCCTCGGTCTGCTTGTCGCGCCACTGCCGCGCCCAGGAGAAGAACATGCTCTGGTAGTCGGGCTCGACGCCGGTCCGCTCGGCGACCTTGCGGTAGGCGGCCAGCGCGATCTGCAGTCCGCGCAGATCGGCCAGGTTCTCGCCGACGGTGAGCGCGCCGTTCACGTGCTGACCCTCGGGCGCGCCCTCGGGCACGAGCACGTCGTACTGCTCGATGATCTGCTGGGTCTTGGCGTCGAAGGCCGCGCGGTCCTCGGGCGTCCACCAGTCGCGGCGATTACCGTCACCGTCGTATTTGGAACCCTGGTCGTCGAAACCGTGCCCGATCTCGTGGCCGATGGTCGAGCCGACCGCGCCGTAGTTGACCGCGTCCTGGGCGTCCTTGTCGAAGAACGGCGGCTGCAGGTAGGCCGCGGGGAACACGATCTGGTTGGTGGTGGGGCTGTAGTAGGCGTTCACCGTCTGCGGCGACATGCCCCACTCCGATTTGTCCACCTCGGTGCCCAGCCGGGCGAACGCGCGCTTGGAGTCGAAGGCGTTGATGGCCAGCAGGGATTCGATCAACCTGCCCCGGGTGATCTGCACCGAGGAGTAGTCGACCCACTTGTCGGGGTAGCCGATCTGGGCGACGATCTTGTCCAGCTTGGCGATCGAGGCCTCGCGGGTCGGCTGTGACATCCAGGTCGAATTGGTGAAGTTGTCGCGGTAGGCGGCGCGCAGGTCGTCGACCATGACGAGCGCGCGTTCCTTGGCTTCGGGCGGGAAGTGCTTGTCCACGTACAGCTTTCCCAGCGGTTCGCCGAGATTGCTGTCGACAACGCCGACCGCCGAGCGCCACATCTCCGGCTTCTCCTCCAGCCCGCTGAGCACCCGGCCGACGAAGTCGAAACGCGCGTCGGCGATGGCCGCGGGCAGGAAACGCCCGTAGGTCTCGGCCACCTGCAACTTGAGGTAGTCACGCCACTGCGCGATATCGACCTCGGCCCACAGCTGCGCGGCCGCGGTGACGAAGGACGGCTGACCGACCACCATCTTGTCGAACAGCGACTTGGGCCGGTCGGTCATGCCGGCCAGCCACGGGTCCCAGTCGAACTGCGGGCCGAGCTCGGTCAGTTCCTGCCAGCTCATCAGGTTGTAGGTGGCGTCGGTGTTGCGCAGGCGCACGCTGTCCCAGTGCCCGGCGGCGATCCGCTTCTCCAGGTCGAGAGTGCGCTGGGCGACCCCGACCGGGTCGGGCAGGCCGAGACCGGCGGCCAGCTTCTCGAGATAGGTCTGGTAGCCGGCGAGCTGGGTCGCGAACTCGGGTTTGCGGTAGTACTGCTCACCCAGGGTGATCCCGGCCTGGCTGACGCTGGCGATATAGGCCTTCGAGTTCTTGCGATCGATGCCGATGCCCATCCCCATCAGCCCCTCGATCGGCGCCGCGGCCATCACCTTGGCCAGTTCGGGCTTGTCCGGCGCCTGGTCGATGGCGGCGAACTGGCCGGCCAGCGGCGTGATCCCGAGCCGTTCGATCTCGTCGAGATCCAGCCGCGCGTCGTAGAGATCCTTGATCTGCTGGGCCTCGGACCCCGGCTCGGGGTTCTCGATACCCTCGATGATCGCGCGCAGCTGATCCATGGTGCGGTCGTTGGCGTCGGTGATCGCGCCGACCGAAGCCTTGTCCGGCGGCAGCTGATAGTCACGCAGCCAGGCCCCGTTGACGTGGCGGTACAGATCGTCCTGCGGCCGGATCGTCGGATCCCCGCCACCCAGGTCCACCCCGGTCAGCTGCACTTCGGTGGTGTCCGAACACGAGGTGGCCAGCGCCGCCGCCACCGGCACCAGGCCCATGGCGATCAGAAATGCGCGTCGATCCAAGACCGACGGACGACCTGACGATGTCACAGGATTCCTTCCCCGATGCGGCACCCGCACCCGTGCTCGTTAGCGATCCAGCCCGCCCAGGCTACCGGCGCGCGGACCGCTCGGTGCGGTCGTCGCCGAGCCGGACGCCCGCGCTGCTCGCGGCGGACCCCCGATTTGGGTCGACCTGGGGATTCACCTACACTAGACCGGTTGCCTGCGGGAGCTCTGCGCCCGCAATCCGGCAGTGAACCCCCAGTGGTCGGTATTTCCGCTGGCAGGCGCGCGTCCGGTGGGTGACTGACCATGTGCGTCGGGTCGGCAATCCGGCGTACGTATACATCCAGGTCCAGGAGGTGCTGAAGTGATTCAGCAGGAGTCGCGACTGCGCGTCGCCGACAACACCGGGGCGAAGGAAATCCTTTGCATCCGCGTGCTCGGTGGCTCGTCGCGTCGCTATGCCGGTATCGGTGACATCATCGTCGCCACCGTCAAGGACGCCATCCCCGGCGCGAACGTCAAGAAGGGCGACGTCGTCAAGGCTGTCGTCGTGCGCACCGTCAAGGAGCGCCGCCGTCCGGACGGTTCCTACATCAAGTTCGACGAGAACGCTGCCGTGCTGATCAAGCCGGACAACGATCCTCGCGGCACCCGCATCTTCGGCCCGGTCGGCCGTGAGCTGCGCGACAAGCGCTTCATGAAGATCGTTTCGCTGGCCCCGGAGGTGCTCTGACCATGAAGGTGCACAAGGGTGACACCGTCCTCGTCATCTCGGGCAAGGACAAGGGCGCCAAGGGCAAGGTCATCCAGGCCTACCCGGCGACCGGCAAGGTTCTCGTCGAAGGCGTGAACCGCATCAAGAAGCACGTCGCGGATTCCGCGAACCAGCGTGGCGCCTCCTCGGGTGGCATCGTGACCCAGGAAGCCCCCATCCAGGTTTCCAACGTGATGGTCGTCGACTCCGACGGTAACCCGACTCGCGTCGGCTACCGCACCGACGAAGAGACCGGCAAGCGGGTTCGGATCTCCCGTAAGAACGGGAAGGACATCTGACATGACCACCTCTGAGCAGACTCAGCCCCGGCTGAAGGCGCGCTACCGCGCCGAGATCAAGGACGCGCTGAACAGCGAGTTCTCCTACGCCAACGTGATGCAGATCCCGGGCGTCGTCAAGGTCGTCGTGAACATGGGTGTCGGTGACGCCGCCCGTGACGCGAAGCTGATCAACGGTGCCATCAAGGACCTCGAGCTGATCACCGGTCAGAAGCCGGAGGTCCGCAAGGCCACCAAGTCGATCGCGCAGTTCAAGCTCCGTGAGGGCATGCCGATCGGTGCCAAGGTCACCCTCCGTGGCGACCGCATGTGGGAGTTCCTGGACCGCCTGGTCTCCATCGCGCTGCCCCGTATCCGCGACTTCCGCGGCCTGTCGCCGAAGCAGTTCGACGGCAACGGCAACTACACGTTCGGCCTCAGCGAGCAGTCGATGTTCCACGAGATCGACGTGGATTCCATCGACCGCCCGCGCGGTATGGACATCACCGTGGTGACCACTGCGACCAACAACGAAGAAGGCCGTGCGCTGCTCAAGCACCTCGGCTTCCCGTTCAAGGAGAACTGAGCACATGGCCAAGAAAGCACTGGTCAACAAGGCCAACGCCAAGCCGAAGTTCGCGGTCCGCGCCTACACCCGCTGCCAGCGTTGCGGCCGCCCCCACGCGGTGTACCGCAAGTTCGGCCTGTGCCGCGTGTGCCTGCGCGAAATGGCCCACCGCGGCGAACTCCCTGGCGTGCACAAGAGCTCCTGGTGAGCCCGCGCTCCTCGTGAGCGCACCCGCCTAGGCGAATAACGAACGAAGACACGGACTTCCGACCGAAGTCCGTGTCTTCGTGCGTTAGTAGCCCCGTTTCCGACGACTAAACGTGTCGCGGTGTAGCTGTGGCTACGGGCAACCTGATCGGGTGATGCGACCTAACGAAACCACGCCTGGTTACGGCGTTCGTTGAGTTCTATGAGCTCTTCCTCGCTGAGCTCATCTTCAGGAACATGCTGCTGCGCAGTCATTCTTGCCGGATTTGGTGCCGGCTGTTCAGAAGCGATTTCAATCGACTCGACTGCTGCGGATATGCGTGGGTCCGCTGTCAGTTCGTCGAGACGCTCACGCACGTTCCTACGAGCCTTGTCCAAGGCGTCGTGTGTGAGAGTCGTGATGAGCTTGCCGAGTTCGGCCCCGTGCGGCGTGACGCTCTCATCGATCCGGACCGCTTCAAGCGTTCCATCCGCTCGGACATCGACCGCTACGCCGTACCGTGACTCGGTGAATCGATCCGTGAGCAGCGCACGACGCACGGCGTTCATCTGATCGGTGATCGGGTCTATTTCACTGTTGTTCGGATACAACGGTAAGGCACACTCCCCATGTGGTCGGATGACCGTGTTAGCGTAGCAAGATCGCCGATGGGGAGAGGGATCGCGATGGCCGACAAGCTGTATGTAGAGCAAGCCGCACTCGAAGGAATGATCGGTGCGTTCAACGGTTCCCAAAGGGTGCTCAACGCCTTGCCGACCGAAGGCTTCATCGCTGCGATCGAGCCTGCGCTTCCGGGCTCCGGACTGGGGGCGGCATTCATGAGGGCCGGTGTTCGCGCGAGGCTGAGCGTACGAGGAGTTGCCGTGCAGCTCAAAGAGATCAACGATGCTGCGACCGCCAGCATCGCCGCTTACAACGCGCAACAAGCGGCGCAATCGACGTCGCAGGCCGAGTTGGCCGAGGCTGGCCCGATGGATGGGCCTCCCCGATGAGTTCGCTGCCGCCGACCAAGTCGGAGATCCGGCAGTGGAACTTCGATTCGCTGACTGAGCAAGGTAACGAGTGGGCTCGCGGCGCGGAGGCGGTAACGACCGAGTACAGCGCCATCAATCAGCAGCTCGCAGACTCCCCTGGTTTTTGGCGTGGCGACGCCGGGGATGCGATGCGCGTCAAGGGCGAGGAGGCCAAGACCTCGCTATCAAAGGTTGTAACGGCCTTCGACAATGCTCAGCCAGCCGTCGCTCAGATTGTTCATATCCTTGGTTTCGCGAAGTCGTCGGCTGTGAATGCCATCAAGGCCGCCGAGGATGAGCGGTACACCGTCGCCGAGGATGGGACAGTCAGCTACTCCAACGATGTGGTCTTGTGGCTGGCCGGGGAGAAGGGGAACTCGCTGGAGGTGGCGAAGGCGGCCCTCGACCAGGGGCAACGTCAGCACGAAGACGCAATCAAGAAGTCGCTGAGGGAGGCCGGCGATGCTGCAGCTTCGGCCGGCGAGGCGATAATCAAAGTCTTTGCCGACGTTCCTATTCCTCTCGGGGCGGATCTCGAGATGATTCTCTACACGTACCAGGTCAACCCTGATCAGCAGAAGATGACGAAATGGCCCAGCGAAGAACTGATTAGCTGGGCAAACCGGTTCAAGCCTGGCTCGGACATCGCACAGAAGGATGTGACCGTAAGCGAGGCGGAGATGTTGAACAATCTTAGCCTCATGGACCAGTACAAGTTCTACCAAATCAGCGAGGACGCCAGCGATACCGCAGAACAACTTTTTCCGGACAAGAGCGTGGAGAACCAGTACGACGGGAACTTTCAGGATAACCACGCCGATGCTTTCCGTCACGCATACTGGAACGCCATGTTAACCGAAGAGTTCGGCGCGGAATGGACCCAGGAATATACGTCCAAGCATGAAGGTCGAGAAGACAACCGCATGAGTCGTGAGGCTATGGACCTGTACAACAACGAACTCGGCCGAAGGATTGCCACTGAGAACCCGGGGCTCAGTCCCGCTGGATTGCAGAACAAGATCATTGAATCGTGGAACAACGGTGATGGGGTCGTGATCGATCAGAACGGCAACCTCGCCAGGCCAAGGGGAACCACTCTCGGTTACGAACCACCTACCGAGTTGATCGATCAGCAGCAATCACTGCCCGGCTCCCTGATTTCGGACAACAAGCCGTCTCCCAAATGACCTGGGACTGATGTGTGTTGAAATTTCATAGGAGCATTAGTGCGTATTAGGAAACGGATCGGCGGCCAGCTGCTGGCGTTCGTAGCGGCGGTAGCCTTAACTCCGGTCGCCGGGTGTGGTTCCGCATCGGACGGTGAGCGAATCACCGTACAAGATGGGAACCCCGCATTGACGGTGGCTTTCGCTCGACTTTTGGAAGAAAGGCGAACGGCCCGGCTAGGCGATATCGTCGCATCATCCGGTGCTCAGATCGGTCCGTGGGACCGCCTGTACAGCTTCAGCTCCCCCAATACGAGTGACAAACTCAATCGGGCCCTGGGGACAGATGGGGCAGTATGGGCCGGGTTGCATACTCACTCAGAATCTACGACACAGGTGTTTATGCGCGATGGGAAAGTCGTCCTTGCCTACGACGACAGGGAACGGGGCCCGATTGTCAAGCGGCTGACTTACGCCACACCGGACTCAATCGTGAGTCCGAAGTCGGCTGTGACTAAAGGGATCGGCGGCGACCAAACTATCTGGTACCTGGAAGTACAAGGATTCTCGTGAGGGTGTGCTCTCCGAACTCGCCGACGACCCGTGGCCGGTGGACGAGTGAGCCGCTACGGCACCGCGAGCCGCTCGCGTATTCAGGGTGCGCTGCGCTCAGGTTTATGTGTTCGGACCTGATGGTCGCGGCTACTTCCCTCCGGTTCGGGCGGCGAGAGTCGGATCACCGCTGGTGAATCGGCGTAAGGGCAGCGTATCGATCTCGCCTGCGGCTACCAGCGCACGCATCCGGGCGATCGCCTCGGTGCGACGGCCACGATCGATCACCTCGGACAACGCGGCCTCGACTGTGTCGTTCTCGGCAGTTGTTCCCAGGTATCGAGCCGCTTCGGCCAATGCGGCGCCATCGATATCGACCACTTTCCGTACCATTCGAAACCTCCCTCGGGCGCCGTAGTCGCCGCGTCGAATGAAGGGACGGTTCTCATCGGAGGATTCCGCCCCTTCCTTCGGAACAAGGCCTACCAGCAGAAACGGTAGTCTCCGCTGCCCCGGCACTCCATCTCGTACTCCCACTGGTCGGGGACATCGGAGTTCGGGATGGCAGCACCCGCCGCACCGCCGACGGCCATACCGCCGAGCACGCCGACGATCAGGGCGACCGGCAGCGTGATCGGGAGCAGGAAGCCGCCGGTGGCAATGCCGAGGACCAGGCCGACGATGACGCCACCGATGCCGCCGATCGCCGTACCGATCGCCATGCCGGCTTCGATGCTGCGCGGTGAGGTCTTGCGCCAGTAGCCGATCTCCTGCGCGGCGACGTCGGCGATCAGCCGGGTGCCGTTGGCTTCGACGCGCGGCGCCAGGTTGACCACGTTCTGCTCGAAGGCGATGGCGCGCGGCGTGCTGCTGATGAGCGTGCCGTCGGACGCGACCGTTTCGATAGCCGTCGTCGGTGATGCGGAACGTGCCGCAGGTCAGCGTGGCCGTGAAGGTGTTCCCGCTACGCGCCGCCTCGTTGGGCCGCCCACTATGACCGGCTCGGGTTCGGTGTCGTCGCCGACGAGGTATTCCGGGATCTGGTGATCGCTCGGCTGGTCGAGCCGACATCGTTGGCCGACACCGCGCGAGTGCTCACCGAGATGGGCCGGTCACCGGCGTCGTATTCGACGATGCGGCGCACCCTGGCCCGGGCGACGACCGGCAAGTTCCGGGACAGGATCGCGCAGGCATGCTTCGCTCATGTCACCGCGCACGGAGACGTGTCGTTGTGTCTCTACGACGTGACCACACTGTATTTCGAGGCGGAAAAGGAAGACGGCCTGCGGAAAGTCGGATTCAGCAAGGAACGCCAGGTCGATCCGCAGGTGGTGGTCGGCCTGCTGGTCGACCGGAACGGGTTCCCGTTGGAGATCGGGTGTTACGCCGGGAACAAGGCCGAGAAGCACACGATCGTGCCGATCATCGAGCAGTTCCAGGCCCGGCACGGGGTGGAGAGTTTCGTGGTCGTCGCCGACGCGGGCATGTTGTCGTCGGACTGGGCCGCCCCCGGTGAATGAGACCACTCGGTATTAGAGTCCTGTTTGGCCTGGTAGGGCCGAGAAGGGACACTGATCGATATGGCTGGACGCAAACGGCACTCCGCAGAGGACATCGTGCGGAAACTGCGGCGAGCCGACGAGCTGACCGCGGCCGGCAAGACCGGCGAGGAGATCGCGGCGGAACTGGGGATTTCTGCGGCGACGCTGTACAACTGGCGCCGCCAGTACGGCGGGGTCGACACCGACGCCGCGAAAGAACTCAAGGAGCTGCGGGAGCAGAACGCTCGGCTGAAGCGGCTGCTGGCCGACGCCGAGCTGGAGAAAGACGCGCTGCGGGAGATCGCCAAGGACGCTCCTATAGATGTCAAGCCGCCGTTGGTGTTCCGCTCGGGAAATCGGCACGTAGTGCCCGGAACACTTCTCGGGCGAGGTATCGCTTGAGGCAGCGGATGATCTCGGGTTTGGTTTTGCCGTCGATGGTGCGCCGCGCCACGTAGTCGCGGGTTCGCTGGTCGTAGCGCAGGCGCACGATCACTGCGACGTGTAGAGCCTGGTTGGCTTGCCGGTCGCCGCCGCGGTGGAGCCGATGGCGAGTCGTCTTTCCCGACGATGCAGGGATCGGCGCGACGCCGCAGAGTCGCGCGAACGCGGCCTCGGTAGTCAGCCGGTCGGGGTTGTCACCGATCGCGGTCACCAGCGCCGCGGCGGTATCGGGCCCGAGTGCGAAGACCCCGACGGTGTGTGGCGCGATCTGTGCCATAAGCGCGGCGAGCTGCTTCTTCAGCTCGTCGGCGTGGGTCTGTGAGTCGATGACCCGGTGCGCGAGCGAGCGCAGCGCGACCTTCGTTGCCTCGCCCGGATCGGTGAGCTGGTCCGGTGCCGGGTCGAATGCGAGGCACGCGGCCAGCAGACGTGCACGTGGGAGCATGCGCAGCTGCCCACGCAGATCCTCGGGGCTGGTGGTGATCAGAGCCCGGAGCGTGTTTAGGGCGGTGGTCGAGGCTTTGACCGCGTTGTTGCGAGCCACCCGCAGGGCACGGACGGCTTCCACCGCGCCGTCACGGTTCTTGGGTGCGGTGACGTCGGATCCATCGAGCAGCCGACGTGCGGCGGCGTAGGCGTCAACGACGTCGGTCTTGCCCTGGGCGCGCCGGAGCCGACGGTCGGGGCGAGGTACCTCGGCGACGTCGTAGCCGTGGCGGTGCAGGCGGCGGGCCAGTTCCACGCCGTAGGAACCGGTGCCCTCGATCCCGACCCGAAGCACCTTCCCCCCCGACCTGATCCATGCTTCGATATCTGCGTAACCGGTTGCGTTGGTCGGGAATTCACGATCGGCGAGCTTCTTGCCGTGTTCGTTGACGATGGCGACGTGGTGTGTGTCAGCGTGAGTGTCGACCCCGACGAAGATCCCCGGGGTTGCGGTTGATGTCACAGTGCTCGCCGTCCTTCGGTTGTCCTGATCGGCTGCGCCGTGGGCGGCGGGCGGGGGCGGACAGGCCAGTCACGGGGCGGCGCGGGCGGCGCGGCATGCTCCTATCAGGTCACGGTCCCCGCGCGCAGCGTCGGCGCGCTGGGTGGGAGTGAGGGATGCCGCCACCGACACGGCCCGGCTCGACGGGTCCTTCGAAAGACGCGGCCCGAGAGGGCCGGTCAGGAAAATTCTGGGTCAGAGCCGGCGTGCCGATGGTGGCATCCCTCGTCAGCAATCATGACTGGAAAATTCTGAGCCCGGCGGCGAAACGCCGAGCCGTGGACATGCTCATGCAGGTCAAGAGCATGTCCGAGCGGTTCGCGTGCAAGGCCGTCGGGCTCGCACGGTCGACGTATCGGCGGTTGCCGACCGCGCAGACCCCGGCCGATCCGGACGCGGGTTTGCGAGCGTGGCTTCGTGCCTACGCGGTGAAACACCCCGGACATGGGTTCCGGCGGGCGTGGGCGGCGTTGCGGTTCGACGAGGGCGCAGGCGTCAATATCAAGAAGGTGCACCGACTCTGGCGCGAGGAGGGCCTGCAGGTCCGCGAACACCACCCCCGCAAACGGGCTGGTATCTCGTCGGTGCCGCCGATCGAGGCTGATGCGCCGAAGGTGGTGTGGGCGTTGGACTTCCAGTTCGACTCCACCGTCGATGGTCGGGCGGTGAAGATCGCGTCGATGATCGACGAACACACCCGCGAATCGCTGTTGCACGTGGTCGAACGGTCGATCACCGCCGAGCGACTGGTCGCCGAGCTGGAGAAGGTGTTCGCCAAGGCGGATGGCCCGCCGCGGGTGCTGCGGATGGACAACGGTCCGGAAATGATTTCGCATGCACTGCAACGGTTCTGCACTGATCGGGTAGGGATCTCCTACATTCCGCCGGGCACACCCTGGAACAACGGGTTCGTCGAATCGTTCAACCGGCGGTTGCGGACCGAGTGCCTCAACCGCAACCACTGGACCAGCCTGCTCGAAGCACGGTTGGTGATCGGCGACTTCAAGACCGACCACAACCTGCGGCACCGGCACTCGGCGCTGGGCTACCTGACGCCGGTCGAGTACGCTGCGGCCTGCACCCACACCCATCATCCGGTGGTTTGCGGGACCAACTGAACACGGAACGACATCACCTGGCTCTATTCCCGGGTGGTCTCGTCATCGGGGACCGCTCAGTCGGACAACCTGAACAAACTCGACGAGGCACGGATGCGATTCATCGTCGGGTCGCGGGTGACGAAGGCACCGATCGATCTGGAGTCGCATTTCCGTTGGCACGGTGAGACATTCGCTGACGGGCAGGTCATCGACACCGTCACCCCGAAACGGGGCGCCAACAGCGACAACTACACCGGGGTGCGGGCGGAACCGGTCTGGGACCCGGGCCGGCATCCGGGGTCGTGGCGGGCGATCTGGCCGTACTCGACGAAACGGTATGTCCGTGACAACCGGACCCACAACCTGCAGGAAGCGCGGGCGCGGGAGGTCGTCGATGGCGTGAAGGCCGCTCGCGCACCGCGTTTCGTGAAGTCGGGAAGAACGGGAAATCTCTCGACGCGGCGGCGTTGGCGCGGGCGCGGCGGTTGGCCGGGTTGAAAGGGTACGTGACGAACATGCCCGCGGAGATGATGGCCGCAGGTGAGGTGACCGCGAGTTACCACGATTTGTGGCAGGTCGAAGCGTCGTTCCGGATGTCGAAGACCGATCTGGCCGCGCGGCCGATGTTCGTGCGGACCGAGGACGCGATCGAGGCGCATCTGACGGTCGTGTTCACCGCGCTGGCGGTCGCGCGGGCCGCGCAGCAGCGGACCGGGGCCAGTATCCGGGCGATCGTGCGTGGCCTGCGGGTGTTGCGTTCGGCGACGGTCACGATCAACGGTGCGGCGCAGACGTTCGCGCCGGAGATCCCGGCCGAGCAGCAGGAGATTCTGGACGCTCTGCGGAGCTGATGTCACGCACTAAACCCTGTGACCAAACTCGGGCTACGGTAATGCCCACTTTCCGAGCTCGTCGCCGGAAACCTCGCCGCTCAGAACGACCGCACCCGGAACCGATGGCTGGGCGACGAATGGAAAGGATGCGGTCCCTGCCGCGACGGTTCCGTCGTAGAGGTACCCGACGTTCGGTTCTGTTGTGGCCGCGATGGTCGTGCCGTCGGCGTAGGAAAGGCTGTAGCTGATAGTTGCTGGGTCGGTTGACTGCGTCCCCCGGTGCGCGAAGCTCACCGACACGGAGCAACTTCCCCGATCGGAGTCGCAGTTCCAGTCCGCGACGGTGATCTCGGTGACCGTTGTCGCGGCACCGTTGTAGTTCAGGACGGGGATGGAGGCGGTTTCGCCCATCCGATAGCTTTCGCCGGGTGCGGCGGACGCGGTCGAACCGAATGCGGCGAACGCACCGAAGGAAACTCCGAGAGTCAATGCGGCGAGTCTTCTCACGATCCCTCCAAACATCGATGATTCCGAACTGGTAGGCCAGCTTGGTACTGCTGAGCACCGGATCCGGTCACGGCGCGATGTCAGAAGTCGCCCAATTGACGACGTTTGGTTCCTGCTGAGTCACAGGTGTGTCGCGCGCCGCGCCGGGTGTCTGTGCGTTCGCGCGGTACGCCGCGTCTCGCGGCTTGCGGTAATCAGAGGTCCGCCGGTAGAAGGCGGAAGGATTGATGGGTGGTCGGTCGCTCGGGCCTTCGCGCGTGCGGGCGAGTCATAGGGCCAATTCGGGCCACGGGATGGTTATCGGGAAGGGGTGGTCGATGGTGATCTCGGTGGAGTCGGCGGGTGACCAGGTGCCGACCAGGAGGTAGTTCGCCTTGTGTAGTGGTGAGACGCCCGCAGGCAGGGCTCCCGTTCCAGAAGCCAGACCGTAGGCCTGCACGTAGGCGATCTCGCTGCGCACCGGATGGAGGGTGACTTCCCAATACCAGGGGATACCCGCGGCGGCGTAGCGGGCTTTCTTGGCTTCCATCTCGGCGGCGGTGTTCGACGGGGAGAGCACCTCGCCGACCAGGAGTGTGTCGTCGGCGCGGACGTGGGCGTAGGCCTTGTCCAGGCATCGATGGATCAGGAAGTCCGGCGTCACGAAATCGGATTTGCCGTGCCGGCCGAAGAAGACATTGGTTTCGGTGCGTGCGCGCCAGCACTTGTCGGGTTCGTTGTCCATCGCGCGTTTCGCGTCCCGGCGCAGCGCGCTCCACAACAGATTGCTGGCTTCCTGATGTTCGCCCGGTCCGCGTCGCGCCCAGACCACTCGCCCTTCCCACAGCTCGATGCACGAGGCGACTTCCTCGGGCAGCTGTTCGAGCTCCTCCCATGTCAGGTATTCCGGCAGGTCGGGGCGCCTGGGATCGGCGTTCGTCATGGCGCCAATGATAGGCGCGGGGTCAGAGCTGTCGTTGCCACTCGGTCCATGCTTCGTCCAGCAAGGTTGCGACGGCCTCGTAGGTTTCCCAGGTGTCGGGGGCGTGGTAGGTGGTCTCGTAGCGGGCGATCTCGGGGATGTACTCGTAGGCCCTGAGGTATTGGCGGTAGGCGGCGTCGGCGAAGGCTTGGCCGCGTGCGTTCAGGTCGCCGGTGTTCAGTTCGCCGCAGCAGTGGTCGAGGAGGTAGCGGCCGGGGGTTTTGGTGCGGTCGCGCAGGGCGGCCAGTTCCGGGCGGGGTCGTGGTTCCGGTTCGCCCCAGACGAGAGCGGTGGGGGAATGCAGGTCGTGGGCGACGGCCCAGGCGTAGAACATGCCGATGTGGGTCGCGCCTGCCTCGCTGTCCAGGCCGAGGTCCGAGGTGGTGTCCGAGTGCCAGCCGCAATCGTCATAGGTCATGTACGCAGAATCGCACTGCGTACCGACAAACTTGCCGGTCGACGTACTGACCTGCCGGAATGTGGGTGAAATATTCGGATTTCACTCTTGTGGCACGCTGTTGTCGTGTTCTCTTGGCGCATGAAGAAGATCGCTTCCGTCGCAGTACTGTCCTGCGCGCTCCTCTCCGCTCCGGCCGTCGCTTCGGCCGCTCCCGTCGCGCCCGCACCGGTCGCCGATTCCGGTTCCGCGCAGGCCCTCACCGGTTCGTCCGAGGGCGGATCGGGCTCCTCGGAGACGGCACTGATCTGCTCACCGATCGCCCAGCTGCTCTTCAGCACCGGCAGCGTCGAGAAGCCCCCGCTCTACGACCTGCTCTGCCTGTTCAGCTGAATCAGCTCTCGACCCGCAGGTGTGTGAGGACCGCGAGGACCCGGCGGTGATCGTCGGGTTCGGGCTGTAGGCCGAGTTTGGCGAAGATGCCGCGCACGTGGGTTTCGATCGTGCGTTCGCCGAGGAACAGCGTGGCGCCGATCGCGCGATTGGATCGTCCTTCGGCCATGAGCCGCAACACTTCTCGCTCGCGGGGCGTGAGCGTGTCCAGCGGTAGGGCGCCGTGGTGTGGTCGCGAGACCAGCCGGCCGACCAGATCGGGATCGATCGCCGAGCCGCCCGCGGCGACCCGTTCCAGCGCGGCCACGAACTCATCGATGTCGGAGACCCGGTCCTTGAGCAGGTAGCCGAGGCTGCGCGCGCCGCCGGCCAGCAGGTCGAGGACATTCTCGGTCTCGATGTACTGCGAGAGCAGCAGGACCGCCGTCGCGGGAAACTCACGGCGGATGGTGACCGCGGCGTCGATGCCCTCGGTGGTGCAGGTCGGCGGCATCCGGATGTCGACCACCGCGACATCGGGGCGGTGCGCGCGGACCAGGCGCAGCAATGCCACCGCGTCACCGGCCTGGCCGGCCACCTCCATGCCCTCGTCCTCGAGCAGGCGCGCGATGCCCTGGCGCAGTAGCGCGGAATCGTCGGCGAGGACCACGCGCAGGCGGGGCTCGGCCTGCCGCGCGACCGGGGCGGTGACGTCCTCGGCCGCGGTGAGCACCGCCCTGGCCTCGGCGGCGAACTCGCCGCAGCTGGGGAAGCGCTCGTCCGGACGCTTGGCCATCGCCGTGGCCAGCACCGCGTCGAAGGCTTTCGGCAGGGTGGGCAGCACGGCACTCGGGGCCGGAATCGGCGCGTTGAGATGGCCGTTCATGATGGCGGCCTGGCTCGGTCCGGGGTAGGGCGGGGCGCCGGTGAGCAGATGGAACAGGGTGCAGCCCAGCGAGTACTCATCGGATCGGTGATCGATGGTCCGGCCTTCGAGCTGCTCGGGCGCCGCGTAGCGCAGGGTGGCGACGAGCATTCCCGCCGCTGTCAGGTTCACGGTGTCGTCGAGCGCCTTGGCGATCCCGAAATCGGTGAGCAGCACCCGCTCGGCGGCGCCCGGCTCGGTGGGCGCGGCCAGCAGGATATTGGCCGGATTGACATCGCGGTGGAATACGCCGGCCCGGTGCGCGTAATCGAGTCCAGCGGCGACGGATTCGATGATGTGGACAGCCCGCTCCGGCGGCACCGGTCCCTCACGCACCAGCCGGGCCGCGTCGATGCCAGGCACCAGTTGCATCGCGATCCAGAGCCGATCGCCCTCGCGGCCGCGATCGTAGACCGCGACGATGGCGGGGTGGTCCAGGCGGGCGGCGTGATCGGCCTCGTACTCGAAGCGGCTGCGGACATAGTCGTCACCGGTGAGCGCGGGATGCAGCACCTTGAGCGCGACCGTGCGCGGCAGGGTCGGATGCCGGGCGGCGTAGACCGCGCCCATTCCACCCGAGCCGAGCGGCCGCTCGATCGTGTAACCGGCGAAGACCGTGCCGGGCTGGAGGTCGAAGCCGCTCACGCGCCACCACCTCCAACACGAATCGGCGCCGCGGTCATGTCGGGTCCTGCGGAGACAACGGCAGCGTGGCGGTGAGGGTGGTGCCCGCACCGGGCGGACTGTCGACCTCGAGCTCGCCACCGAGCGCGGCGGCGCGATCGAGGAGTCCGCTGAGGCCGCCGCCGGGGCCGAGCCGGGCACCGCCGCGGCCGTCGTCGGCGACCACCAGCCGCACCGCGCCGTCGTCGATGCCCACTTCGATATCGATGTGCGTACCGCCGGAATGCTTGGCGGCGTTGGTGACTGCCTCGGCGGCGATGAAATACGCGGCCAGCTCCACGCCCGGCGGTGGGCGGGGGATCAGCGTGCCGTGGATCCGCACCGGGATCGGGGCGCGTTCGGCCAGCGCGGTCAGCGCGGCGGTGAGGCCACGTTCGGCCAGGATCGGCGGGAACACGCCCCTGGCCAGTTCGCGCAGTTCGGTCAGCGCGGTGTCGAGTTCGGCGGCGCCGCGGGTCACCAGGTCACCGCGGGTTTCGGTGTCGGGTGTGCGCTGCGCCCGGCGCAGCAGCAGCGCGGCGGCGACCAGCCGTTGCTGCGCGCCGTCGTGCAGATCGCGCTCGACCCGGCGGCGTTCGGCGTCACCCGCGGCCACGATGCGCTCGCGGGAGCGGCGCACCTCGGCGAGCTGGGTGTGCAGATCGGTGCGCAGCTGTTCGTGATCGAGGGCGAGCTCGGTCGCGCCGCGCACGGCGGCCAGCAGTTCCGGTTCCGACTGGAGCTGCTTGTCGTAGACCAGGGCGGCCGTCGCGGCGCCGTCGCGTTCGAGGATCGTCGCCACCCGGTGGCCGGTGCCGCGGGGCAGTTCGCGCAGCCGCCCCTCGTCGTCGACATAGCCGCCGCGTTCGGGATCGAAGGTCCACAGCGCCAGGGAGGGATCGTGCAGGGCGCGGCGCAGGGCCTCGACGAAACCCGAACTGATCGGGGCCGCGCCGATCTCGACCATGGCGTCGCTGACCGCGGCCCGCGTCATCCGGTAGCGCACCTGCCCGACCGCGATCGCCAGCGGGAGCAGGACCAGCGGGATATAGCGCAGGTTCAGCGACCAGGCGTGCAGCGAGCCCGGCGACCAGACCGCGGTGGCAAGGAGTCCCAGGATGATCACGCCCGCGATGGTGGCCAGCAGCACGATCGGGGCGAAACCGGCCCGGTAGGCCGCGGTGCCGGAACGCCAGCGCCGGATCACCACCACGATCGCGGTGACGGCGAGCAGAAAGGCCATCGCGCCGACGGCGAGCTGGATCCGATCGGCCAGCACCGGGTCGTGCTGGATCAGCAACAGGTTCACCGAGGTCGACGGGTGCGGGGCGGGCACCAGCCGGGGATCGAAGAACAGCCACTCCGCGGACACACCGAACACGGCCAGCGCCCAGCAGGCCCGGACATACCAGCGCTCCCAGGCTTGGTGCAGCCGGCCGGAGGGGAAACCGAGCAGCACCGGAATCATCACCGGCAGATAGATATTGGTGAGCACAGCGCCCGCGGTGAACAGCGCCGGTTCGCTGGACCGGCGCACGCCGCAGGCCAGCCACACCAGACCGGCCAGCACGAACAGCGGCCCGGCCAGATCGCGGGGACGATTCGTCCAGGTGAACAGCCCCGAGGCCACGAACGAGATGCCGGTCAACAGGAACAGCGCGAGCTCGACTTGGCCGAACCGTGGCGAATGCTGCGCGGCCGAGAATGCCTCGCGGGGGCCGAGCAGCAGGATTCTGGCCGGGTCGTAGAGCGCGGTCTCCGACCAATCGACCGACAGCACCACCGCGGCGCTCAACGCGGCGGCACAGGCTGTCACACCACCGATGAGCGCGAACGTACGAGCTGTCATCGAAGAGCCTCCGACTACCCGGTTCTTTTCAGGATCCTCCGCGGCGAACCGTCACACAACAGGGCGGCGCGTCCGTGCTGGCACGGAGTCGAATCCGTGCCTTCCCGGAAGAGATCACCGCAGGTCAGGCCGTAATTTTGGGTTGTGCCGCCAACCGGGTGGCCACCACCACCGCCACCACCGGCGGACACACCGAAGGAGATTCCGATGAGAAAGTACACCGGCCGGATGGCCATCGCACTGGGCACGCTGACCGCGGCCATCGCTCTCGGGGCGGGCGCCGCTTCAGCGGGTCCGGTGATCACCTCCGATCCCGCGCCCGGCGTTCAGGCGAAGATCACCGGGACGTTCCTCGACGCCAACAGCTACGACTGCACGGTCCTTTCCATCCTCGGCGGCGGCGTTGGCACCGGCGGCTGGTGGACGCCGGGGTACGCGAACGGCATCTTCCTGGTGCCTAGTCCGGCTGTTGGGTTCTGCAGCAACGGCGGTGTCGTTCTGGGCTCAGTCGGCTGACCGGCTCGCCCGCAGTCGAACAGCACGGACTTCCTCGCGGAGTCCGTGCTGTCGGCATGTCCGCCATCCGCGGCGAAGTAGCTACCGCACAACGACTTCCGCGAAATCCTCGCTGTGTGCCCCAGCAAGTCGGGGCGTGCGCGGGGCGGGGGTGACAGGGCACGGTGAAAGTCATGAAGAAGCTCGCTGTGTCCTCCGCCCTCGCCCTGTTCCTACTCGCTCCCGCGGTCACCGCGACGACCGCGCAGGCGCAGGAACCCGTCGCCGACTCCGGCTCGTCCAGCCTGGACGTGCTGTGCAGCCCGATCGGCAGCATCCTCGTTCTCGCGGGCAGCGCCGAGAACCGATTCGGCCCGTTCCTCGGTCTGGAGTGCATGAATCGCTGACCACCTTCGCCGGTCAGCTGAAGGGTGAGCGGTCGATGCCGCAGCTCATCCCCTCCGGGGGCAGCTGGCCGGTGAGCAGGTAGTCGCGTTTGACGTGTTCGGCGCAGGTGCTCGGCACATACATGCTGCTGTGGCCGATACCTTCGACGACGACCACCTGGGCCCGCGCCAGCTGCGCGGCCCCGGCGAGTGCGCCGCGGAGCGGGGTGGCCGGGTCGAAACGGCTGTTCAGGATCAGGATGGGTGCGGCGGTGTCGCGGTTCCACGGGCCGGTGTAGCGGTCGGGGTCGGTGGCCTGCCAGAAGGCGCACGGGGTGGCGTTGAAGACGGCGGTGCGGCCGAAGTAGGGGACGCGCAGGTCTTCGATCGCGCCGGCCCGGTGGTAGACGGCGGGGTCGGTCGGGACGGTGCTGTCGGCGCACTGGATCGTGTAGAACGCCTCGACCCGGTTGCCGGGGTGCTCCTTGTCGAAGATCGTGTCGTGGGTGACGGCCGGGGTGAAGGTGGTGCCCGCGTCGAAGAGTTGTTGCAGCAGCGTCGCCAGGTCGGCGTAGGTGCCGGGGCGCGACAGGCTGCCCGCGGCGGCCACGATCTGTCCGTAGGTCCACGGGGTGCCGTCGACCACGATGGGGGCCAGCCGGGCGCGTTCGACCAGCGCGATCCATTTGAGTTTCGGATCGCCCGCGGCGAACGCGCAGGCCGGACCGGCGGTCGAGCATTCGCGCAGGAAGGCGTCGAAGGTCTCGGCGAGCGCGTCGGCCACGCCCTGGCGGGTGTCCAGGGGCAGATTCGCGCCGTCGGCGCCGTGCCCAGTCGCATTGCCCGCGAAATCCAGGGAGCCGTCCAGCGCCATCGCCCGCACCCGGCCGGGGAACAGGTTGGCGTAGACCGCGCCGAGGTAGGTGCCGTAGGAGATGCCGTGATAGCTCAGTGCCGCGTCGCCTACCGCGCGGCGGAGCAGGTCCAGGTCGCGGGCGGTATTGGTGGTCGAGGCGTGGCTCAGGATCGGGCCCGCCGATGCCGCGCAGCGGGCGGCGATATCGGCCGAGCGCGCGAAGAACTCCGGTTCCTCGGCGGGGCCGGACGGCGTGCCGGGGAACGTCGCGAGGTAGGCCTGCTGCTCCTCGGCCGAGCCGAAACAGCTGGCCGGCGCGCTGCGCGAGACCGAACGCGGATCCCATGACACCAGATCGAAGCGGGCCCGAAGCTCCTCGGAGAACAGCCACGGCCAGCGCGCCCGTTCCCGCAGCCGGTCGACACCCGAGGGCCCCGGGCCACCGAAGTTCACGAACAGAGTGCCGATGCGCCGCGCGGGATCGGTCGCGGGCAGTTTGATGACCGCCAGCTGGATCTGCTCGTCGTGCGGCCGGTGATAGTCCAGCGGAACCTGCGCCCAGGCGCAGGAGAACCCGTCCTCGCAGTCCGTCCACCGTAGTTCCGGGGTGCTCGCGGCCTCGGCCAGCGGGTCTACATAAGGATCGGCCGCGTGCGCGGTGGCCGGGGCGGTGAGCGTGCCGAGTCCGAGCAGAACGGCGATGACGCAGATCCAGCTACGGCGACGGCGCGCGGAGCGCGAATACAACTGCCGAGCCTCCTGCACAGATCGGGCGAACGTGACGAAGCTATCACGTGGTTAGTCACGGAAACTAGTTGCGGGCGAAGGAAATTCGACCGGCCGGTGGAGTTCGGGCTGGTAGTGGCCGTTCCCCGGGGGCGCCCACCTCGGCATTTGTTCCACCCCTTTCGGTTAACGCCGGGTTACGCAATCCGGGAAATTCTGTGTTCTTGCCGATAATTCGCTCCCGGCAGTGGTCGGCAATTGTTCACGCCGCTACTCTCGGGCTGGTCGCGGGAAAATACACCGCGACCGGGAGTCAAAGACGATCCCTAATTCCGATGACAGCGGAGGAAGTGGGATTGTGACTGCAACCACAGAGGAAACCGGGCGTGACCTGGCCCACCGCGCGCCCCTACGCGGGATTCCGGCGGGTGCGATGCCGATGGTCGCCTTTCTTTCGATATTGGCTGGATTCATCGGCGCCGCCGCCTATACGCATTCCGCCGGATATTTCGTCACCTTCATGACCGGAAATACCGAGCGGGCCGTGCTCGGCTGGTTCGACAATGATCAGCTCTTGGCCACCGGTGCCATCACGCTGCTGTTCTCGTTCGGGCTCGGTGTCTTCGTCGCCTCGCTGCTGCGCCGGTGGGTCTGGCGCGACAGCCGTCACGGCGCCACGGTGGTGGCCACGGTCGCGCTGGTGGTCGCCGCCGCTGTCGACTGGGCGCTGGACCGCTCCGGCAGCCAGGAGGTCGACTTCATCCCGATCGCCTTCGTCGCCTTCGCCGTCGGCGCGCTCAACACCGCTTTCGTCAAGAACGGCGAGGTCAGCGTCCCGCTGAGCTACGTCACCGGCACCGTGGTCAAGCTCGGCCAGGGCATCGAGAGCCACGTCAGCGGTGGTAGTGCCAGGGACTGGCTCGGCTACGCGCTGCAATACGGGTCCTTCGCGGTGGGCGCGCTGCTGGGCGGTGTGCTCGGCGAGATCGTCGGCGGCGATCAGATGCTGCTGGTCGCGGCCGGTGTCTGCGCGGTGGGCGCCATGATCACCGCCCGCGCGAGCCGGGACCCGCTGCCCGCCACCTGACCGGCACCCGGATTTTGTCGCGACCACGGCGTTGCCTACACTAGAGCGGTTGCCTGGGCAGATCTGTGTCCGCTACACGCTCGGCGTTGGCGGATCGTTCCCCCGGCGCCGAGCGCTCGTGAAGAGTACTCATCCGGTCGGTAAGTGCCGCCCGGACCAGCCGAATTGTTGTAGGCCCACGGTCTGCGCGCGAGAGTGCGCCGATGCTGCATGGGAACCGCAGCGAGAAAGGTGTCGAGGTCTAACCATGACCATGACTGATCCGATCGCAGACTTCTTGACGCGTCTGCGCAACGCCAACTCGGCGTACCACGATCAGGTGAAGGCTCCGCACTCCAAGCTCAAGGCGAACATCGCCGAGATCCTGAAGCGTGAGGGTTACATCGCCGATTACCGCACCGAAGACGCGCCGGTGGGCAAGGCCCTCGTCGTCGATCTGAAGTACGGCCCCAGCCGTGAGCGCAGCCTGCAGGGCCTGCGTCGCGTCTCGAAGCCGGGTCTGCGTGTGTACGCGAAGTCCACCAACCTGCCCAAGGTCCTCGGCGGCCTCGGCGTGGCGATCATTTCCACGTCGACCGGTCTGCTCACCGACCGTCAGGCGGCCAAGCAGGGCGTGGGCGGCGAAGTCCTCGCCTACGTCTGGTAAGGGAGGTCAGGACAAATGTCGCGTATTGGTAAGAAGCCCATCGAGATTCCGGCCGGCGTCGACGTCACCATCGACGGCCAGGTCGTCACGGTGAAGGGGCCCAAGGGCACCCTGTCGCACACCGTGTCCGAGCCGATCACCGTCACCAAGGGTGAGGGTAACGAGCTCGAGGTCGCCCGTCCCAACGACGAGCGCGCCAACCGTTCGCTGCACGGCCTTTCCCGCACCCTGATCGCCAACATGATCGAGGGTGTCACCAAGGGCTACGAGAAGAAGATGGAAATCTTCGGCGTCGGTTACCGTGTGGCCGCCAAGGGCTCGAACCTCGAGTTCGCCCTGGGTTACAGCCACCCGGTGCCGATCGAGGCCCCGGAGGGCATCACCTTCGCGGTGGAATCGCCCACCAAGTTCTCTGTGTCCGGCATCGACAAGCAGAAGGTCGGCCAGATCTCCGCTGTCATCCACGGACTGCGTAAGCCCGACCCGTACAAGGGCAAGGGCATCCGCTACGCCGGCGAGGTCGTTCGCCGCAAGGTCGGAAAGACGGGTAAGTGATCATGGCGCAAACTGCTAACCAGAAGGCCAAGCGGATTCCGCTGGGCAAGGACGCGTCGACCAAGCGCCGGCTGTCCAAGACCCGCCGTCACTTCCGTCTGCGCAAGAAGGTCGTCGGCACCACCGAGCGTCCGCGCCTGGTGGTCAACCGTTCCTCGCGGCACCTGCACGCCCAGCTCGTCGACGATTCGGTGGGCAAGACCATCGCCGCCGCGTCCTCGATCGAGGCCGATGTGCGTGCGCTGGAGGGCGACAAGTCCGCCAAGGGCGCCAAGGTCGGTCAGCTGATCGCCGAGCGTGCCAAGGCTGCCGGTATCGAGTCGGTCGTGTTCGACCGTGGTGGTCACGACTACCACGGCCGCATCGCGGCGCTGGCCGATGCCGCTCGTGAAGGCGGGTTGAAGTTCTGATGACTGTTATTTCGAACGGAAGGAACGTCTGATGCCGGGACGTCAGCGGCGTGACGGCGGCAACGGACCCGCCGGACAGAACAGCAATAGCCCCGAGGGCAACCGCGACAACCGTCGCGGTGGTGGCGATCGTCGCGGTGGCGGCGACCGTCGGGACAACGCTGCCGAGAAGAACCAGCTCGAGCGCGTGGTCGCGATCAACCGCGTCTCCAAGGTCGTGAAGGGTGGTCGTCGCTTCAGCTTCACCGCCCTCGTGATCGTCGGTGACGGCAACGGTCTGGTCGGCGTCGGCTACGGCAAGGCCAAGGAAGTTCCCGCGGCCATCCAGAAGGGTGTCGAGGAGGCTCGTAAGAGCTTCTTCCGCGTCCCGATGATCGGCTCGACCATCACCCACCCGGTTCAGGGTGAGGCGGCGGCCGGTGTCGTCATGCTGCGTCCGGCTTCGCCCGGTACCGGTGTGATCGCCGGCGGCGCGGCGCGTGCCGTGCTCGAATGCGCGGGCATTCACGACATTCTGGCCAAGTCGCTCGGTAGCGACAATGCGATCAACGTCGTTCACGCGACGGTCGCCGCGCTCAAGATGCTCCAGCGTCCCGAAGAGGTTGCCGCCCGTCGCGGTCTGCCGATCGAGGACGTCGCTCCGGCGGGCATGCTGCGTGCGCGTGCGGGACAGGGAGCCTGACCATGGCTGATCTCAAGGTGACCCAGATCAAGAGCACCATCGGCGCCAAGGCGAATCAGAAGGACTCCCTGCGTACGCTGGGCCTTCGCAAGATCCGTCAGAGTGTGGTCCGTGAGGACAACGCTCAGAACCGCGGTCTGATCAACGTCGTGCGCCACCTCGTAACTGTTGAGGAGGTCTGACATGACCATCAAATTGCACCACCTGCGTCCTGCGCCGGGTTCCAAGACCGAGAAGACTCGCGTGGGTCGCGGTGAGGGCTCCAAGGGCAAGACCGCCGGTCGCGGTACCAAGGGCACCAAGGCCCGCAAGAACGTCCCCGCGGCGTTCGAGGGTGGCCAGATGCCGCTGCACATGCGCCTGCCGAAGCTGAAGGGCTTCACCAACCGCTTCCGCGTGGAGTACCAGGTTGTGAACGTGGGCCGCATCGCGGAGCTGTTCCCCGAGGGCGGCACGGTCGGTAAGGCCGAGCTCGTCGCGGCCGGCGCCGTTCGCAAGAACGAGCTGGTGAAGGTTCTCGGCGACGGTGAGATCGGCGTGGCGGTCCAGGTGACCGCCGACAAGGTGACCGGCTCCGCCAAGGAGAAGATCGCCGCCGCCGGTGGCACCGTCACCGAACTGGCCTGACGGTACTGTGTAGTCGACAGCGACACCGGACGAGTCGAGAGCTCGTCCGGTGTCACTGTTAGAGTCTCATCTAGTGTTGTCTGCCAAGCTCGTCATCGGCTGACGTTTCCGTAAGAACCGAAGTCGCATGGCATGACCATGTCGTTCGCCAGGAGGATCTGTGCTTTCCGCCTTCGTATCGGCCTTCCGGACTCCGGACTTACGGCGGAAGATTCTCTTCACGCTGGGGTTGATCGCGCTGTACCGGTTGGGTGCCGCGCTGCCGTCCCCCGGTGTCGATTATCAAAACGTACAAGAGTGCGTGAAGCTGGTCTCCGGTGGTGATTCCGCCGGTATCTACCAGCTCATCAACCTTTTCTCCGGTGGTGCGCTGCTGCAGCTGTCGGTGTTCGCGATCGGCATCATGCCCTACATCACCGCGAGCATCATCATCCAGCTGCTGACCGTCGTCATCCCGCGGTTCGAGGAACTGCGCAAGGAAGGCCAAGCAGGCCAGACCAAGATGACGCAGTACACCCGGTATCTGTCGATCGCCCTGGCGGTTCTGCAGGCCACCGGTCTCGTCGCGCTCGCGGCTCGCGGTCAGCTGCTACAGGGCTGCCAGGAGGACATCCTGGCCGACACCAGCGTCTTCGGCATGATCATCATCGTGCTGGTGATGACCGCCGGTGCCGCGCTGGTCATGTGGTTCGGCGAGCAGATCACCGAGCGCGGTGTCGGCAACGGCATGTCGCTGCTCATCTTCGCCGGTATCGCCGCGCGTATCCCGCTCGACGGCAAGGCGATCCTGGACACCCGCGGTGGCCTGGTCTTCGGTCTGGTGTGTGTCGCTGTACTGGCGATCATCGTGGCCGTGATCTTCGTCGAGCAGGGTCAGCGCCGGATTCCGGTGCAGTACGCCAAGCGCGTGGTCGGCCGCAAGATGTACGGCGGGTCGTCGACCTATCTGCCGCTGAAGGTCAACCAGGCCGGTGTCATCCCGGTGATCTTCGCGTCCTCGCTGCTGTACCTGCCCAACCTGATCGCGCAGCTGACCGGGGCCAGCTCGTCGACGGATCCGAGCTGGTGGCAGGAGATCATCCAGAAGTACCTGGTGGACCCGACCAACCTGGTCTACATCGCGATCTACTTCGGTCTGATCGTGTTCTTCACCTACTTCTACGTCGCGATCACCTTCAACCCGGAGGAACGCGCCGACGAGATGAAGAAGTTCGGTGGTTTCATTCCGGGCTATCGTCCGGGTAAGCCGACCGCCGACTACCTGAATTTCGTGCTGAGCCGCATCACCCTGCCCGGCTCGATCTACCTCGGTGCGGTCACCGTCCTGCCGAGCCTGTTCCTCGGTGCGGGCAGCGCGGGCCAGTCCGCGAACATGGCCTTCGGCGGTGCCGCCGTGCTCATCATGGTCAGCGTGGGTCTCGACACGGTCAAGCAGATCGAGAGCCAGCTGATGAATCGAAATTACGAAGGGTTCCTCAAGTGAGAGTTGTTCTGCTCGGTCCGCCGGGTGCCGGCAAAGGTACTCAGGCCGTCCTGCTGTCGGAAAAGCTGGGCGTTCCGCACATCTCCACCGGAGACCTCTTCCGCGCGAACATCAGCCAGCAGACCGCCCTCGGGCGTGAAGCGCAGAAGTACATGGACGCGGGCGACCTCGTCCCCAGCGATGTCACCAACCGGATGGTCGAGGCGCGCGTGGGCGAGCCGGACGCCGTCAACGGTTTCGTGCTCGACGGCTACCCGCGTACGGTCGACCAGGCCGACGCGCTGAAGAAGATCCTCGAGCACAACGGCACCGCGCTCGACGCCGTGCTGTGCTTTGTGGTCGCCGAGGACACCGTGGTCGAGCGGATGCTCGCCCGTGGCCGCGCCGACGACACCGAGGACGTCATCCGCAACCGGCTGCGGGTCTACCGCGAGGAGACCGAGCCGCTGCTCGAGTACTACGACGGGCTGGTCGTGACCGTCGACGGTATCGGCGAGGTCGACGAAGTCAACGCGCGGGCACTGGCCGCGCTCGGCAAGTAAAACCACCGATCGGAGTATTGAGGCCGGATGGTCTTCAACCGTAAGAAGAAGGTCGTGCCGTTCCGTTCGGCGGGCGAGCTCGATGCCATGGCGGCAGCGGGCGCGATCGTCGGGCGGGCGCTGGTCGCCGTGCGGGACGCGGCGAAGCCCGGGGTGTCGACGCTGGAGCTGGACGAGGTCGCCGAACAGGTGATCCGGGACGCGGGCGCTGTCCCGTCGTTCAAGGGCTACCACGGCTTCCCCGGCTCGATCTGTTCTTCGGTCAACGACCGCGTGGTCCACGGGATCCCCTCGGCGCGCGACATCCTCACCGAGGGCGATCTCGTCTCCATCGACTGCGGCGCCATCCTCGACGGCTGGCACGGTGATTCGGCGTGGACCTTCGGCGTCGGCCCCATCATCGAGGCCGACCGGCTGCTGAGCGAAGCGACCAGGCTGTCGATGGAAATGGGCATCGCCGCGATGCAGCCCGGCAACCGGCTCACCGATGTCTCCCACGCCATCGAACTGGGCACCAGGGCCGCCGAAAAAGAGCACGGCCGTCAGTACGGCATCGTCGACGGCTACGGCGGTCACGCCATCGGCCGCGAGATGCACATGGACCCGTTCCTGCCCAACGAAGGCGCCCCCGGTAAGGGCCCGCGCCTGGTGGTCGGTTCGGTACTGGCGATCGAGCCGATGCTCACCCTCGGCACCACCGAGACCACAACCCTCGACGACGACTGGACCGTGGTCACCACCGACGGCTCCCGCGCCGCCCACTGGGAACACAGCGTCGCGGTCACCGAAGACGGCCCCCGCATCCTCACCCTGCGCCCGGAGTAGCATTCGCGATGCTACCGATGTTCCTACCCTGGTAGCATTGATGGCATGAAGCTGAGCGTGAGCCTTTCCGAGGACGATGTCGAACTGCTCGACGCCGAGGTCTGCCGTGCTGGTCTGCCTGGACGGTCGGCTGCCATCCACCGGGCGATCCAGCTGCTGCGAGAACGAACGCTCGAGGACGAGTACACGGCCGCCTGGGACGAATGGGAATCCTCTGGCGAAGAGGAGATCTGGTCCCAGGCTGCGGCTGACGGCCTCGTCTGATGCGCCGGGGTGACATTCTGCTGATCGAGTTCGACCCGGTACGCCCGGATGAGGCCAACAAAGTGCGTCCGGCGATCGTGGTCAGCAACGACGGCGCGAATCGTTCAGCTGAGCGGCAGGGACGCGGAGTGATCTCTGTACTTCCGGTGACCAGCAATGTCGATCGGGTGTTCTCGTTCCAGGTGCTGCTCGAGGATGTCGGTCTACGTGCCGTGTCGAAGGTGCAGACCGAACAGATCCGGTCCGTGTCCATCAGCAGGGTCAGGCGTTCGCTGGGACGACTGCCCGCCGTGACCATGGCCGAGGTGGATCGGGTCTTGCGTTTGCACCTCGGATTGTGAGGTCAGCCTTCCAGCAGGATGGTGACCGGGCCGTCGTTTGTCAGCTGGATCTGCATGTGGGCGCCGAAGTGGCCGGTTTCGACGGTCGCGCCGAGGTCGCGCAGGGTGGTGGCGAAGGTGTCGACGAGGGGTTCGGCGATCGGGCCGGGGGCGGCGGCGTTCCAGGAGGGGCGGCGGCCTTTGGCGGTGTTGGCGTAGAGAGTGAACTGGCTGACGACCAGGATCGGTGCGTGCAGGTCGGCCGCGGAGCGTTCGCCGTCGAGAATCCGCAGGCGCCAGGTCTTGTCGGCCAGTGCCCGCGCGGTCGCCTCGGTGTCGGTGTGGGTCGCGCCGACCAGGGCGAGCAGGCCGTGCCCGCCGGAGGCCGCGGTGGGGTCGATCCGGCCGACGATCTGTCCGTCGACGCTCACCTGGGCGCTGGTCACCCGCTGCAGCAGTACTCGCACAGCCACCGATCATGCCGGGTGGCTGCGTGTGCGGGCGCGCCGGGTCAGGGCTTGCCGAAGAACAGGATGTCGGGGCCGTATTCGGTGAGCGGGCGCTTTTCGGCGGCCTGGCGGATGCCGCTGCCAGGGAGTTCGGTGACCTTGGCGAACATCTCGGCGTTGCCGAAGGCGGCGCGGACCTGGGTTTCGGAGGCGTAGTCGGCGCCGTAGTCGGCCAGGGTGGCGAAGTCCAGGGGCGCGAGGGGAGCGTCGAGCGGGGCCTGTCCGGCGGGTCGGCCGAGGGCGGCGTACTGGGTGGCGACGCCGTTGTCGTAGAGGCACAGCTCGTAGGAGATCTTCTCGATGGTGGCGACGGTGAGGACCGGCCATTTCTCCGAGAGCCGCACCGCCAGCGGATGTTTGCCGAGGGCGCCGATCTCCCAGTTCAGGCTCTTCACCGAAATCCAGCTGCCCGAGGCCTTTTCGACCAGCACCACATCGGCGGCCAGGTCCGTCGCGGAATTGGTGACCGGTTCCTTGACGCCCCAATGCTTTTCGTGCACCCCGGCGAAGCGGCCCGCGTCGACCGGCTCGACGCCGTCCGCGGCGAAGGCCGCGACGATCGCCGCGCGCACCTGCTCCAGCGCGTCCGGTGCCGAGCAGCGGACCGCGAGGGCGCCGTAGGTCGCCGAGATCTCCACCGGACGCGAGGGCGGCTCCGGCATGGCGCCGGCCGCGAGCGGCTTGAGCCCGACAAGTGCCAGCCGCCAGTTGATCTCGTCGATGGTGGCCAGGTCGCCACCGGATTGGTAGAGGATCTGCTGCTGGGTGAGCCTGCCCGCGCGCTCGAGCGTGCCTGCACCCAGCTTCACCAGCGCCTGGGTGGTCTTGACGGTGAGATCGAGTTCCTCGACCCGGGTTTCGCGCAGGCGCGCGGTCGCGGTGGCCGAGGTCAGTTCCGAATACAGCGCGCGGTAGCTCGCGATCGCCTGCTTGCGGGAGCGGCCGACCATCATCGTGCGCAGTAGCGTGCTGAGGCTGGCCAGGTACTTGCCCGGCTGCTCGGGCGTGCGCGCGTACATGGCGGCCCTGATCCGTACCGCGGACTCGGTCGCCGCGACCGCTGCGTCGTGGTCGAGGCGCATCAGCCAGACACCGCACTTGGACAGGCCGTCGGCGCACATGGCCGACACGTCGGGGTAGTCCCGGGCGACCTGCCGGTAGGCCGAGCAGGCGCTGCGAATGGTGTTGGTCGCCAGCTGGCGGTGCCCGACCAGGCGGGTGGCCTGTTCGAACAACCGCAGCGCGTCCTGGAGCGCGCCGGCGTACTCGTAGGAGACATAGCCCTCGACCAGCCAGTGCAGCCGGATCGCCACCGACTCCTGGGCGGGTTCGAGCGCTTCGGCGGTCCGGTCCCGGCCCGCTGGGTCGTTCCTGGTGGCGAGCAGGCCCTGGGCCAGCTCGGTCAGCGAGCCCGCCAGCTGCAGATAGTCCTCCGGACGCTGGCTGCGGGTCTGGGTGCGGTCGACTGCCACGCGCCGTTCGAGGCCGCTCAAATCGGTCATGAGCAGTTCCATCGCGACGTCAATCTCCGGCCTCATCACTCGTTGGTCGCCGGCCGTCGAACGGCCGGTACAGCTTCGGTCGAGTCTGTCACAGATCGCCCCGGCCTGCCCGATCGTCAGCGGAAACCGGAAGTTCATTTGCTGGGCCCACCGGTGTTTCCTTGCCGCTGTGCATATTTCGCATGGCTCACTAGAATGCGAGGCGATCGAGCCGACTGCAACGGTCGTCGGTGGGGTGCTGCGAGGAGCGGTTGGCGTGGGCGATTCTCCCTTCGAGGGGCTGGCGGGCAGGGCGAAAGTCAAGGTCGAGACGGGCGCCGCGCTCGAGGCCGCCAGGGCGTGCAGCTCGGCGATCGAGATCTTCAAGGGTTGCCAGGATCTGATCCGCGATCACGACCTGAACAATTACGACGAGGACCACTTGGGCGGCAGCCAGGTCGATGCGGGGCCGCCGCTGCGCAACAAGTTCATCACCGAGGCCACCCAGGCCAAGGATCTGATCGGGCGCTACATCGATTCGCTCGAAGACCTGGTCACCATGTTCAAGGCCGCGGGTGAGTCCTACACCGAGACCGACCAGGGTTCCGGCGACAATATTGCCTCGCTCAAGAACGAACTGCGCGGCGTGAATTCCGCACCGGGCGCCAGGGACCTGGCGGGGGAGGTGACCCAGGCCGGGGCATTCACACCGGCCCACTACGATCTCGATGTCGAAATCGTGGGTAACGAGATGTCCTTCGAGACCAAGCACAACTACGACATCGAGACCGCGAACGTGCCCAAGCACGCGGGCACCGCGACGGCGGAAGCCGTCGGTGTGCGGATCCCGGTCCGAGCTGCGGACAATATGTCCTGGCGCGATATGTACGACCTCGGCCAGCGGATCTCCTGGTACGAAGTGGCCTGCGACGCCCCGATCTGGGAGGCGATGGCGCACGCCGTGCACGGCGCCGCCTACGACCTCGAGCAGAAGCTCGGTGAGATCACCGGTGACCGGTGGGAGAGTCAGGGCGGCGAGGCCGCGCTGGCGGCGATCACCACTTTCGGTCAGTCGGCGATGATCGCCAGCGATTCGTTCACGATGATGCAGCAGAATCTGGAGTACACCGCGGATTGGCTGTACGCGACCAAGGCGTGTATGCCGATCGACAAAGAAGACAAATGCGATGACGATCTGCAGGAGAATCGCGATCGGTACGAGCGGCATTATGTCAATGGTGTGATGAACACCGAGAAATTGTTCCCGGCGGCGGCTGAGCCCGCTGCACCGAAGGCGCCGGTGACGACGCCTGAGGAAACGAACAATAATAACAATAACAATAACAATAATAACAACGGCAATAGCAACAACGGCGGCAGCAACAACAGTGGCGGCTCCGGAAGTTCCGGTGGCAGCGGCAGTTCCGGCGGCGGAGGCGGAGGCGGGCAGCAGGTGTCGGCCGCCGACGTCGCCAGGCAGCAGGCCGCTCAGCAAGCCGCCCAGCAGGCGGCGGCAGCGTTGCAGCAGGACGGCACCACCGGTTCGCAGCAGGGCGCGAACGGGCAGACCGCGGGTTCGGTCGGTTCGACGGGGTCGACCGGGTCCTCGACCGGCTCGACCGGTTCCGGCTCGGGCGACATGTCCAGCATCCTGTCCTCGGTGATGTCGGCGGTCACCAGCGCGGTCTCCTCGCTCACCCAGGCGCTGCCCTCGCTGGCCACCGCGCTGCAGCAGGTTTCCGCGACGACCGACACGGGCGCCACCTCGGGCCTGCCCGACTTCTCCCAGCTCGGCGACCTGTTCGGGCAGTTCCCCGATCTCGCGGAACTGCTGTCGCAGTCACCGGAGATCAACCAGCTGATCGCGGACAACCCCGCGTTGTCCCCGCTGGCGGAACTGCTCGGCATCGCGACCGCCGTGACGACCACCGACGAGGCGACGGTGGCCGGCGAGACCGTCGAGTCCGCGACCGGCGACGCCTTCCCGCGGGCCTCGCTGCCCGACTTCTCGAACCTGTCCGGATTGGGGGAGATCGTCACCCCGCTGACCGGTCTGGTGGCCGAGTCGCTGGCGACCGAGGCGCCCCTCCAGCACCTCGATGCCCCGGTCGAATCCGTCGAAGCAGGCAGCACCGGCTCGATCGCGCACGCGCGGCCGGAGGCGCAGGCATGACGCAGCGATGGGAACTCACCGATCTCGAATTCCGGGTGCTGTGGCAGCGATTCGTCGGCACCGACCTCCCGCGCCCACTCACCTTCCAGACCAGGACTCGCCTGCACGAGGACTACGAGGAGGAGAAGTACCAGACCTGGCAGCGGTTGCAGCACACCGTCGATCCGGCACTGCGATCGGTGTTCGAGGTGCTGGAGCGGCCGGAAGTCTATGTGCGGCTGCGTGGCTGGAAAGACGACGAGCGCGACAACGCCGAACACTGGCTCAAGGCGCGGGCGGCGCGGGCGGGCGCAAACGGCTACCTGATCTACCAGCTGCCGGGTGAAACACCCACGCACAGTGGCGGTTACGTCGTGGTCGATGTAGGGCCGCACGGACTCGCCGACGCGATCGTCGACCTGATGCCGGACACCGGCGCGGGGACCGGCGGCATCATTCCGCTGGTCACCGACACCCGCGACGAACACGAACCACGCGCATCGATGTTCTTCGAGGAGGCCGACACCTCGATCGTCGAGCGCAGCACCGAATTCTTCAACCGCCCGGCCGAGCGCACGGGCACCATCAATATCCGGCAGAACCAATCGATGTTCGGCTCGCGTGGCATGCATCGCGACATCCTGGTGTGGCGCGACCTGCCCGCCGACGGCCGGTACGTCATCGAACTACCGAACGAAAACCCCACGGCCACCGCGATATCGCGCACCGACCTCACCGACAAGATCAATGCCTCGATCGAGCGGATGATGTCGCGCGTGGAGTCGCACTGGGAGGCGAACGCCTGACCCGCACGCGCCGTTCATGATGGCGCCATCCGGGATTCGTTCGCCCATGCGAGGCTGTTGCGCACGCGACAGGGTTGTGGTGTGCTCGAAACACCACTCGTGGAGGGATGAGGGCGATGGGCACCTTCGAATACGACGCCGACAACTTCCGGACCGCGGCGAGCAAGTCACGCAGCGTCAGCAATCAGCTCACCGGCATCATCAACACGCTGAACAGTTCGCTCAACAGCCGCGGAAATGTCTGGGGCAACGACCAACTCGGCCAGAGCTTCAACGACGGCCCCGGCGGCAACGACGGCTACGACGCGTCCTGGACCAACACCAGCGACAACGTCAAGACCATGGCCACGTCCATGGGCGACTTCGCCGACGGCCAGACCGAGAGCGCCGACTACATCGACCGGATGGAACAGGGCAACCGCAACGGCTTGACCTAGCCGCATGCCCCAGGCCGGTCAGTGCGCGTCGGGGATGCCCAGGCCGGGGAGGTGGAGGTCGCTGTTGCCCGCCTTTTCGACCCAGCCCTGGTAGACGAGCGTGGCGGGGGAGTCGATGCCGAAGCCGTCGCGGAGTCCGGTGACGGTGATCGCGGCGAGCCGCTGATAGTCCTCGGTGGCTACCGGCCAGGGGAATTCGGTCCACCAATTGCCCATGTGGGCTTCGTCGGGTGGCTGCCAGCCGGCTTCGGTGATGGCCAGTGCGCCGTCGTCGCCGGGGCGGAAGCCGGGCTCGAGCCATTCGTCGCCGGTGAGTTCGGCCGACACCGCCGTGCCGGTCTTGCGGAACTGGGCGAACCGCCGTGCGCCCGGTGCCGCGGATTCGCCGATCACCAGGACTGTGGTGTCGGGGGCGGCCGCGAGCTCGGTGGCCAGGCCGTGGGCGAACTCGGTCCAGCCGGTCACAGCAGGCCCTGCTCGTCGAGCGCGATATTGCGGTCGTCGGCGGCCAGCCGGGCATTGGTGACCAGGTGCAGCCACACCGAGGCGGCGGAGCGTTCGAGCACGATCGTGGCCTCGGCGCCGGCCCACCGGTACTGCGGGGGTGGGCCCGCGACGCGCGCGGACGGTTCGCCGAGTTTGCCGGTGAGGGCGGTGGCGATGCTGTCGAAAGCTGCGGTGACCTCGGTGTTCTCGACCGCGTCGGCGAATTCGGTGAGCTGCAGGTCGATGCCGGTGACCTGGCCGTTCTTGGCGCGGATGGTGCCGCTGTCCGGGCCGAACCCGGTGTCGAGCATGATCCGGCGCGGCCGGCTGGAGATGGTGCGCCAGCCGAACTTCTCGACCACGGCGGGAGCGTCGTCGAGTTGCCACGACCAGTCCAGGGTGTGCAGTGCGCCCGCGAGTTCAGCTGCCTCGCCTGCGGGCAGCGCGCGCCAGTTCGCCATTCGCTTTCCTCTCGGTCAGAAGTACGACAGGAACGCCGCGTCGAAGTCGGGATCGCGGGTGTCGAAGGATTGCGGGGTGTAGTCCAGGGAGCGCACCCGCTCGACGAATCCGGCCGGCAGGGTGACCCGCTGTTCGGCGAGATATTCGAGGGAGTCCTCGCGCCAGATCCAGACGCCGTCGGAATACAGCGACGGTCCGCCTTCGATAAAGGCGCCCGCGACGAACAGGTGCTCCGAGGAGCCCATGACGTCGAAGATGGCGCGCACCTTGCGCATGTAGTTCAGGATCTGCTCGCGATCGGGTTCGACGGCGCCGGTCGGCGCGGTGTGTACCGAGGGCAGTTCGTCGTGCGTGCCCTCGTACATCTCGCGGTACATGGCCACCGGCTGCAATTCCATGGCCCCGATCCTTCGCGTGCTCCGGTTGGTCGTCAAGTTCGCCGACGCGATCCGCCGACGGGCATCTTCGCGGTCGTTTCCCGTTCATATTGCGGTCACGACGGATTCGCTGATGGCTGACACTCTGTTGCACAGGCGAAGGACTTGTGGTGTGCTCGGGTGGGGCACCACTTGCTTGGAGGATGAGGGGCGATGGCGACGTGCACGGACGTGAGTTGGTGACGTAGCCCTCCATGATCGAATTGCCCTCCGGGCTGCATTGGCTCTCGATTCTCGCCGGCATGGAATGGCCGGACGGCAATGAAGACGAGATGTGGGCCATGGCCGAGGACTGGCGCGCGGCCGCCGAGAGCCTGCGCGGTCTCGTCGATGACGTCGATGCCGCCAAAGACGCTGCGTTCAAGGCGTATCCGCAGGGCGAGGGCGTGGACGACATGCTCAAAGCCTTCGAGAGCATGGCGCGCGGTGACCAGTCGGTCACCAAGCTGGGCGAACTGTTCGACATCCTCGGTGACTCGGTGTATCAGACCGGTACCGAGATCGAATACACCAAGATCATGTTCCTGTCCTCGCTGGGGCTGCTGGCGCTGGAAATCGCGCTGGCTTGGGCGTTTCCGCCCACCGCGCCCGCCGTGGAGGCGGCGGCGATCCTGGCGACCAGGGCCGTGGCGCGCACCATTTTCGGGCGGGTGCTCGCGGCGATCCTGCGGCACGGCGCCAAGGCCGTGCTCACCCGCGTGCTGAAGTTCATCGGTCAGCACGTGGCGATCGACACCGCGCTGGGCACCCTGCAGGAACTCGGTGTGCAGCAGTTGCAGGTCGAGCAGGGCCACCGCGAGGACATCAACTGGGATCAGGTCAGGGCCGCCGCGATCAGTTCCGCCGCAGGCGGTTTGGCGGCAGGCCCGTTCGGTGACTTCCTCGGCAGGCGGCTCGGCGACAGCATGGCGCCGTGGCTGCGCGGCGCCATCACCGGCACCGGCGCGGGCCTGGTCGGTGCGGGCGGCGGCATGCTCGGCCAGTTCGCCTACGATGGTTTCACCAAGGGCTGGGACCAGGCCTGGACCAACTTGCAGGCCGCGGCGTCGGACCCGCTGATGTGGAGCGCGGGCGCCAGCAACGGTGGGCTGTCCGGCCTGAACAAGGCGGGCGCGAATTCCGCCTGGCAGAAGATCAATCCGGGTCTGTTCGAGCGGCCCAGTTTCAGTTCGCGGATCCGCGAGGCCATGGGTCCCGGCTACGACCTGGGCAGTTTCGGGCTGGACGACACTCCGGGTGCGGGCGACGGCTCGTCCAACCGGCCCGGCGGCGAAGGCGACGACCAGGCGGGTGCCGACGGCGGCGCGACCGGACTCGGCGGTGACGACGGCGTGCGGGCAGGTGCGGGCGAGGACACCATGGGTGGCGGCTCCGGCGAGAACCGGGCAGGCGCCGACGACGGCGGTCAGTCGATGCGGCCCGCGGGCACGACACAGTCGCCGGAGGGCGATGGGCGCACCGACACGAATTCTGGTGCGGGCCAAGGACGTCAGGAATCCGGCGACGATCAGCAGGCCGGTGCCGACGGCGGCGGCGGTGGTGGACGTCAGGATGCCGAGCCGGCGGCGCGGACCGGCGAATCGCAGCAGTCCGGTGACGGTGGCCGCCAGGACTCCGGTGCGCGAGGAGACGGGGAAAGCCAGGCTGGACAAGGAGAGTCGGGCCGGGATGGTTCGCGCGCCGGGGAGGCCGAGTCGACCGCTGACGGCGCGAGTGTCAACGACGGCACGCGCACCGACGCGCAGTCCACCGGCAAGCCGATCACCCAGGTCGACACGCCTGCGGCTACCCGGGACATGGCCGCGCAGGCCGGTGCGACGCCGCTCGCGGCCGGGGTGGCCGGTGCGGGTCCGGCGGCGACGGGCGGACCTTCGCCCGCTGCGACGGGTCAGGCGCCGGTCACGAGTCAGGCGGCCACGCCCCCGGCTTCGCAGCCCGCGGCGACACCCGCGCAGTCGGCGGCCCCCGCGCAGTCCAGTTCCGCACAGTCAACGCCCGGGCAGCAGGCGGGCACGCCGGCGACGCGGCCGGGCGGAACCGATGTCCGGGCCGGTATGGCGGATGGCATCCAGAGCGGTGCCGATATTCGTTCCAGCACGCCAGGATTCAGTGCCGATCCATCAAGCATGGCGGATCCCGGGAGCGGCGCCGACCAGGCGGATACCCCGGGCGCCCGGCCCGAGGCGGAGTCGCGCGCGGGAATCGGAGAGCAGCGCGGCGCCGGCCTGGCCGATACGCCGTTGCAGGGTCTGCGGGCCGCGCCCGGCGAAGCACCGCCGGTGCGCTCGGAGCCCGAGGCCACCGCGGCGCCGGTGCGTGCCGGTGAGACCGAAGTCCGGCCCGACCTCCTCGCCGACATCGTCCCCGTTCTGCCGCTCGTCGCCACCGATCCGGGCACGAGCTCCGCGCGACCGGGCCCGGACACGGGTCGTCCAGGCGCGAGTCCCGCGCGACCGGGCCCGGAGGCGAGTCGTCCGGGCGTGAGCCCCGCGCGGCCGGGCTCGGAGACGGGTCGTCCAGGCACCGACGACGCCGCATCGCCACGCGACCGCACCGACACCGACGACAACCGCCAGCCGCCCCCCGACAGTGACGACGCCCCGCTCGTTCCCGACGCGCATCTGCCCAATGGCCAAGGCGTCGTGCATCATCCGACCGGCACCGCGATCGGCGACGACGCCCGCACCCATCGCGTCAGCCAGAACGTGCGCAACGATGGCGCCCACGATGTGGTGGTGCACGGCCGATCCGACGGCAAGGTGACCCCTGGCAATGCCGATGAGGTCGATCCGCGCCACATCGTCGATGCCATCCGCAACAACCCGAACTACGTGCCGGGCACGCCCATTCGCTTGCTCTCCTGCCACGCGGGCAATGAGAAGGGGTGGGCCCAGTACGTCGCCGATCAGCTCGGTGTTGACGTCACCGCGCCGACGGACCGGGTCGGTGTGCAGCGGGAGCCGGGCTCGGATCCGGTGGTTGATCGTGGCGGCGAGTGGCAGACGTTCAGGCCGGAATCGGCGACCACACCCGCTGAAACACCGTCGCCCAGACCGGATTCCGATTCGTCCGAGTCGCGCGACACACTCGACGGCGACGACGCGCCGCGCGATCGCGAACTCGTCGACTTCATGAGCGACGAGGATCCGCCGACCCGCCCGGCCGCCATGTCGTTCCTGACACCGGAAACCGGCACACCCAACGCACCGTTCAGCCGGACTCCCGGAGTCGACGCGCATCTGCTCGGCGCGCTGGACATGAACGACCCGATGGTGCAGACCGCGGGCGATCCGCGCCGGATCACCCATGTCAACGGGGAGCCGATCGACGAGTTCTCGCACCGGCTCAGCGAGGAACGCGGCCGCGCCTTCGTCGACGCGTCCACCCAGGACGCCGCCCTGGTCGCCGAATACGAGCAGCACAAGGCCCAGCAGAAGGCCCTGGAGGCCGAAAAGGCCGCGGCGGGGCGGGGCGTGCGCGACGCCGCCATCGCGCTCAAAGAAGCTCAGACCGCGCGCGACGCCGGAGCCGAGGACGGCGACCAGCTGGTCCGCAGCGCGCAGGAGGACCTCGCGGCGGCCAAGGACAACGCCAAAGCGGCCAAGACCGCCCTCGACAACTTCATCGCCGCCGACAAGACCGAAGCCGAAGCAGGCAATTCGCCCGCCCAACGCCTGGCGAAGGCCGAGGCCGACCGGCTGCCCGCCGCCCGGCGCGGCCACGTCACCTCGATCACCATCGACCGCCTCACCGGTCGCGTGTACGAGGCCGCCAACGGCACCGCCGAACAGCGCATCCATCCGTCCCAGCTGCATCCGACGTTGCACGACAACGTTTCCCGCTACCAGGACCCCACCGACGTCTACCACAACGGCGGCGACCGGACGCATTTCCCGCATGTGGACAACCCGCTCGGCCACGCCGAGATCCGCGGCACCAACGCCGCCCTGCACGACCGGGAACTGCTCAACCAGCAACGCGGCCCCGACGACCAGCTGCCCACCGATTTCGACGGCCTGGCCTCCATCCTCAACTCGCCGTATGTCCCCAGCCGGGACGCCGAAGCGCCCTGCTGCGCCAACTGCACCCGGGTGGTGCAGGGCACCGAGAGCACCGCGGGCCACATCATCGACGAAGGCGCCCCCCGCGTCGACCCGTTGCGGCACGCCGACCTCGAACAGGCGGCCAGGGACGGCAATCCCGTCGAACCCCGGCTGGTCTCGCCGGAATACCCGGAGACCGACTTCATGGGCGACGACGATCCGGTGCCGCCCGGCATGGAGCGCGGGGACGACGGGCGACTGCATCGGCCCGGTGACCGGCCCGACAGCTTCCGCGACCCGGACGGCACCTGGCATCACAACGACGATCCGCCCGGCACCAAACGCAATGTCGACTTCCGGCTGTACGACTCCGGCGGGTTCGTCAAGGACCATCTCACCGGCGGCGAGTACCAGCATCGCGTGCAGAAGGGCGATTCCGAGCTGCACGAGATGCGGGACCCGGAACGCGCGGCGGAGCTGAGCGAGGCCTCCGACCGGCGGCTCGAACTGCAGACCGAGCGGAACAACACGGGCAAGGAACTCGCCCGGATCATGAAAGAGTTCGGGCTCACCGACAAGCACGAACTCGCGCCCAAGGCGCTGTCGGAGAAGATCAACAGCCTGCGTCAGCAGCTGCACGACGACACGACGCTGAGCGAGCAGGACCGGATCGGCAAGCTCGAACTGCTCGGCGATCTGGCCGACGTCGCCACCGACTACAACGACCTCGGACGCGAAATGGTCGAGGTCTCCAAGAAGCTCGGTGAGCTGGCCGGCCTCGACTACGCCCTCGATCCGGATGCCAGGCCGGGCGCGGTCAAACTCTCGCCTTTCGAGGGCGCGTTCGACGGGGCGGGCGTGGTCGACATCGCGTCGTTCGTCCCACGCGCAGAGGGTGATTCGGGTCCGACGCTGTTGATTGTCGAGGCGAAGGGTGTCGGGTCGACGCTCGGTGGCTCCAAAGTCATCAGCGCCGAACAGGGTTCACCGGAGTACCTGCGCCACATCTTGAACAAGGACCGCAATCTCGTGCGGCTGCTCAACGAGACGCCCGAGCAGATGCGTGCGCGTGGCGTCGACCCCGACAGCCCCGAGGGCCGGGCGATCCGGGACGCGGTGGACCAGCTGCGCGCGGCCATGGAGGACGGCACGCTCCGGGTCGAGTACCGGTTGGTGCACGCGGATGCCGACGGGAAGGTCACCGTCACCGAGCTGCTGCTCGACCGTGACGGCGTCGACGTGCTCGCCGACGTCCCGCTGCCTTTCGACGTCGACCCCGCCACGCTCGACCGGTCCACGGGCGACGACGCCACCACCGACTACATGAACGTGCCCGACGACCCACCGGACCCCGCCACCGACGACACCGACTGGCTGGGCGCCGACGACGACGAATCCACTTCGCACACACCTGATTTCGCCGACCCGGAGCCGCCGGTGCGGGAGGTCCGCGTCGAACTCGGTGACAACGGTGAGGTCGTCGCGCTGCATGTGCGGCTCGAGGACGGGCAGTGGATCGTCGCGCGCGACGACGCGGCGGACCCGGCGCAGCCGCCCGCGCGCGGCGACGACGCCGAGCCGGTGGATACCCGCAGTGAACTGCGGAAATGGGTCGATCGGCTCAATCGTGGCTTCGAGGGGCTCACTCTCAAATACCCGTCCGGGTCCGGGCTCGACGGACGTGGCCAGACCGCGATTCGCGACGGTGTGACCGGCGGTGTCGGCATGGTGACCGACCCGCCGCCCGCGCAGACACCCGCCACGCCCGCGCCCACACCGGACGGACCGGTGATCAGCGCCCCGCCGCCGAGCGCGGGCGACCCGGCGCTGAATGTGGCGCGTATCGGCAAGGAAGGCGTGACGGTCTGGCACAACCGCGAGCACCTGCCGATCATCGGCGGCCTGATGGGCAGGCAACCGGACACGGCGGGCGAGTACCACCCGGTGTACTTCCCGGACGGCACCGAATACCGGCCGTGGATCACCGAAATGGACCCGAATGCCGTGCGCGACACGGTGATCAGCGAGCTGCGGGCGAACCGGATGGATGCCGACGAGGCGCGCGCGATCCTGCGGGAACTGTTCGACGCGGCCAGGGATCCGCAGCTGCGGCAGGACCTGATCGACGATCTGGAGTTCAACGGGCTCGTCGACACCGACGAGGCGCGGGCCATGGAGGAGGCGCCGCTGCCCGACCCGGACCTGCCGCCCGAGCAGCCCGGCCCGCCGCCGGAGGGCGAGTCGCTGACCGAGATGGCGCAGCGGCTCGGCATCGACCTCGACGGGGACAGCCCGAGCGACATCCGCGCCGCGATCGACCGGCAGACCCACCGGGTGCTGCGCGAGATCGGCGCCATCGAGGGGCTGGCCGCCGCTGCCCACCGTGCTGAAGAGGAGCAGACCCGGCCCTACCGGCGGGCCGATCACCCCGTCGACACGGATTCGGGCGTGCCCGGCGACCGGAGCGTGGCCGGGCCGGGCCGCCGCGCGGAGCTCGAGAGCGAACCGCGCGCGGACACCGATGATCTCGACGACGAAGCCGGCGGTGCCGAGCCGCGCCGCAGTCACTGGGGCGACACCAGCAGGCCGCGGGCCGTGCCGTTCTCGGCGGAGGTCAGCTTCCTCGACAAGGATCCGCTCGGCCGCTTCCTGCGCGATCTGATCGTCGCCTTCGAGGGCAGCACCGCGCTGCGCGACTACGACCGGGTCGGCAACGGCGCGGACCGGCTGCCCGAATGGGCGAGCTTCTTCGACGACCGCGAGTTGGGCCAGCACCAGGCGCGCTCGCGCGAGTTCTTCGAGCACGCGCTGCGCCGCGACCAGCTGCGCGCCGAATTGTCCAGCTGGGCAGCGATGTTCGGCCGTGGCCTGGACGAGTTGTCCGGTGACCGGCTCGAACCGACACTGAACGAGCTGCGCGAATCGGCGCGTCAGCGGGCACAGAACCTGGCTGATTTCATCGCCGCCGCGCAGCCGATCCTCCAGGGCGTCGACACGCCGCCGGTCGGCACGATGTACGGCGACCAGGTCGCGCGGGTGCCCGATCCGGACGGTGGACCCGACCGGCTGCTGGTGATCGACGGCGCGCTCGATCGCGAAGAGGCGCTGGCACGCGCATTGCGCGATCATCCCGAGCTGGCGGCCGACGTCAACAACGGTGTGCTGAAACCGGACTTCCGCGCCGCCCACGACGACGGCGCCGGGCAGCGGTTCCTCGATCCGCTGGACACCCCGGACGTGCAGCACATCCGGCGCACCGTCGACGGCGCCGAACTGCAGGTGACGATGCTGCGCGGGGAGGACGGTGAGTGGCGTCCGGTCCAGCCTGCCCCCGAGCCGCCGCCCACACCGCGTGACCGCGCCGACATGGTGCGCGAAATCGTTGATCTGGCACGGCAATTGAACCTCGGACCGGCCGCCCTGCACCCGGACAATATCGCCGACACGGTGCGCGCGCTGCACCTGGACAACGCGGTCCGGGCCGGGCAGATCGAAGCGCTGGCCGACTACGAGCGCACCATGTCCGACATCGAGAACTTCAATCTGGTCGGCGACGCGCGCAGTCAGCTGGCGGTCCGGCTCGGCATTCCGGAAGCCGAGCTCACGCCGCGCCGGATCGCCGAAGCGCTGGTCAACCCGAAGCAGAACCGGGGCACGCGCGCCCAGCAGTTCGAGGACCTGCTCGACGGTCAACAGCGCGAACCCGACCGCACCAAGGGCTACTCCCAGCAGCTGGCGAACATCGACCAGGCCGCGGTCCGGGCCGCGCAGGACGCACTGATCCAGGCCCTGAGCCCGGCAGATCCAGCCAAGCTGCGGCCGATCATCAGCGAGACCGACCGGTACGGCCGCTCGGACACCCGCCCCGCCGACACCGGCATCGACCCGGCCGCGCTGCGCAAGCGCGTGCAGCGGATGTACCGGTTCGGTCAGCGTGACCAGGCGCTCGCCGCGCTCACCGCCTACGCCGACGCGCTGCTGTCGATCGACCCGTACAAGGATGTGCCCAAGGGGGATTCGTCCGCCGACCCGCGCACCACCGGCGACCCGCACATCTACGACGCCGACGCGGTGCACGGGCTGCGCGAGGTGGTCGACAGCGCGCGTCCCGGCGGCGATCCACGCGATTTCGCCGCCCTCGTCGCGGACAATCTGGCGCACGCCTACGGCGCCGATCTGCCGGTCGACCCGAACGATCCACGCCCGCATCCGAATCGGGACTGGGCGCGGTTGGTCGGTTTCGATATCGCCACCGCCGACGACGCGGCCTTCATCAAGGCCTACGAGGCCTACCTCGACGGCAAGATCGAAAAGCACGAGGCGCTGAGTCCGGCGGAGCTGGCCGCCGAGATCGCCACCATCCGCGACGAGATCCGGACCAGGACCGAGCAGATCGAACGGCTGCGGGCCCTGACCGAGGAGTTCTACCGGCCGGTGGCCGACCTGCCCGCCGGGTCGCCGGCCAGGGAACATCCCGGCCGTAAGCCCGATGAATTGACCGAGGGTCAGCAGGGCCTGCCCGCTGGGCCGGAGCCCACTGGTGGCGAGCCCACTGGTGGTGGGCCGATTGGTGGCGAGCCTGCTGGTGGTGGGCGGACTGGTGGTGGGCCCGTCGGCCATCCGCGCGGGCTGCCGGATTCGAGCCAGGATGCCGGCGCCGATGTGCCGTCCGAGCGCGGGCAGGACCTCGACGACCGGGCCGACGCGAAGCTCGACGAGACCATGCGCAAGCTCGATGACGTCGCCGACGAGCTCGCCGAACCCCTGCCTACGCTCGACGATCTGGTCGGCCCCGGCGAACCGGTCGACCCGCTGGCCAGGATCGACGAGGCCGTCGACCGGCAGAACAAGCTGGCCGATCAGGCCGACGAACGCCGTGCCGACCACGCCGATGAGGCCCTCGACGACACGCTGCGCTCCCTCGACGGTGCCGACGAGGATCTCGCGGCCATGCAGTCGTACCTGCGAGCCCAACGCGAATTCGAGGCCGCGCAGGCCGAGATCGCGCACAGGTTCGAGGAACTGGCCGCGCAGGAGGCCGCGGCGGCTAGCCAGCGCGCGGACGACCCCGAGGCCGCGGCCGACCTCGCGGCGCTGGAGTCCTACCTGTCCGCCCAGCAGCAGTTCGACGCGCTGCGCGCCGAACTGGCCGAGGCGGCCCAGGTGCGCCCGGAGGACCTCGACGCCGAAGCATTGGCCGACGCGCGCGCACTCGAGTCCTACCTACGGGCGCAACAGGAGTTCGACGCGGCGCGGGCGGAGATGGCGGCACGGTTCGCTGCCGCGATCGAGCGCCAAGGTTCGGAGGCTACGCGGCCGGACGGTGTCAACAGTGGTGACGACGTCGAGTCCGGCGCGGACCGTGGTTCCCAGGGCGACGACAGCTCGCGCGGTGACGACAGTTCTCGTGGGGACGACGATTCCGGCGAGCCGCCGGCCCCGGCTGATCCCGGTGGGCCGCCGTCGAAACCGCCGTCCCGTCCGCCGACGGCGTCGAGTCCGGAACCCGAAGAGCCATCGAGGAATTCGTCGCCGTTGGGTTCCGGTATGCCGCAGGCGCCGGCCGAACTGGCCGTGCCCGGGGATGCCGCGCAAGATCAGCCGGACTCCGATGGTGCCGAAGCCGAGGGTGGCGCACCGCAGCGCGCGTACCAGCGCCGGGACTTCCTCAACGACGCCTACCGGTTCCTGCAGGAACTGAACGACCTGCCGCCGTCGACGCATGCCGGTACACCGCCGCTCACCCCGGAGCAGGCCGAACAGGTCCGGATTCTCGCCGAGGCCCTCGGTCTCGGTGACGCGCTGGCCGGGCAGCGTGATCCGCTCGGTGCGCTCGCCGAGATCGCGGATATGGCGCGGGCGCGTGGATTCCTCGACAGCGCACTGGATCCCGATGCCGAGCTCGGCAAGCCCATGCGGTATCCGGACGACTACGAGCCGCTGGATCTCGATGAGTTGCAGGACGGCCTCGACCACTGGCGGGTCGACGGCGACCCCGAGGTGCGCGCCGATATCGCCGATGACCTGCGCCGCGCCGGACTCGACGACGCACGCCCCGCACTCGGCACCGAACCGGAACCGAACCCGCAGGCCACGCCGTTGCATCCGTCCTCGATCCTGCCGCCGGAGGACGGTGCGCGTCAGCCCGGCGGTCCACGGCTCGAGCCCGCCCAGCAGGCGATGGACCGCCTGGCCGCCAGGTTCGGTGTGGATCTCACCGATTCCGGTTCCCTCGATGCCGCGCGTTACCGACAGTTGTTGCGGGCGGGCGCGGTCGAGGCGTTCGCCGCCGCGGTCCGCCATGCCGAGGACGCCACCGATCCGCAGCAGCGGGCCGTGCGCGAGGCCGCCGCCCGGCGCTGGGCCGCCCGGCTGGGTCTGCCCGCCGACCCCGGTCTGGTGCGTGCCGCCGACGACATCATCCGGTTGCGGTCGGGCGTATCGCGCGACGCCGCCGATATGGCACACCTGTACCAGATGGTGCGCAACCAGCTCGACGACCGCGTGCTGTCGCTGAACGTCGACGGCGACCAGATGCTGGTGCGGCTGGTGCCCGACGGGCCCGACACCTGGCATCTCGAACCACTCGCGCGACGCGAGCCGAGGCCGTTCCGGCCGGTGGACACGCCGGTCGAGGCGCCGCCGAAGAAGAACTGGCTGCGCAGGCTGTGGGATCGACTGGTCAATCGGGGCTACTACGGCGAGAACCCGAAGTATCCGTCCGGCTCGAGTATCGATGGTGCCGGTCAGTCGATGCTCGGCTACGGTGCCGGGCTGCCCCTGACCTCGACGAAGGACGCCACGCCCAACGCGCCCGGCGGTGAATACGACCAGCTGCAGATCAAATTCAACCCCGCGCGCATCCTCAAAGAGGGCGTGTACATGTGGCAGCACCGCGAACTGGTGCCGATCCTGCGGCACCTGTCCTCGCGGATCGCCGACCAGGCGGGCGAATTCCTGCCGCTGCGCAATCCCGACGGCAGCGAGTACAAGCCGTGGATCTCCGACGCCGACCCGCAGCTGCGCCGCCAGATCGAACAGGATCTGCGCGACGCGGGACTGACACATCTGCTCGAGCCGGAGAGCATGACCCCGGCCGAACTGGCCGCGGCCACCCCGCCCGAGCTCACCACCGACTCACCCGAAGCCGCGCCACCGCAGGATTCGGCGCAACCGCCCGCTGTCGCTGAACCGCTGCCGCCGTGGCTGGCCGATGTCGTGAACGCGGTCAACGACCGCATCGCCGACGCCACCGTCCTCGAAGCACTGGCCCGCGAACTCGGTGTCCAGCTCACCGATTTCAGCGATGAGGGCCTGCGTCGCGCGGTCGCCGAGGCCGAGTACCGGATGTTGCGCCGCGACGGCGTGATCCAGGCGCTGGCGGCGATCTCGCGGTTCTTCAACGCCGAGAACGCCGATATTCCATTCCGGCCGAGCAACTTCAAGAGCAACGACCCGCTCGGGGCCTACCTCAAGGAAGTCGTCTCGGCCAGGGGCGACGAGTTCAGCTTCCAGTTGATGAACTGGCGCGGAGTGAACAACGGCGGCGAATGGGTCGACCTGTGGGGCGATCTCAGCGACGACGGCAGCGGCGAACCGACCAGACAGGCCGAGGACGCGCGCCGCATCTTCGACGACGCCCTGCGCCGGGCCGGGCTGCGCGACGAACGGTCCACGTGGGCGCATCTGGCCGGCACCGATCTGACCGCGCTGGTCGACAACCTCGACGCCGAACTGGCCGCATTGCGCGGGCAACTCGACACCAATATCGGGGTGTTCGACGAATTCACCCGGCGGGTAACCGATTTCACCGAGGCCGACAGCGGGGACCGTCTCGTCATCGATCCCGGGAACAATACGATCGCGATCGTCGACACCGGTGCCGGGCACGAAGCCGCGCTGGCACGGGCCCTCGCAGACGCCGATCCGGACTTCCTCGACCGGCTCAATCGCGGCGAGGTCGACATCCAGATCCGGGTCGTCGGGATCGACGAGCAGGGCGGCGTGCACATTCTGGAGGCCGTAGCGCCCGAGGTGCGGCATCTGCGCACCGAGATCGACGGGCGCACAGTCGATGTGACGATGGTGCGCGACGGGGCGGGTCCCTGGCGGATGATCGAGACGCCGCCCAGTCATACCGAGCCGAAACTGCCGGTTGTCGCCGACGAGCCGAATCACCCTGTGCCGGAGCCTCGTTCGCTGGCCGAGGTCAGGGCCGACATCGCCGAGGTGGCGCGGCGGCTCGGCATCGACGATCCGTCGACGCTGTCGAACGCGGAAGTGGACCGGCTGCTCGCCGATCTGGACCGGGCCAATCACGTGCGCGCCCGGCAGTTGGAGGCGCTGGTCGACTACGCGCACAGCGTCGACGCGACCGACACCTTCAACGCTCTGCACAACGCACGCAGCGCGCTGGCCCTGCGGGCGGATGTCGAACCCGGCGAGCTGACGCCGGAGGTGGTCGCCGCGGCGCTCGCCGACCCCGATACCCGCATCGAGCTGCATCGTCAGCGGGCCGCGAACATCACCGCCTACGCCGAACTGCTGCACAAGATCGACCCGGTCGCCGTCGACGCCGCGCGCGCCGCGCTGGCCCCGCATCTCGGGCTCGCGCGCGGCGCACTGCCACTGAACGACGCGACGGCGCTGTCCGAGGCGCTGTCCAACCGGTCCGCCCAGGGCCGCCTCGACGATCTCACCAGTTCGCTCACCGACTACGTGCGGGCGCTGGCCGCGATCGACCCGTTCACCCGAGATCTGGTCTTCGACCCCGACACCGATCCGCGAGCCATCGGCGACGACCCACCGGTACCTCAGCGCGATGCCCTCGACTTCCTGCGTGAAGTGGGCGCCGACAACCTCACCGACCGTTCGCCCCTGCCCGCCCCGCCCCCCGACGCGGTCCGCGGCCCCGGCCGCGACAATGCCCGCCTGCTCGGCACCGACCTGACCGATGCCGACGACGCGACGGTCGCCAAGATCTACCAGTGGTTCCGCGACGGCCGCATCGACGCCCACGAACGCCTCACCCTCGAACAGATGGCCCCGGTCCACGAGGAGATCCGCGCGGAAATCCGCCGGCACGCCGCCGACATCGCCCGCCTGCGCGCCCTGCTCACCGAACCTTTCGTGACCGACCCCGAAATCGGTGCCGCGAACCCACCCAACCTGGCCGCTCCGACCGACGGCGTGCCCCCGTCGAACCCGGATGGGCCGCCTCCCGCCCCGCCGACCCCCGGCTCGCCGACCCCCGCCGTACCGACTGCGCCGGCGCGCCCGGAATTGCCCGCCGGCCCGGAGCACAACGGCGACAACGGAACTCCGCCACTCGTGCTGAACCCCGTAACCGCTCCGGGTGACCCGGGCATCCCGACGGATCGCGCGCCTGGCGAGGACGACCTGCCCGCGGCTCAGCTCGACTCCGCGGCCGCGGGTGTGCCCGAGGCGGGCGACGGGCCGCATCATCGTCCGCCGGCAGATCCGGTCGTCGGAGATGAAGCGGATCCCATCGAGCCCCGTCCGTCGGTGAACGACCGCGATGGCGTTGTGATCGGCGATGATCCGTCCGCGCCGGTTGCCGGCGATGAGACGGACTCGGGCAACCCCCACCCGAACGGCCGAGCCGGTGCCGCCGGCGACGGCGCGTCCGTGCTGAATCCGGTATCCGATCCGGGCGACCCTGGAATTCCGGATGGTGACAGTCCGGACAAGGGGTTCGACCCCGGTGGACCCGGACTACCGCCGCGTTCGCCGGAAGGGGACCGGTCCGGTCCGCGCCGACAGTTGCCGGGATCGTCCCTGCGCTCGCATATTCCGCATCCGCCACACGAGTACGAGGTGGAACTCGAGGTCCCGGTATTCGACGCCGTCGAATGGCCGGTCCCACCACTGGAATTGACCCCCGAACCCCAGGACCCCCCACAACCTCCGCGCCCACCCTTGCCACCACCCCCGGAACCCCAAGACCCACCGTGCCCACCGGAGGCACCCGAACCACCACAGCCGCCTGTGCCGCCTGTGCCGCCGGTGCCACCTGTACCGCCGGTCCCCACGGATCCACCCGCGCCCCCATGGCCGCCCGTGCCGCCGGAACTCCCGATTCCTCCACTGCCGCCGACGCCGCCGCTGCCGACGGACCCGCCGGGGCTCCCCCTCCCACCGTGGCCGACAGAACCTCCTGTGCCACCAGGAATTCCGTCTTCGCCGTGGCCGACGGAACCACCCGTACCGCCGGGTATTCCGGTTCGTCCGGGAATGCCGGAGTCGACACCGGTGGGTCCGCCGGGGATCCCGCTGCCGCCGGTATCGACACCGATCCAGCCGTCGCCGACGGATCCGCCGAACGGGCCGGCGTGGCCGGTTCAGCCGACTCCGACTCCGCCTGGTGGACCCGCCATGCCACCACTCCCACCGTGGGTGACCCAGCCGCCGGGTTCCGGCCTGCCTTACCCGCCGGACGGAAGTCAGCCATACCCACCCGCGAGCGACCAGCCGTATCCGCCGGACGGAAGTCAGCCATACCCACCTGCGAGCGACCGGCCCTACCCGCCGGGCGCAGGTCAGCCGCACTCGCCGGGAGCTGGTGAGCCGTACGCACCGGGAACCGGCGGCCCGTACGCACCCGGGAATGGTCAGCCGTACCCGCCGGTGAGCCAGCCCTACGCTCCTGGAACCGGTGCGCCGTATTCGCCGGGGAATGATCAGCTGAATCCACCAGGACCCGGTCAGCAGCGTCCGTTCGACGCCGGTCAGCCGTACGTGCCGGGCAGTGGTCAGCCGTATCCGCCCGGGAGTGGTCAGCCGTATTCGCCGGGTGCTGGTGGGCCGTACTCGCCGGGAAGTGGTCAGCACTCGCCGTCGGGGAACGTGCAACCTTATGGGCCGGGGTTCGGGCAGGGTTATTCGCCGGGGAGTGAGCAGGTCTATGTGCCGGGTAGCGGTGCGGCCTATGGGGCGGGGAACGGCAGCGGATCGGCTGGTGGGCAGCAAGGTGCGTCGATGTATCCGCCGCCGATGATGCCGCCGGGTGGTCGGCCGGGGGGTGAGCGGCGGGCGTATCGGCCGGAGTATCGGGCGCCGGTTGAGCAGGTCGTGTTGCTGGTGCGGCCGTACGGGAGCGGTGTGCTGGCGGAGTTCGATCCGCGGTCGGGGGCGTTGCGGCCCGCGGCGCCGGGGCAGCTCGGCGCGGACGGGTTGTACGGGGACCTGGGCGGGGTGACGGTGATCTTCTATCGGCTCGCCGATCGGCTGCTGGTGCAGGTCGGCAGCCAGGCGATCGACGTCACCGACGGCGCGCACATCGGGTGGGAGCGGTCGGCGCAGCGGATGACGCGGTTCACCGTCGCTGTCGACGGCAGGCCGATGGGTGAGCTGATCTACCGTGCCCTGCCACCGGAACTGGACCTCGGCCTGCTGGTCCGTAACGTGGTTGCCGACCCGGCGAACCGGATGACAATCTTCAGCGACCGAGCCTGACCGATCGGAGAGGTTTTCCCAGGTGAGTGACGATCCGATCGAACTGAGCGATCCGGATGTGGTGATTGACGCGGCGACCGGCACGCTGACCTATCGGGGCGAGCCCTACAGCGGCGCGGTGACCCGGACCCGCCCCGACGGCACCTGGCAGGAGTACTGGAGCTACGACGAGGGCGACCGCGACGGCGACTGGTCCGGCTGGTACCCCGACGGCACCATGCGCTACAACGGCGAGTTCTACCGCAACCGTCCCGTCGGCACCTGGCAGGAGTGGTACCCCGACGGCGCGCGCCGCCTCGAGGACGTCTACGACATCGACGGCATCCTGCTCACCCACTCGCGCTGGAACGAGGCGGGCGAGCTGGTCGAATACGAAGACGAGCGCACCCGCAAGGGCATCGCCACCGACGCGGTCGACGCCGACGATCCCGCCCTGCGCTGGGACGACGAGCAACGCCGGATGTACTACCGCGACGAGCCGTTCACCGGCCAGGAATTCCGCCGCCCCGCGCCGAGCGCCCCCGTCACCGAACTGTCGACCTACGCCGACGGCTACCGCGACGGACCGTCGCGCGGCTGGTACCTCGACGGAACCCCGCGCTACTCCGGCGAATACGCCGACCGCCACGAAGTGGGTACCTGGCGTACGTTCTTCCCGTCCGGAGCCCGCGAAGCGGAAACCGTCTTCGCCCCCGACGGCGCGCTGCGCACCCGCACGCAATGGGACGAGACCGGCGCCCTGATCGCACAGCACGGCGCGAGCCGGGACTAGGCAAGGAGTGTGCATTGGCTGAGGAGCTGGCCCGCGAGCCGGATGTCGGATTCACGCTCACCACGGTGGTGGCCGACAGCGGCGTGACCGAACAGGCCGCCGCGCTGAGTCATCGCATCGCGAAAACCGTCGCGGCACTTGGCCCGCCGGGATGGACCAAGGTCGAGGCGTCGTTCGCGATGACGGCGGCGGCCGAGGTGTCGATGGTCGTCTTCCACGACGAACAGGACCGGTTCGCGCGGGTCTTCCCGAGCCCGGAGCTGCTCGAACTGTTGCGCGAGCACCGGCATCTGTCCGCGTCGCTGGGTGACGGCCCGTGGTGGCGCTACCTGCTCACGCTCACCAACGCGGGCCGGATGGAGGTCGACTACGACTACGGCGACGACCCCTTCCCCGACGACCAGCTGTTCCCACCGACGGTGTACCGCACCGATATCGAGGTCTATCCGCGCGAACGCCTGCCGGTCTGGCTGGCCGCCTACATCGGCCACGGCGATCGCCAGATCCGTGGCCCGGTGGCCGCCGCCGAGCAGGCGCGCATCGATACCGCCGCGGGCAGGCACGCGGTCGGTTCGGCACCGGATGTGGAGTTCCCCGCGCTCGAACCGATGGCCCGCCGGTGGGCGCTGATCGCCGCGGCCTTCGTGGCGGTCGGCTCGAAGTGGGGCCCGCGGGTGACCCCGGCGTTCCACGTCTTCGAGGGTTCGTCGTTCAGCGGGTCGACGCTGTGCCTGCTGCCCGGTGACCGCGCGGTCCTGTCCGGCGGGGTCTGGGACGCACCGGAACTCGACGCCGTCTACAACCGGGACGCGCCCGCACCGCAGCTGTATCTCGGTGCGCCCGACTGGGTGGCCGCACCGGTGCTCAACCGCCGCGCCGACAACGGCCTGCTCACCTTCTGCTACTGGTGGGAGGGTGGTCGCTGGTATCGCGGCGCCTCACCCGGCGCGGACGCACTCGCGCCCGCGGTCCCCGGCATGTGGGACACCAGGACCGTCGTCCGGGTACTGACCGGGCTGCTCGGCGACAACGCGCCCGACGAGCGCCGCGACGCCGTGCTCGGGCTGGTCGAGGCCGCCGAACGCGCCGCCGTCGCCCGCGACACCTTCACCCGGGTCTTCCCCGTCGACGACTACCACGTCGACGCGGCCTGGTTCGAGCTGAATCTGGCCGGTCTCACCGGCGCGCACACCGCCGGTCTCGCGAAAGAGTAAGCCCCGGCGCGCTGTTGCGAGGCCGGACCAGTTGTGGTGTGCTCGCTGAGGCGAAGGGAGGACGCATGGCCAACGAGCACGCCAAGGCCCAGATGGCCGACATCCTCGAGACGGTCCAGGAGCAGATGCGGGCGATCGCGCAGGTGCAGCAGGACCGCGCGAAGATCGTCGCCAGCGCCACCGTGCGCAAGCGCGTGACCGTGACGGTCAACGCCGATTACAAGGTCATCGAAACGAAGTTCACCCCTGATATCGACGATCTCACCTACACCGAGATCGCCAAGGCTGTCACCGACGCGGCACAGCAGGCCGCGGCCGAGGTCGCGCGCCGGACCCAGGAGATGATGGCGCCGCTGCAACGCGAACGCACCCGGCTGCCGAAGATCACCGAATTGGTCGATGACATGGACGGATTCGCGATTCCGGAGCCGGTGGAGGCATCCCTGGCACCGCCCAATGACCCGGAGCGGGAACTGCTTCCGGATCCCGTGGACGAAACCGGCGGCGATCGTCAGCGGACCGCGACCGACTCCAGCTGGTAGTAGCGGATGGTCGATGCGCTGTCACCAGCGAGATCGCCACTGTACATGCGGGATTCATCCGGCAACCCTTAGAATCGTCAACAAGCTGTGCGAATCGGCGGTGTCGTTGTAGCGGTGCCGGACCGGACAGGGAGGGGTCGACAAACATGGCGGGACCATCGGCGGAAGAACAGTGGTCAGGTTTGAGTTCCGCGGCGGCGGACGGCTCGCTGCTGCTCGAACCCGGCGCGCTGCCCGCCCTGGTCGAGGCCACGAACAACGCGCGGTACTGGGTGAATTCGGTCAAGCAGTCCGCCGGTGTGGTGGCCACACTGCCGGACTTCTCGTCGCTGGAGTCGGGTAAGCAGCTCGCCACCCAGTTCAAGAACAAAGTCGAAGAGCTCGAGACGATCCTCGGCAAGCACGAGACCATCCTCGACAACGCGGGCAACACTTTCCTCGAGGCCGCCAGGCACTACGAGGGCGCCGAGTCCGACACCTCCGTCGACCTGGACGCGCTGCGCACGCAGATCGAGCAGGGCAAGTCCAAGGGCCTCGACATGCAGACCTATCCGCCGACGGTGCTGCCGGTCCGGCCGGTGAGTAACACCGCGACGCTGCCGGGCGCACTGGTCGACGGCACGACCTTCGATCCGTCGGGGATGAAGGCAGAGAGCCCGGCCGGCTACACCTACGACGAGCTGGAAGCGATTCGCGCCTCGATCGACCCGGTGCCGAGGCAGCTGGAGTACACGGTGCTGTTCTGGGGGCAGTTGTCGACCTGGCTGAAGACCGGCTTCGACGATCTCAACGCCAAGGTGGAGGCCAGCAAGCAGAGCTGGTCGAGCCCGAACGGCGGTGGCGCGACCAGGGCCATGTCGGCGATGTCGGCCTATCACGAGGGCAACGGACTGCTCGTCGATCAGGTCAAGCAGGTCTCGGTCGCCCTGGATTATTCGGTGGGGTGGCTCAATTCGACGGCCAAGGGCATGGCGACGGCGCTGATGCTGCCGCGCTGCTACTCCGACCCGGACGGCGCGCAGGCGCAGGCCGACAAGGAGGAGTGCGCCAAGGACGCGCGCCAGGTCATGTGGAACATCTACGTGCCCGGGCTCAACGGCACCACCAGCCATATCGCCACACTGCCCGAGCCGACGGCGCCGACCAGCGGCGACGGCACCGGTGACGGCAGTGGCAACGGGAACGGCACCGGCAACGGAACTGGCTCGGGTTCCGGCTCCGGGTCGGGTTCCGGCTCGGGCGGCGCCGGTTCCGGCCAAGCGCTCGCGGCGATCGACCGGGCCCTGTCGCAGTTGCAGCAGTCCGAAGGCAGCACCGAGGGCCTGGGCAACGGTGGCATCAGCGAGGAGAACGGCGGGCTCGGCTCGACGGATTCGGCCGGCTCGTCGGGGACCGACCAGCTGAGCTCGGCCCTGCAATCCGGTCTCGACCAGGCGAGTTCGGCCGCGCAATCCGCACTGGAACAGGCGAGTTCGGCTGCCGAACAGAGCTCGCTGGCCGGTATCCCGACCTCGGCCGCGCTCAGCTCGTTGCAGGACCAGGCCAAGAAGGCGCTCAGCGCGGCCAGCCGGGGCGGCGGTGGCGGCGGTGGTTCGGGCGCGGGCGGCGGCGGTGCAGGCGGGCCCGCGGCCTTGACGCCGAGCCTGGACAGTGCCTCGAAGCTGTTCCCGCGGGCCTCGGTCAGCACCGGCGCCGAATCGGCCATCCGGGCGGGCCTCGCCTCCGGTTCCGGTATGCCGATGGGTGGCATGCCGATGTCGCCGATGGGCGGCGCGGGCGCGGGTGGGCAGCAGCAGAAGGAACACAAGCGCGCCGACTACCTCGACTCGGTCACCCACCTGGACGAGGCGCTCGGTGACGCGCCGATCGTCGCCAGGCCGGTGGTGGAACAGTGACGCCCACCTGGGAATTCACCGGCGACGAGTTCGACGCGCTGTGGTTCGGCATCGAGGCCGAGGATATGCCGAGCCCGTTCATCCACACCAGCGAGCCGCGCAGCGCCGACGAGGCCCAGTTCGTCCGCAGACGGGACTGGGCGGCGATCCAGCAGCGCTGGGGGCACGAGCTCGACGAGATCATCGACGTGCTGACCCGGCCCGATATCCGGGTGATCGTGCGCGGCTACGGCGGGGTGACCCGGATCGACGATCCGGCGCGTTCGGTGCGCATGCTCGCGGTCCGCAAGGGCGAGGTCGGCTATCTGGTGCGGCAGCGGCCGGGCCGGACCATCTATCACGCGGACGGCTTCGAGGTCACCCGGCACGGCGCGCTCACCCTCGGTGACGTGATCGCCGATCAGCTGCCGCAGGTCCCGGCGGGCCGCGGCCAGGAGATCCGGCTCGACGAACCCGGCCACGACCAGCTCGACCACAACTACGGGCGCTCCCTGGTGCAGCACTACGACGACGATGCCGCGGTGCGCACCATGACTTTTCAGCAGGCGCCGGTGGATCGTGGCGGTTTCATCGATATCGAGCAGGGCTGGTCGCGTTTCGGTCCGCGCGGGGTCGTGCGGTTGCGGCTGGGCTGGCGTGATCTGACCGACGACGGGCGCTATGTGGTGGTGCCCGGCACGCCGCCGGTGGCCGTCGGCGCGGATCGGCGGCGAGTGGTGTCGCTGGTCAACGCGCAGATCGCCGAAGTTGTCAGAGCCATCAGAGATGATCGGGCGTAGCACGATGGACGAATTTCCGACCGAGTTCACCGTGGCCTCGCTGACCGGCGAGATCGCGGTGCGTACGACCGAGCAGGGCCTGCCGGTGGGGGTGACCGTGGCCGCCGATCAGCTGCGGCGCGACCCGGCCGACCTGGCCGCCGAGATCCTGCGGCTGTGCCAGAAATCGGCCAAGCGGGCCGGGCTGGCGCGGCGGAATCAGCTGGCGGAGGCGGGTTTCGATCCGACACTGCTGGCGGCGACGGGGCTGCCGACCGAAGCCGAGGTGGCGGCGGCGGAGATCGTCGAGGAGCAGGACTACGACACCGAGCCGCAGAGCTGGCTGCGATCGGTCTAGCGAGCGAGGAGGGGAGGAGCGGCGATGGTCGAAACCATGGACGAGCTGATCGCGAAGGTGCGGGGGCAGCTCTACCGGCTACAGGATCTGGCCGAGGCGACCGGTGGCATCCGGGAACAGGAGACTTCGCCCGACGGCGCGGTGACAGCCACCGTCGACGGTGCGGGCGCCCTGGTCGGGCTGGAGTTCACCGCGGCGATCGGCAAGCTATCGCCGGCCGATTTCGAACGCGTGCTGGTGGCGACCGCGCAGGCCGCCGCGTATCGCGCGTTCGCCCAGCGCGCCGACCTGGTGACCGCCTACAACCGGGGCGACACATGAGATTCAGCGGATCTTCACCGAGCGATATGCGTAGGACAAGTTTCCGGCGGGTAGATAAAGTAGCGAAACAGCAAGGGCTGTTTCGAGATTGGACATAGCCATGAATACTGTTGCGGTAGTTCCCGAGGCGATTCGTGCGTACGCGGGCGCATCGGCCACCATGGCGGCGGGTGTCGCCCAGGCTGGTGCGGTGAACCAGGCCGCCACCGTGGCCGCCGCGGCCCCGGTGTTCGGTTTGATCGGCCAGGAGTTCCTGCTGTCGTTCGTCTACGCGCAGGCCAACCATCTCAGTTCGGTGGCCCAGCTGGCCGCGGTGCACGCGGGCACCGCGCTCACCGCCGCGCAGGCCGCCACCACCTACGAAGGTGCGGACGGGGCGTCCAGGCTGGGTATCGCCGCGGTCGACCTGTAGCCATGGAGAATCCCGGGGGAAGCGCGGCGGCGTCGGTGGATCCGACGGTGCTCGACCTGCTGCGCGCGAGTTCGCTGGCGCCGATGCTGGATCAGCCGGTGAGTCAGGTGCTCAGCTCGATGGGGCTGCCGCAACTGCCGCAACTGCCGGAGTTCATCCAGCTGCCCGACATGCCGCCGCTGCCGACGATCGACCTGACCGCGCTGATGCAACCGCTCACCGAGCTGGCCTCGGCGTTCGGGTCCGGCGACCTCGGCGGCACCATCTCCGACGGCATCAGCTCGATCAACCCGGCCGACGCGCTCAGCACCATCACCTCGGTGCTGGAGACGACGATGTCGCTGGGTTCGACGGCGCTGCAAGCGGTGATGCAGCTGTGGCAGAGCGATGCGGCCACCGACGCGACGGTCAAGGCGACATCGGCGGCGGCCAACGGCGCCGAGCTCGCCACTCAGAGCACCGCGGAGAAGGGGGTCCTCACCCACGGCGCGGGCAATGTCGCCGTGGGCACCTCCTTGATGACCGCGTTGATCGCGCGCTTCTCGGCCAGCTTGGCGGTGCTCGTCCCGCTCGCCGGGACGACGCCGGGCGGACAGGCGGCACTGATCGCGGCGACCGTGGAGGCGGTGACGGAGGGGCTGGGTATCACGGCCGAGACCAAGGCCGAGATGGTGATGCGCGCCGTCGAGATGACGCAGGCCGGCGAGAAGGTCCCGGTGACCAACGCGCCCAGCGGTGTCGAGTCGAGCACCGAGTCGCTGAGTCAGCTGATGAGCCTGGTCTCGCCGTTGATGAGCGCCGCGAGCACCGCGGTGTCGTCGATCAGTTCGCTGGCCGAGCAGGTGAGTTCGCTCTCGACCAGCACCACCGATGACACGACGACTACCACCGGCGACACGACGACCACTGATACCGACCTCACCGACGCGGAGACCACCGAGAACCTGGCCGCCGCAGGCGGTGGCGGCGGTGTGATCGGTGGTGTCGGCGCGATCGGCGGCGCGGGCGCGGCCTCGACGTCACTGAGCCCTTGGCAGGGCCGCTCGGCCGGCCTCGGCGGTGCGGGTGGCCTCGGCGGTGTGAGCGGCGGCACCGCCGGTGGCGCCAGTGTGACCACGGCCTCGGCGACCGGCTCGTCGCCGGGGTACATGCCGATGGGCGGCGCGGCAGGTGCGGCGGGCGCGCCGATGGCCCGCGCGGTCGACGGTGGCGGCAACGAAGCCGTGCACTCGCAGTTGGTGACCGGCAACCACGGTGACGAAGTTGTCGGGCAGCTCGACGGGGTGGCGACCCCGGTGGTCGGCGCCGTGGAATCGGTGAGCACCGAAGCGCCACCGGACAAAGAACTCTCACTGTGACGCGGTAGCACCCACGACAGGAGTGACAGATGGACAACACATTCGAATTCGACGCGGCTTCGATGAGCGCGGCCGCGGCGGCGCTGGACGGCATCGCCGACCGGCTCACCACGGAGATGACCGCGGTAGCGCCGACACTGCAGGTGGCGCCCGCCGGTCTCGACGAGGTGTCCGACCGCGCCGCCACCACCACCAACGGCGTCGCCCAGGACTATCTGACCGCGGGTGAGGCCGGTGTGCACGAGGTGAACAAGCTCGCCGCCGCGCTGCGCGCGCAAGTCAGCGACTTCGATCAGATGGAAACCGACAACACGAGCAGATTCACCGGCTGATGATCGAACCACCGCAGCCTGGATTCACCGGCGTGGTGTGGGAGGCGCGCGAGCCCGACAAACTCGCCACCGATCTCACCACCGGTGCCGGACCGTTACCGATGGCCGAGGCGGCCGCCGCCTGGATGCGGCTCGCCGCCGCCTTCGGCGCGGCCGTGCTCGACTACGAACAGGTACTACAGACCGTGCGCGGCTCCTGGAAATCCGGCAACAGTGAGCAGCTGGTGGAACGGATCTCGACACTGCGCGAATGGTTGCTCGAGACCGCCGCCGCCGCCACGGCGAACGCTGCCCGGCTGCAAGCCCAGGTGCTCGCCTACGAGGTCGCGGCCCTGGCCATGCCCAACTCCGCCGACATCGCCGCCATCACCGCGATGCGGCACGCTCTCGAACAGGTCGGCGCCGCGCTCGGCGCGCCGATCCAAGCCGTCGCCGCGCAGACCGATGCCGATGCCGACATGGCCAAAGCCGTTGCCTCGCGGGTGATGCGCAGCTACGAGGCGGCGACCGAACCGCTGGCGACGCCCTGGGCGCACGTGCTGCCACCGACGATCGTCGCGGAAGCGGTACTGGCGGGCGAGCATTCGACCGAAGAGGAAACCACACCAGGTACACCGGGCACTCCGGTCGTGTCGGGTGCGGCACCGATCGGTCTCGGTGCGCTGGCCGCTCCGGTTCGGACCGCCTACCACGCGCCGACCTTCGCGCAGGGCACCGCCGCGGGCGCCACCGCCCGGACGCTACCGGTCAGCACTCCCTCGGCTGGGGCCATGCCGATGGTGCCCGGCGCCATGGCAGCCGCGGGCGGACAGGATTCCAGCTCGCGATTCCCGCGCGCGGGAATCGCCTACGAGGAAAACGATCACCTGGTCACCGAAGGCGAGATCCAGGCCGCGCCCGCAGTGCTCGGCGTCGCCGACCGCACCGCCCCGCAGACCGGCGGCACCGCGACGGCGGAGGGCAGGCCATGACCACACTCACCAACGACTCGCTGCTGGCCGTCGCCGACCGGCTCGGCGTCCAGACCCTGCCGTTGGTCCTGGCGGTCGGCCCGCAACAGGACACCTTCGACGCCTGGCAGGCCGCCCGCGACGCCGCCGTCGCCGAACTCACCGCGACCGGCGTCTTCGACACCTACGGCGATGTCGAACCCGGACTGGCCGATGCCCTGAGCATCCTCGCGCAACCCGACGCCGAACTCGTCGCCCGCTGCTACGGCGACGACGAACGGCGCCGGATCTGCGTGGCCCGCCGGGGTGCCGGCCACGCGGGTGCGGTCCGCAGTGGCGACACTTTCGACATCAGCACCAGCACCGTCGAGGGCTCGAACAGCGAACTCGCCCGCCTGCTGCTCGCCGCGCTGCCACACCGCGCGCCTGCCGAGGTCTCCGGGGTGAGCGTCGCGGCCGACGACCTGGCCGCGCGGCTCGACGCCGCCGAAACAACTTCCCAGTACGTGGACGCGCTCTACTCGCTCGGCATCTCCGCGCATCGAGCGACCGTGCTCGGTGCGGCCTTCGGCTCCTGCCATGGCTACACCGAGATCGTCGCCGCCGTCCACCACGACGGGCTGACCACCCGAGCCCCTGGCGCGGTCGCGGTGTACGACACCGCGCGCGGCCGGATCGTCGTCGCGCCGATGACGGCGCCCGACGGGCAGGTGTGGTCGACCATCACGCCGGGCACCGACCACCGCCTCACCCAGGCCGTCGGTGCGCTCCTCGAGGGGCTTCCCGGTGGGGGGTGGCGGCCCGACTAGCCATCTCTCGTTTCAACCATCAAGTAGGAAAGGTTCGGCACATGCCCCCTCAGGGACCAGTAGGTGTAGAAGCCGGCGGCGTAGACGGCGTCGTCTCCAAGCTCGAAGGCACCATCAACAACCTCCGCACGTCGGTCGGCCAGATCGACGACGCCGCCCAGGCCGTGCTCCGCGGCTGGAAGGGTGACGCCTCGGACGAATTCGTGAAGGTCGCCCAGGCCTGGCACGACGAGGCCGACGCGCTCAACAAGAAGTTCGACCGGCTGACCGACGCGGTCAACACCGGTAAGTCCACCCTCGTGAACATGGACGGCGCAGGCCTGTCCGGCGGCGGCGGCTCCACCGGCGGCAGCAGCTACACCAACCTCTGATCGCGAATCGCCAACGACAGGAACTGAGCTCATGACCATTCTTTACGATCCCGCGGCGATGAACGAACTGTTCAGCGACCTGCAGACCTACGGCGGGAAGATGAAGGGCGAAATCGACGAACTCGAAGGCGCCGCTTCGGATTTCCGCAACAACCTGCAGGGTGACAACGCGATCGCGAACTTCGACACGGCGCACACCAACGTCACCACCGAGCTGACCGACACCCTCGACAAGCTCGACAAGCTGGCCGCCCAGGTCGAATCGGCGCTCAACCGCGCCCTCGAAGCCGACGGCAAGGTCGGCGACGGCTTCGCTGATTTTTAGGAGCGCTGGCGCGCTCGAGCGCGGCCTCTTGAGTCCCGATGAAAACGGGGCGTGACTTGTGCCTTCGGCACTTTGTCACGCCCCGTTTTCCTCGGGCCTGGCCGCTACGCCCGCTGCGCGGGCGGGGCCTCCTCGAGGTCGGCCCGTGGGGGGTTGCGATTGGTGGGGATGTTGCGGACCTGGTGACCGCTGTGCTCCGCTGCTGGGGTGCTCGCGAGGCTTGCGCTGCTTAGGTGTTGGTTGCGTTGCCGCCGTCGTGGCCGCTGTGTGCTGATGCTGTGGTGTCTGTTGGGCGGGTCTGCTGGAATGTCCGCTGTCCAGCGCTGCGGCGTCTGCGTAGTGCAGAGGGAGTTTGTGGTCGGGCGTGAATAGTCGGGCGCCGCTGTGGGTTTGCAGTGCCCGACTGATCAGCGGGCTGCCAGGGATTCTCCGATGTAGTGCATTTCGTCGGGGGTTGTCACCATCGATACCGTCGCGCTGCCGGTGCTGGTGCGGACGGTGATTCGGTTGGGGGCGTGGGGGTCCTGGATCAGGGTGACGTCCGGGGGGACCGAGTCGGGGGCGCGTTCGGTGGTGCGGACTTCGATGAAGGTGGCGCCGCCCAGGTGGACGGTGGGGGGGATGCCGTCGAAGACCAGGACGGTGGTGGTGGGGTAGGGGGCTGCGGGGGCCGGTGGGGGGCCGGGTGGGGATTGGGGGGTGGCGCCTGCGGCGCGGGGGGCGATCGAGAGTAGTTGGGGGGTGGCCAGGTTGGCGACCATGGAGTGCCAGGCCTGGGGGCGGGTGGTGTGGACGATGGCGTGGGCGCCCAGGGCGGTGGCGCGCAGGACGACCTGCTGGGCCAGGTCCAGGTTGCCGATGACGTCCACGTGCCGGGTGCCCGCGCCGATCAGCGGGACGGCGATGCCCTGGCCGCGTTCGTCGGCGCCGATCAGCTGACCGCAGCCGGTGGTGGGGACGGCGATGTCGGTGAGGGCGGTGAGGGTGCCGCGGTAGCCGTCGCGGCCGCCGAGGGCGTCGGCGGCGCCGATGGGCAGGGCGTCGAGCAGGATGCGGTGCTGGCTGCCGGGGAGTTCGCGCAGGCCGGGCAGGGGGGCCTGCTCGTAGGGGGCTGCGGTGTCGAAGCGGACGACGGCGTTGATCACGACCGTGCCTGCGGTGTCGTCGGCGCGGCCACCGCGGCGGGCGCCGGGGTGCAGGCGCAGGGTGACGGTGGTCGACAGGGTGGGCAGCGACCAGATCTCGGCCAGGCCGTTGGTGCCGATCATCGGCGCGGTGAGCTGGTAGTGGGTCAGGTGCCTGCCGAACTCGGATTCGAGGCCGTGCGTCGACTCGGTGACCCGCAGCGGGTCGAAACCGTGCGACAGTTCGCGCACCGCGCTGTTCATCTCGGTGGCGGTGAGCACGGCGGCGTCGATGCCGTGGGTGGCCAGGCGATTGGCGACGCGACGGGTGGCGATGATCATGGTGCGCAGGGCGCCGGTCGCGCCGCCGCCGCGCTTGTCCACCGCGACCGCGTTGGCGACCGGGTCCAGGCGCAGCACGAGCCAGCAGGTGCGGTGCGCGATGGCGGGCAGCGGGCCGAGGATCCGGTCGTAGAGGTGCGCGGCGGCGCCGGTGCCCGCGGTGCGCGCGCCGGTGGCGATCACGTCGATGCTCACCAGCTCCACGTCGAACTGGTCGAGGCAGCGCGCGACCTCGGTGAGCGGCAGCAGCTGATCGGCGCTCAGCGCGCCGCGTTGCAGCAGGGTGAGGCTGTCCGGCGGCGGATCGATCCGCAGCATGGTCAGCAACAGATCGCCGTCCCAGCGCACCCCGCAGCCGCCGCCCTCGGGCAGCGGCACATCGAAGGCGGGGGCGCGGTCGAGGGTGTCGGTGCGGCCACGCACCCGGCGCCCGAGCCAGCCGCCGATACGGACCGCGGGCGGGCGACGCCGGATCGGGACCAGCCCGATCAGCAGCACGGCCGCGGCCCCGCCGATCGCCCAGTACCCGGAATCGGTGGTGGCCAGCAGCACCCAGGCCACGATCGCCGCGAGCACCGCGACCGGCACACAGGCGCGCAGTGGATACATTCGGAACAACCAGAATTCCGGGTCACGCAGTGTGTCGTAGACATTGTCGCCGCCGGTTCGCCCGGCGTTCATACTGTTGTTCAAAATCGTTGTCCCTGCTTGGCATCCGTCGATTCATGGTGAAGGACAATTCCGGAATTACGGTACCGTGTCCGACGAGATGGTGATCAACGCAATGGAGTCCCTGTGCCGGCACAGCTGACAACCAAAGCCCAGGTCAATGGTTATCGTTTCCTGCTGCGCAGGCTCGATCATGCCCTGGTCCGCCGTGACGTGCGCATGTTGCACGATCCGATGCGGTCGCAGAGCAGGTCGATGATGGTGGGCGCGGTCCTCGGGCTGATCATCGTGGCGGGGGCGGCCATCCTGGGTTTCCTCAAACCGCAGGGCTCGATCGGTGACGCGCTGATCGTGAGCGGAAAGCAGAGCGGCGCCATGTATGTGGTCGTCGAGGCGAAAGAGGGGGAGAAGACCCTTCATCCGGTGCTCAATCTGGCCTCGGCCCGGCTGATCGCCGGCGAGGCGCAGTCGCCGAAATCGGTGAAGGACGACAAGCTCGGCGGGCTGCCCCGCGGCGCGTTGCTCGGCATTCCCGGCGCACCGGCGGCCATGCCCGGCTCCGGACAGGGGTCGCGCTCGGACTGGACGCTGTGCGAGACCACCCAGCTCTCGGCCTCCGGCAGCGCGTCCGGCGCCACCGGCGGGCGCACCACCGCCATCATCGGCACGCTCGAGACTGGTGACCGGATCGACGTCACCGGCGGCGACGACGCACTGCTGGTGCGCCGCGACGACAAGACCTACCTGGTGTATCGCGGCACCAGAGCCGAGGTCGACCCGAACAATTCCGTGGTCGCGCGCACCCTCGGGATCACCGAGCAGCAGGCCCGCCCGATCGGCAGTGCCGTGCTCGGCGCGACCACCCAGGCACCGCCGCTGACGGTCCCCGTCATCGACCGCGCAGGCGAACCAGGCCCCGGCAAACTGTCGAATGTGCCGATCGGCGGCATCATCTCGGTCACCGGGGTGCAGACCGCCGGCCAGGAGACCATGTACGTGGTGCTTGCCGACGGCGTGCAGCAGGTCTCGGAGTTCACCGCCGACCTGCTGCGCAACGCCGATTCGCGCGGTATGCGCGAGATCGCTGCCCTGGCACCGGACGCGCTCGACCAGGTGCCGATGCTGCACACCCTGCCGGTCGACGATTTCCCCGAGCGGCGCCCGCGCATCCTCACCGCCGAGGACGCCCCGGTCGCCTGCGTGCACTGGGCCAAGGACCCCGGCATGGCCACCGCGCAGGGCAAGTCGGTGGACGGCCCGGACGAACGCGCCACTGTGACAATGCTGACCGGCATGACACTGCCCCTGCCGGACGCGGCCAAGCCGGTCGCCCTGGCCACCGCCGACGGCACCGGCGACCGGATGGACGCGGTCTACCTGCCGCCGGGCACCGGTGAGTACGTGCAGGTCACCGGGGCCGAGCCGGGGAGTCTGCGGCGCGAGTCGCTGTTCTATGTGGCCGACAACGGGATTCGCTACGGCATCCCCGACGCGGCCACCGCGGCCGTGCTCGGCCTCGGCGACACCCCGCGCCTGGCGCCGTGGTCGGTGATCGGTCAGCTGGTCCCCGGCCCGACCCTGTCCGCGAAAGACGCACTGACCAGCTACGATTCGCTGCCGACCGGGTCGAGGTAGCCGGCCGTCAGCTCAGGTTCGGGACGTCACCCACATTGAGGGTGGCGATGATCCCGGCGAGAGCGGTGTGCATGTCCTCTTCCTCGATCCGCATCAGCACATCGTCGTCGACCTCGGTGAGGTCGATGCCGTCGGTGTTGGCGAGCCGGAACTCGCGTTCCTCCTCGGCGGCCTCGATCACATTGCGGATGAAGCGGCCGTTGCCCGCCAGGTCGACGCCACGACGCGGCTGCCCACTCTGATCGGTGCTCTCCAGGTCGTAGAGGTACTGGCAGGTCTGGATCAGGGTGTCCAGCGCCGCCGGTGCCAGCTGCGAATCGCGTCCACTCGCGACGATCTCGCCGATCTGGCCGAGTTCGGCGGCGGTGTAGGAGGGGAACTGCAGGCGCTTGGCGAAACGGGAGGCCAGACCGTCGTTGGCGGCCAGCAGCCGGTCGATCTCGCCGTCGTACCCGGCGATGATCACCACCAGCCGGTCGCGGTCGTTCTCCATGCGCGCCAGCAGCGTATCCACCGCCTCGCGGCCGAACGCGTCACCGCCGGACAGACCGGTCTGGATCAGCGTGTAGGCCTCGTCGATGAACAGCACACCGTCCATCGCGCTGTCGATCAGCTTCTCGGACTTGATCGCGGTGCCACCGAGATTCTGGCTGACGAAGTCGACCCGCTTGGCCTCGACCACCTTGTCGGTCTTCAACAGCCCGACACCGCAGTAGATCTTGGCGACCACGCGCGCGATGGTGGTCTTACCGGTGCCGGGCGGCCCGGTGAAAGCCAGGTGCTGGCCACGGGATTGGCTCGACAGGCCCTTGCCCGCGCGGATCTTGGCCAGCTGCGCCGAGGACTGCAGCTTGGCCACCTGGTTCTTCACCGAGGCCAGGCCGACCTGCTTGTCGAGCTGCGCCCTGGCTTCGGCCAGCACGGTTTTGGCGCGGTCCTCGGCGGCGGCGTCGTTCATCGCGGCCAGCGTCGGCGCCGAGGTGGGATCCCACTTGTCGGTGCGCGCGTCGATCACCTCGCGGCTGGTGACCACGATCCGGAAGGTGCGGTCCCGCATGGCATTGGTGTTGGCGGCGAAATCGGGCAGCTGTGAGTAGACCTGCTCGAACAGCTTCTGCGCCTCGGCCTCGTTGCCCGATTCCCGCAGGCACAGGCCACGGTTGTACATGGCGGTGAACTTGGCCGACGGAATCGGGCCTGCCTCGGCCTGTTCCATCCGCCGGATTCCCTCGCCGAACAGCCCGAGCTGCGCGCAGGCCGTGCCGACCATGACGTTCGCGCCGGTGGCCAGGTACGGGTCCTTCCAGTCGGCCGAACCGGCCAGCACGGTCATCACATCGGGCCAGCGCTGGGTGTTGTAGTGCAGGATGCCGCGGATGTAGGCGCTGATCCGGTCGTCGATCTGCTTGTCCGGATCCTCGGCGCGGCCACGGCGCAGTTCGGCGAGCTGGTCGAGCACCTGCTCGGCCTGCTCGTAGTCCTGGTCGGCGATCAGCTGGGAGGCCCAGGCCAGCCAGATCTCGGTGAGACCGGAGAGCGGATAGTCGATGTAGAGGCCGGGCAGGAACCGTCCCGCCATCGCCCGCGGGGCGAGGCCGAGCCTGCGCTGTTCGCGGCCGAGCGAGTCGAGACTGGTTCGATGCAGGTGGAACAGCACCTCTTTGGTGATTTCGCCGGCCGCCGCGCGGCCCAGCCACGCGTCACACATCGACGAATCCCATTCCGTCGCGCGCTGGAACGCCAGCTTCGCGTACTCGTCGTCGCGCGCGGACTCCTGCCCGTCGATGGACAGACCGAGCGAGAGGATGCCGGCGTCGAAGGCGCGCTGAGCCTGGCGAATGTCTGGCATATCGTGTCGGACCCCGAAATCTTCCTCTGGTGGACAGCTGTTGTTCAATCCGGCACTCGAGACTTCGATCGCGCCGGTTTGCCCTGTCCGTTAGATTAGGTAACGCTGCCGTGTGGTCGCAACGGAAGTAGTCAGCTACGACTGAGAGTTCATCACTGGTGTCGACGTTGTTAGGCAATGAGCCCGAACTATGCCGAGTTTCAGTGATCGGGGGTGATACGCAGCTCGACATCGGCCTACCAGCCACGGTGCCGATCGCCGGATTCATCGGCGACCTGGTGGCATTGATCCGGTCCCGCGATCCGCGGCTGCCCGACGGCGACGAGGACACCGCTCCCGTCCGCGCCCAGCACTGGACGCTGGCCCGGCTCGGGCAGGACCCGCTGGCGCCCAGCCGCACCCTCACCGAAGCCGAGGTCTACGACGGCGAACTGCTGGTGCTGAGCCCGGTGACCCGCAAGGAGTCGCCCGCGCTCTTCGACGACGTCATCGACGCCGTATCCCGGCTCACCGCAGGCGAGTTCCGTGGCTGGTCCGGGTCGGCGGCCCGCTGGACCGGGCTGATGATCGCGACCCTGGCCATTCTCGCCGCGCTCGGTGTGCTCGCCGTGTCACGGGCCGATAGCGATCCGTTGCTGCCTGCGTTCGCGCTGCTCGGGTGCGGGATCGCCGCCTCGGCGGCGGCCGGGATCGCCGCGCGCAAATTCGCGGATCCGATTACCGCCAACTGGCTTTCGCTGGACGCGCTGCTGCTGCTGTTCGGCGGTGGCGCGCTGGTGGTGCCCGGTGCGCTGGGCGCCGGGCAAGTACTGCTGGGCAGTGTGCTGCTGCTGGTCGCGGCGGTGATCGGCTATCGGGTCACCGGGATCGGCGCCGGGCTGTTCGCCGCGGCGATCACCCTGAGTGTGTTCGGCGCGATCGCGGGCACTGTCTATCTGATCTGGCATCCGGGGCTGGCCAAGCTGTTCGCCGGGGTGCTCGTCGCCGCGGTGGTGCTGCTGTCGTCGGTGCCACGGCTGGCCGCGGCGGGGGCCCGGCTGCCGATTCCGCCGGTGCCCACCGCCGGTGGCGCGATCGACCCGGCCGACCACGAACAGCGCCCGACCATCGAGGGCATCGGCGCGGTCGGCGCGATCGCGCTGCCCTCGGCCGCCGGCCTCGGCGAACGCGCGCGGGTGGCCAATCAGCTCCAGACCGGGCTCGTGGTCGCCTGCGCGGTGGCCGCGCTGATCGGCGCGGTCGGCGCGGCCGACCCGTTCGGTCCCTTCCACTCCGGCGGCGTCGCGCTGGCCGCGGTCACCGCGATCGTGCTGTGCCTGCGCGGGCGGTCCTATGCCGATCTGGTGCAGGCGGCCACCCTGATCACCGCGGGCACGCTCATCGTGCTCGCGCTGTTCACCGGTCTGGGCCTGGGCCACGATTCGTTCGAATTCGCCGCGGTGGCACTGCTGCTGGTGACCGCGGGCGCGGTGATCGCCTTCGGTGTCGTCGGCCCGCATCTCGAGGTGACCCCGGTGACCAGGCGGATGATCGAGATCTTCGAATACCTGCTGATCATCACCATGATCCCGCTGGCGCTGTGGATCATGGACGTGTACTCGACCGCTCGCAACATATGACCCGCACCCCCTTGCGGCGCACGCTGTTCCGGCTGACCTGCGCGGCGACCGTGCTCGGCGCGGTCGCCGGTTTCCCGGCGCCTGCCGGTGCCATCGCCCCGCCCCGGATCGACCCGGTCGCGCTGGAGGCGGCGGTCGCGCTGAGCGGTCGGCCCGCTCCGCTCGAGCCCACCGAGCAGCGTGAACTGTGCGCGGCGCCGGTGCTGCGCGGTAGCGCGCCGAGTGAGCCGCCGATGGCGCAGCGGGTGCTGGATCTGCCGTCGGCCTGGCAGTTCAGCCGCGGGGCAGGCCAGAAGGTGGCGGTGATCGACACCGGCGTGAACCGGCATCCGCGCCTGCCCGCGCTCCAGGCCGGTGGCGACTATGTCAGCGATTCCGACGGCACCGTCGACTGCGACGGCCACGGCACCCTGGTGGCCGGGATCATCGCGGCGCGACCGTCACCCGACGACGCGTTCGCCGGGGTCGCCCCCGAGGCCGAGATCCTCACCATCCGCCAGCTCAGCCTCGCCTACGAGGCCAAGGACCGCCAGGGCGAGCGGGCTCCCGGCGCCCTGCGCAGCGACGGCTACGGCAGCGTGCTCACCCTGGCCGCCGCCGTCGTCCGCGCGGTCGACATGGGTGCGACGGTGATCAACATCTCCGAAGTCGCCTGCACCTCAGCCGGTTCCGACACCGCCGACGGTTCCCTCGGCGCCGCCGTGAAATACGCCTACGACCGCAATGTGGTGGTCGTGGCGGCGGCCGGCAACGTGGAACAGGGCGGGCCATGCGGCACCCAGAACGAGGGGTCGGGCTGGAGTTCGGTGACCACCGTGCCGTCACCGGCCTGGTTCACCCCGTATGTGCTCTCGGTCGGCTCGGTCGACGCCGACGGCACGCCGTCGGCGCTGTCGCTGCGCGGACCGTGGATCGGGGTGGCCGCGATCGGGCGCAATATCGTCTCCCTGGACAGCAAGCCCGGCGGCACCGGCCTGGTCGACGGCGTGCAGACCATGAACGGTGTGCAGCCGGTCGACGGCACCAGTTTCGCCGCACCGTATGTGTCCGGCCTGGCCGCGCTGGTCCGCGCGCGCTTTCCGGAACTGTCCGCGCAGCAGGTGATCGAGCGGATCACCCGCACCGCGCACGCACCGGGCCGTGGCCGCGACGACGCCATCGGCGCAGGCCTGATCGACCCGCTCGCCGCGCTCACCGCCCCGCTGCCCGCCGAGGCGCCGAGCGAGGGCGCCGATGTCGGGCATCCGCTGGCGCAGCCCTACGCGGGTCCCGAACCGGACCCGCGCCCGCGCCGGGTCGCGATCATCGGCGCGCTGACTCTGTTGGCCGCGTTGGGTATCGGCGCCGCGTTCGGTTTCCCGTTCCGCAGGCGCAGTGCCGATCTCAACCAGGAATTCGAGTAGTAGAGGGATCGATGGCCACCGAAGGTTTCGTCCGTCGCCCCCGGATCGCGCCGCCGCGCGCACCGGGCGGTGAAGTCGCGCTCACCCCGCCACCGGAGATCCAGCGCGCCATCCCGTCGCCGCTGCTGATGAAACTGATGCCGGTCATCATGGTGATCGCGGTGATCGGCATGATCGCGATGATGGTCTCGATGGGCCGCAATCTGCTGGCCAATCCGATGATGATGATGTTCCCGATGATGATGCTCATGTCGATGGTCGGCATGATGGCGGGCATGCGCGGCGGCGGCCCCAAGCGCGCCGTCGAGCTCAACGAGGAACGCAAGGACTACTTCCGCTACCTCGACCAGGTGCGCAAGGACGTGCGCAGCACCGGCGTCAAGCAGCTCGAGACGCTCGGCTGGAGTCACCCCGAACCGGCCGATCTGCCCTCGCTGATCGGGACCAGGCGGATGTGGGAACGCCGCCCCAACGACCCCGATTTCGGGCACGTGCGCGTCGGCGTCGGCAGCCACCGCCTCGCCACCAAACTGGCCCGCCCGGAAACCGGCCCGCTCGAGGACCTGGAACCGGTCTCGACCGTGGCGTTGCGCCGTTTCGTGCGCACCCATTCGGTGGTGCACGAGCTGCCGACCGCGGTCTCGCTGCGCGCGTTCCCCGCCATCAATATCGGCGGCGACATCGACGAGGGCCGCGAACTGGTGCGCGCCATGGTGATGGAGCTGACCACCTTCCACGGCCCGGACAACCTGGTCGTCGCCATTGTCTGCGCCGATCCCGACACCCACTGGGCCTGGGCGAAATGGCTTCCGCACGTGCAGCATCCGTCGGCCCGCGACAGTCTCGGCTCGGCCAGGATGATGTACACCTCGCTCGGCGAGCTCGAATCCGCGCTCCAGCTCGAGCTGATGGAACGCGGCCGGTTCATGCGCAACCCGCAGCCCACCCAGGGCAGGCTGCACGTGGTGGTGGTGATCGACGACGGCTACATCAGCGGCAACGAACGCATCATCAGCGAATCCGGCCTCGACTCGGTGACCGTGCTCGACCTGACCGCGCCCGAACACGGGCTGGCGGCCCGGCGCGGCCTGCAGCTGGTGGTCGGCGACGGCGCGGTCTCGGCGCGCAGCGCCGCCGGGGTGGAACGCTTCGCCACCGCCGACGAGGTCAGTGTCGCCGAGGCGGAGTCCTTCGCCCGCGCGCTGGCCCGCTACCGGCTCGCCACGGCCGCGCAGATCGTCAGCCTGGGGGAGGGCACCACCAGCGACCCCGGCCTGATGGCGTTGTTGCGCATTCCCGACGCCGCCCAGATCGACCCGGCCAGGGTGTGGCGCCCGCGCACCGCGCGCGAACGGTTGCGCGTGCCGATCGGCATCACCCCCGACGGCACCCCGGTCGAGATCGACATCAAGGAATCGGCCGAGAACGGTATGGGCCCGCACGGCCTGTGCATCGGCGCCACCGGTTCGGGCAAGTCGGAATTCCTTCGCACACTGGTGCTTTCGCTGGTGACCACGCACTCACCGGACGCGCTCAACCTGGTGCTCGTCGACTTCAAGGGTGGCGCGACCTTCCTCGGTCTCGACTCGCTGCCGCACGTCGCGGCCGTGATCACCAACCTCGAGGACGAGCTCTCCCTGGTCGACCGCATGAAGGACGCGCTGGCCGGTGAGATGAACCGCCGCCAGGAGTTGCTGCGTTCGTCGGGCAACTACGCCAATGTCAACGACTACGAGAAGGCCAGGGCCGCGGGCGTTCCGCTCGATCCACTGCCCGCGCTGTTCGTCGTGGTCGACGAGTTCTCCGAATTGCTCTCGCAGAAACCCGATTTCGCCGAACTGTTCGTGATGATCGGCCGTCTGGGCCGCTCGCTGCACGTGCACCTGCTGTTGGCCTCGCAGCGTCTCGAGGAGAACAAGCTGCGCGGCCTGGAATCGCATCTGTCCTACCGGATCGGTCTGCGCACCTTCTCGGCCAACGAATCCCGCGCGGTGCTCGGCATCACCGACGCCTATCACCTGCCCAGCGTGCCCGGTGCGGGTTACCTGAAAAGTGATGCCTCCGAACCACTCCGGTTCAACGCGAGCTATGTCTCCGGTCCGTACGTCGCCCCGGTCGGCTCGGTCGTCGACGACGACGGCGCGCCCGTCGGCGGGCAGCGGATGGTGGTGTTCACCGCGGCGCCGGTCGAGGTCGAGGAGCCCGCGGCGCCGGAGGAGGATCCGATCCTGCGCGGCAGGCCGGAACTCCCGCCGCCCCCGCCCAGCGGTCCGGTCGCCGAGGAGGGCATCCCGGACTCGCTGCTCGATGTCGTGGTCAAGCGGCTGACCGGGCACGGCAGGCCCGCCCACGAGGTCTGGCTGCCGCCGCTCGAGGAGTCGCCCACCGCCGATATGCTGCTGCCCGACCCGGATTGGCGTTCACCGGTGAACCGGCACGGTCAGCTGTGGATGCCGATCGGCGTGATCGACAAGCCCTACGAGCAGCGCCGCGATGTGCTCACCATCAATCTGGCGGGCGCGCAAGGCAATGTCGCGGTGGTCGGCGGTCCGCAGTCCGGCAAGTCCACCACGCTGCGCACCATCATCCTGGCCGCGGCCGCCACCCACACCCCCGAACAGGTGCAGTTCTACTGCCTGGACTTCGGTGGCGGCAGCATGGCCGGTCTGGTCGGCATCCCGCACGTCGGCTCGGTGGCGGGCCGCCTCGACGGTGACCGGGTGCGCCGCACCATCGCCGAGCTCACCACTCTCATGCGCCAGCGCGAGGAACGCTTCGCCGAACTCGGTATCGAGTCGATGGCCGAGTTCCGCAGGCGCAAGTTCTCCGCACTGGAGGCCCGCCAGATCAACGGCACCACCGCGCCCGCCGGTGACCCGCTGGCCGCCGATCAGTTCGGTGACGTCTTCCTGGTGATCGACGGCTGGGGCGCGATCCGCGAAGAGTTCGACCTCCTGGAACCGTTGATCAATGCCATTGCCACCCAGGGCCTTTCGTTCGGTGTGCACCTCGTGCTCGGTGCCTCGCGTTGGGCCGAGATCCGCCCGATCGTCAAGGACCAGATCGGCACCCGGCTCGAACTGCGCCTCGGCGACCCCGGCGACTCGGAGATGAATCGCCGCACCGCGCACCAGGTTCCGGTCGGCAGGCCCGGCCGCGGCCTGACCCCCGACCAGCTGCACATGCTGATCGCGTTGCCGCGCTACGACTCCGACTCCACCGCGGCCACCGTCGCCGACGGTGTCACCCGCGCCAAGGAAGAACTCATCGCCCTCTACCCGGGCAGGCGCGCACCCGAAGTGCGAATGCTGCCGCTGAGCTTCCCGCGTGACCCGGTCGTCGCCGCCGCGCGCGAACAGGGCGTCGTCCTGGACCGGACCAAGATCGTCGTCGGCCTCGGCGAATCCGAATTGCAGCCACTGGTCCTGGATTTCGGTCTCGAACCGCACTTCATGGCCTTCGCCGACGTCGAATGCGGCAAGACCACACTGCTGCGCAATATCGTGATGGGCATCGCCGAACAGTCCACCGCCGACCAGGCCCGGGTGATCCTGATCGACTACCGCCGCACCATGCTCGGCGTGCTCGAAGGCGATCAACTGGCCGGCTACTCGACCTCCTCACAGACCTGCGGCCCGATGATCCAGGAAGTCGCAGGCTACCTCGCCAAACGCATCCCCGGCTCCGACATCACCCAGCAGCAGCTGCGCGAACGCAGCTGGTGGTCGGGCCCCGAGATCTACATCGTGGTCGACGACTACGACATGGTCGTCACCGGCTCCAGCAACCCCTTCGCCCCCCTGCTGGAGTACCTACCCCAAGCCCGCGACATCGGCCTCCACCTGGTAGTCACCCGCCGCATCGGCGGCGCGTCCCGCGCCCTCTACGACCCGATCCTCGGCGCGATGAAGAACCTGTCCGTCCAGACCCTGATCATGAGCGGCTCCCGCGACGAAGGAAAACTGATCGGCGACGTCCGCCCCAGCAAGATGCCCCCCGGCCGCGGCACCCTGGTCTCCCGCAGCCAGGGCATCGAACTCGTCCACATCGCCGACCTGCCGGTGCTGGGGTGAAAGCCGCATGCTTCATCCGAGGTAAGGCGTTGCTCTGCCATCCTCGAAGTGGGCGATGCGCAATCGAACAGTCGGATGCACGGGGAGATCCGCCAGCTCGCCCACCTCAACGAACCGAACCTCAGTCGATTCGCTACTCACCGAGACCTCGCCGCCCACCACCCGGCCGAGATAGGTAACGGCGAACTCCTGCCGCACCTCACCGTCCCCGTACTCGATCACATGCTCGGGATCGGTGTAGATTCCCAACAACCCCGTGATCTCGACGTCGAGCCCGGTCTCTTCCTTCGTCTCGCGAACCGCACACTGTGCGAGGGTTTCCCCGATCTCCATCACTCCGCCCGGCAATGACCAGTTGCCCGAATCACCCCTGCGCTGCATCAAGATTCGGCCCGCGCTGTCCGTGACCAGAACCGATGCGCCGGGAATCAGACTGTTGGCCTTCGGCGCACCCGGATCTTTGTAGTAGTCACGCCGTGAGGCCATGCGAAAACCCTTGTGTGTAGGGGGTTACCGAACCCCAGATTTGTTCGAACTGTTCGGCGAACGAGGAGAAGATCCCGTGCGGCGACAGCTTCCGCAGGTGCAGCGCCGGGTGCTGATATCCGCGCGCCCGGAGAAGGTATGGCGTGATGATCATCTGGTCGTCGAACCGGAACACCGAGTTGTAGAGGTGGCTCGTGTGCAGTCCGACGTCGCACCCTGGCGTGTCGGTCAGTGGTCCCAACATGCTGAGCGCGTTGCGAATTCGGCCGGCGAGGGTTCCGTTCATCTGCTCCAACGCATCACGCTCGGCCACATGGGGACAGTGCGGGTCGGCGAACGCCAACCGGACGCGAGTACCCCTACGGCACTTCTCCGCGAGGATGTCTGCCGCGTCCGGCAGGAGCTCCAGAACGAAGGGATACGCGTATCCGGCGATGTCGATCTGCTCGCTTGCCCCGAGGAGCAGCGAGGTCCACAGCTCATTGGGCATGTCCGCGCGGTGGGCGAACGCACCCAGCACCTCAGCCGTCGCCGCTGTTCCCGCTGCAAGATCAGGGCGCGTCTGGGGCCACAGCAGATCTTCGGTCTCACCCAGCACCCGCGCGACCACCGACCGTGTCCGCCGATGCGGGACGCGACCGGCCAGCCACCGATTGACGGTCTTCACGTCGACACCGACAGCCTCAGCCAACGCAACCGAATCCAGTCGCGCGCGTAGCATCGCCGATTCCAAGCGGTGGGACATGCTCGAACCATACGGCCCATTTCCCGGACATACCAGCACCTTTGAAATGTCCAGCGGAGTGTCCCGAACATAGTTCAGGTGCCCCGCTCGGATCAATACCTTCAGATCACGTGCATGACCAGCCGCGAAGGGGGCGACGTGATCTACAGGCAGACAGCTCGCGCGTATGCGAGAACAAGACTGGCCGGGGGGAATCGTCGATGACCGCCATCCTTGACCAAGCACTTGTCCTCCGTATTCTGCAACCCGGAGGCCAACTCACCGATCGCCAGATCGCCGCCGACACCGGGCTCTCCATCCGGCGAACAAGACGCGCGCTGCGAGTGCTGCACCACATCGGGTTCCTCCGGCAACCACCGCACCGGCAAGCCTGGGAACTCTCGTTGTCCGGCCACGCCTACACGAAGACCTCTTCCGGACGGGCCATGCTCGACGTGCCGCGATCGGTGATCCCAGGATGAAACCCATCGCTCTAGGCTACCTCCGCTCCGACCTGTCCGGCGCGGCACAGGACTGGGACGAGATCCGCATCCGATCGCTGGCGAAGCGGTATGGCTACGACCTTGCCAAGACCATCGTGTTCACCGCTCGCACGGTCGACCCCCTCACCGGACTCATCGCCATCGTCCGGCGAATCAGCGCCGAAGCGGTTTTCGTACCTCATCGGCAGCATCTCGGCGCCGAGATGCCACCCACACTGGTCGGCATCTGCGATGTGATCACAGTCGACGACGAAAGCACCTACGCGAGGCGGCACTGGCGCTCGGCCAGTCGCTTCATAGAGCGTACGACATAAGGGCGTACGATTGGTGCAGCATTTCGGTGCGCTCAGGTGTCCACATAAAGGGGGCTGAATTTATTTCGAGGCTGCCCGCACGGCGAATCGCCCAAACATCGCCGGACTCCAAGAAATATACGATCATGTCATCAGATGTTGCCGCGAGCAGTTTGGTTGCGATGAACAACATGTCGGTGACTTGAGCATCCAGGCTTTCAGCCTTGTTTAATCTGAAAAAGATCGATACTGTCGGTTTGAATCCGAATTGCTCCTCTATGGGGTCTCCCCAGGCTGGAGATCGGCTGGCGCTGACGCGAATGTACAACCCACGTCGAACCGAAACACCATCGATGAGGCTGTCTGTAGTTGCCCGATCGGAAATTTCATCCGAGAGGCAGATCGATTTCACCAATGCGGCAATTTCTGACACGCTTCGATCTGTTGCGACCGCCACCATGTGGTCGAGAGCCATTCAGGGCAGTCTCATCAATTGGGCGTCGGCCCACCGGCAAGTGTCTCTCACTTCTCTGCTGACACCCGTATCTCCAGTGCGTGTTGGAGAAAGGCTGGCAAGGACTTTGCAAGCATTCGGACCTCCGGGTGACCTTCTTGATACGTAAATACTGCGGGGGAGTCAGGTTCGAAGAAATATACCTTGTAACCTTGGTGATAGCCGAAGAAGAATCGATTTTCGAGAGACAGCGACTCGCCGTCCCCGCTGGCAACATCGATCGCGGCTTCTCGGGCTCCCAGCGATCTGGGATAGAAGATGTCGGTGCCTTCGAACAGTTTTCCGGCTCTCCTGCCCATTGCTTGCAAGAACGCAAGATACTGATCTGGAAGGCGAAATGAACCAGCGCTGGAAGACACCTCTTCTATTTCGCTGACCGAACATCCCATGATCTCATCTTCTGACGCGACTCCGGAAGTCAATAATTCTTGACGCAGGTGTTTCATACCACCCATCATCGGGTCAGAAGTCGAGATCGCCACTGGTGGCACGATACTCGTTAGGATTCGAGCCCAGCCAGCACCACGGCGTCACCGAGCTAGGAGCCCCTAACAGGTTCGGTCAGGTAGCGATGAGACCCACTGTCGTGCAGTATGTTTCGCCGTGGCGGCGCCGTGGATCGTGGATGATGAGTTGTGGGCGGTTATCGAACCGCTACTACCAGTCA